>JAZRPK010000041.1:0-7160 GCA_045649145.1 Clostridia bacterium
TGTAGGTCGGGCAACCGGCGCGAGGGTTCAAATCCCTCCTTCTCCGCCACAAAAAAACAAGCATTAGGTGGTGCTTGTTTTCTTTGTATATAAACCGTAAAAAGCTACGGAGGTGTAGAGATATGAATAAGTATAAGGATTTTGACAACTATCTTAAGGAGTTTCCGAATAAAGACGGATATTTTGGCGAGTTTGGCGGTGTTTATCTGCCAGAAAAGCTCATTCCTGCGTTTAAGGAGGCGGACGATGCCTACGAGGCAATTTGCCATTCTGCGCAGTTTATCAACGAGCTTCGCAGAATAAGAAAGGAATTTCAGGGCAGACCGACTCCAGTACATCATTGCGAGAGACTTTCCAAAATATTCGGCAACTGCCAGATTTACTTAAAGAGAGAAGACCTTAACCATACAGGCGCGCACAAGCTTAATCACTGTATGGGCGAGGGCTTGCTGGCAAAATATATGGGCAAGAAAAAGCTTATTGCCGAAACGGGAGCAGGTCAGCACGGTGTTGCTATTGCGACTGCTGCTGCATATTTCGGTATGGAATGTGACGTTTATATGGGAGAGGTTGACATTGCAAAACAGCATCCTAATGTTATCAGAATGAAGATGCTTGGTGCAAATGTTATCCCCGTAACTGCAGGACTCAAGACCTTAAAAGAGGCTGTTGACGCAGCGTTTGAAGCATACCTTAACGAGTACGACAATGCTATTTATTGTATCGGCTCGGCGCTCGGACCGCATCCGTTTCCGAAGATGGTGCGTGATTTCCAGTCGGTAATCGGTATTGAGGCGAGGGAGCAGTTCCTTGAAATGACGGGTATTATGCCTGATGCGGTATGTGCTTGCGTTGGCGGCGGCTCAAACTCGCTGGGTATGTTTACACCGTTTTTGGCAGACCCTGTTGAAATCTACGGTATAGAGCCTTTGGGCAGAGGCGAAAAGGTCGGCGACCACGCAGCGACAATGAAGTTTGGCACAAAGGGCAGAATACACGGCTTTGACACATATCTTCTTCAGGACGAAAACGGCGAGCCGTCACCGGTGTATTCAATCGCAAGCGGACTCGATTACCCCGGCGTAGGACCCGAGCACGCATACTTAAGAGATGTTGGCAGAGTGCATTACGAAACAGTTTCCGACGAGGAGGCAATGGAGGCATTCTTCCTGCTTTCAAGATACGAGGGTATTATCCCTGCAATCGAGGGCGCCCACGCAGTTGCATATGCAATCCGTTATGCAAAGGAGCATAAGTCAGGCTCTATCCTCGGCTGTCTGTCGGGCAGAGGCGATAAGGATATCGACTATGTTTACGAGAACTACGGCTGTGGAGAGAAGTTCAAGCTCGATTATGAAGTATAAATATCAAAACCGCACCTTTTGGTGCGGTTTTTGTTATATCACCAGTCTATTAGATTGTCTACAATTTCCCTCTGCTCTGTTGCGGTTTTCCTAAGATATATACGAGTGGTTTCTATACTTTCGTGTCCCATAAGGTCGGCAAGGAATGCAATATCGCCCGAACGCTCGAGAAAGCTCTTTGCAAAGCGGTGGCGAAAGGAATGGGGATAAACTACTGAGGTATCTATGTCGTAGCTGATTGCAAATTTTTTCAGCTGACTTGAAATGCCCCTTGTGGATATTCTCTTGCCGTATTTGTTCAAAAAAATAAAGCCGCTGTCCTGCCCTCTGTCAGTTAACCAGCACAGAGCCTCCGTTTTTAGTGACTGAGGAAAGTATATGCGTCTTAGCTTTCCGCCCTTGGAGTAAAGGTCGAGATGCCCGATGCGGATATGTTCGACCTTAATTTTGACAAGCTCGCTTATTCTTGCGCCTGTAGCCGCCAGAAACCGTATCACAAAATACCAGAACATTTCGCCGTCTTTTTTAAGGCGGCTTTTGAAATATTCGTAATCTGCCTCGCTTATGACGTTTTCGAGAAAGGCTTTTTGCTGGACTTTGACAAAGCTAAGCTTCCAATCCTCCTTTTTGATAGCCTCTAAGTAACAGTTTATAGCACGCAGTCTGAGATTTACAGTTTTGGGACTGTAGCGCTCAATCAGCCAAACCTTGTACTGCTTAAGGTTTTTTCTCGTGATTTCGCCGTATAGACCGCTGTATTGCTTTATGGCGAACATATACGCCGAAATAGTGTTTTGTGAAAAATTGGTGTTTCTTAAATGTCTTTCAAATTTATCTGTCATACCGAAAGACCCCCTTTCGGCATATATTTTATCAAAAAAATCAAGAGCCTGCCTTTTGTGGCAAGCTCCTGTTTTTGTATCTTAGTTTTCAGCCTTTGCAAGTTTTGCTGTCTGGTCGGCAGTGATAAGAGCCTCAAAAAGCTCGTCCAAAGCGCCGTTTAATATCTGCTCAAGCTTGTAGAGTGTGAGATTAATTCTGTGGTCGGTTACCCGGCCCTGAGGGAAGTTGTAGGTACGAATTCTCTCGCTTCTGTCACCCGAGCCTATCTGCGATTTTCGCTCGTCTGCAATCTCTTTGTGACGCTCAGCCTCCATCACCTCGTATATTCTTGACCTGAGGATTTTCATAGCCTTGTCTTTGTTCTTAAACTGCGACTTTTCGTCCTGACAGGACACTACAATGCCTGTCGGTAAATGCGTAATTCTTACCGCTGAGTCGGTGGTATTTACGCACTGACCGCCCGGTCCGCCTGCACGGAACACGTCTATTCTGAGGTCATTCTGGTTTATATCCACCTCGACCTCCTCAACCTCGGGCAGTACTGCTACCGTTACGGCAGAGGTGTGAATTCTGCCACCCGATTCGGTTTCGGGTACACGCTGCACACGGTGAACACCGCTTTCAAACTTAAATCTCGAATATGCACCCTGACCCTCGATGGAGAAGCAAACCTCCTTGTAACCGCCGATGTCGGTAGGGCTGGAGTTTAGGATATCAATCTTCCATCTCATAGACTCGGCATACATCGAATACATACGCATCAAATCCGCTGCAAAAAGAGCCGCCTCGTCGCCGCCTGTGCCGCCTCGGATTTCGATAATAACGTTCTTATCGTCGTTGGGGTCTTTGGGCAACAGGAGGATTTTAAGCTCTTCGGAGCATCTTTCGAGAGTTTCCTCTGCCTCGGCAAGCTCTGTGCGGATAAGGTCTTCAAGCTCCTTATCCTCGCCTGATGCGAGCATCTCCTTGTCATCGGCAATCGTCTGCTTTGCCGTTTTGTATTCACGGTATTTTTCTATAATCGGGGTAAGCTCGGAATTTTCTTTGCAGTAGTCACGAAAAGCGTTCTGGTCGGAAATAACCGACGGGTCGGACAGCTTTTCGGTAACAACGGCTAATCTTTCCTCAAGAGCCTCAAGCTTATCAAACATTCTTTTGCACCTCGCAGTAATAAATCACAATCATTATACAGTATTTTTTGCTTAATTTCAATCTTTTTGTCAAATAAATATTGATTTTCCTTCAACATTATAATATAATATAGTCTGTATTGTTATGTCGAAAAATTGACAATATCAGGAAGATGAAAAATTACAGTCGAAAAAACTGTAACGAAAGGAAACCTTAAATGGCTACAAATACTTATGAATCGCCGCTTAACTCACGTTATGCGTCGAAGGAAATGCAGTATATCTTCTCGCAGGACAAGAAGTTTTCCACCTGGCGCAGACTGTGGGTTGCGCTTGCCGAAAGCGAAAAGGAGCTGGGTCTTGACATAACCGACGAGCAGATTAACGAGATGAAAGAGCATCTTGATGACATTAACTATGACGTTGCAAGAGAACGTGAGAAGGTTGTGCGTCACGATGTTATGAGCCACGTTTTTGCCTACGGCGAGCAGTGCCCGAAGGCAAAGCCGATTATACATCTTGGTGCAACGAGCTGTTACGTGGGCGACAACACGGATATAATTATAATGACCGAGGCGATGCGTCTTATCAAGAAAAAGCTTGTAAATCTTATCTCAGAGCTTGCAAAATTTGCGAAAGAATATAAGAGCTTGCCGACTCTTGCATTTACGCATTTTCAGCCTGCACAGCCGACTACTGTCGGAAAGAGAGCGACTCTCTGGCTGCAGGATTTGATGATGGATTTGGAGGATGTGGATTTCGTACTCTCCAAAGCAAAGCTTTTGGGCTGTAAGGGTACAACGGGTACACAGGCGAGCTTTATGGAGCTGTTTGACGGCGACCACGAAAAATGTAAGGAATTAGACCGTAAGATTGCGGCTAAAATGGGCTATGACAAGTGCTTTGACGTAAGTGGACAAACCTATCCGAGAAAGCTTGACTCGCAAATGCTAAACGTCCTGTCGGGAATTGCGCAGAGTGCGTATAAGTTCTCCAACGACATACGACTTTTGCAGCACTTAAAGGAGATAGAGGAGCCGTTTGAAAAATCGCAGATTGGCTCGTCGGCGATGGCGTATAAGAGAAATCCGATGCGCTCCGAGCGAATAGGCTCGCTTGCAAGATACATTATAGCCGACGCTGTAAATCCTGCAATTACTGCTGCAACACAGTGGTTCGAACGCACTTTGGACGATTCGGCAAACAAGAGAATTAGCATACCTGAGGCATTTTTGGCAGCGGATGCGGTTTTGGGACTGTATATAAATGTGGTTGACGGACTGGTGGTTTATCCTAAGGTTATCGAAAAGCATTTTATGAGTGAGATACCCTTTATGGCGACAGAGAATATAATGATGGATGCAGTAAAGCGTGGCGGCGACCGACAGGAGCTGCACGAGAAAATCCGTCAGTATTCGATGGAGGCAGGACGTAATGTCAAGGTTGAGGGTAAGGAAAACAACCTGCCTGCGCTTATTGCGGGCGATAGTGAGTTCAGTATGACCGAGGCGGAAATTCTGTCACTCTTAAAGCCGGAAAACTTTATCGGAAGAAGTCCCGAGCAGGTGGACGATTTTGTAAACGAAGCAGTAAAGCCGATGCTTGAAGCCAATAAGGAGCTTTTGGGTGTGTCGGTTGAGATAAACGTGTAATTATTGAAAGGATTGATATAAAATGGTAAGAGCGATTGTAGGTGCCAACTGGGGCGACGAGGGCAAAGGTAAAATCACCGATATGCTCGCAAAGGACGCTGACATAGTAATCAGATTCCAAGGCGGTGCAAATGCCGGTCATACCATAATCAACGATTACGGTAAATTTGCATTGCATCTTCTTCCGTCAGGCTCCTTTAACGAAAATGTAGTAAATATGATAGGCAACGGTGTTGCACTTAATATCCCTGCACTATTTAAGGAAATGAAGGATATAGTAGACCGCGGAGTTCCTGCACCCAAGCTGATGGTTTCGGAGCGTGCGCAGGTGGTTATGCCCTATCACGTGCTTTTTGATCAGTATGAAGAGGAAAGACTCTCCGACAGACAGTTTGGCTCAACAAAGTCGGGTATTGCGCCTTTCTTCTCCGATAAGTTTGCAAAAATCGGTTTTCAGGTTTGGGAGCTTTTCGAGGGAGAGGAGTACCTTAAGGAAAAGGTAAAGAATACTCTCGAGGTTAAAAATCTTACCCTTGAGCATATTTATCATAAGCCGACTATTGACGTTGACGAGCTTTACAACACACTTTTGGAGTATCGTGATATGGTAGCGCCTTATGTTGTAAATACGGTAGAATATATGCACGAGGCTGTAAAATCTGGTAAGAACATTCTTTTGGAAGGCCAGCTTGGCTCACTTAAGGACCCTGATTTCGGTATCTATCCGTTTACGACCTCATCATCAACACTTGCTGGCTACGGTGCGGTCGGTGCTTGCATACCGCCGTATGAGATAAAGGATATCGTAACAGTTGTTAAGGCATATTCGTCTGCTGTAGGTGCGGGTGCGTTTGTATCCGAAATATTCGGCGATGAGGCGGATGAACTGCGTCGCCGTGGCGGTGACGGCGGTGAGTACGGTGCAACAACAGGCAGACCGAGAAGAATGGGTTGGTTTGACTGTGTGGCTACCAGATACGGCTGTATGGTACAGGGTACAACAAGAGTAGCGTTTACAGTTCTTGATGTACTTGGATATCTTGACAAAATCCCCGTATGCGTCGGCTACGAAATTGACGGCAAGGTTACAACATCATTCCCGACAACAGGTCAGTTAAATCGTGCGAAGCCTGTTTTAGAGGTGCTTGACGGCTGGAAATGCGATATCCGCGGAATAAGAAAGTACGAGGACTTGCCTGAAAATTGCCGCAAGTACATCGAATTTGTAGAAAAGCATATCGAAGCGCCGATTGCGATTGTATCAAACGGTCCTGCGCGTGATGATATAATAATCAGAGGATAAGCCTATGGCAAATCTTGTAAAAGCAGAGCTTGCCGAAAAAGTAAAAAGAGGGAACATAATTAAAATTGCACTCGTAGCCACCGTATCGGTTATCGGACTGATGCTGGCGGCTGTGAGTGTGATTAACGGTTCATTCATTTTTGCTATAGCGTATTTTGTTGCGGGTATACTCGGAGTGCTGTACACGATTATCAAAATAAATGCCACCTTTCCGCCTTCACTCCAGTGCGATGGCGAAAAGCTTACCATAAGCACGTGGGACAATGGCTTTTTCCCGTACAAGATTGACTTTAAGCCTGCATTCTTTGCCGACTTTGTGCCGGCAAAAACTGTAACTAATGAGATTATGGTTTCTCAAATCTGTGATATTGCGATAGGTACAAGAGGATATCTTTCAAAAACGCTCAAAAGCTACGAGCTTGACAAACGATTAAGGGAAATATCCTCTCTAAGCCGCAGACTTGATACAGTTTTGAAACGGTGTGATATTTTTTATCTGAGGCTTAAGGACGACAGAATATATACAATGTCGGTAAGCGGTTTTGACATTGAGTCACTGCACGCTCTGGTGGATATGATAGAGCATAAAACGGCAGGGATTGAATTTAAGACGAATTTGCGTCTTTTGAGAAGAAAACGTGAAACGATTGACGGAAGACAACGTATCTGAAACGGGAATGGGGGATAGCCCGTTCCCGTTTTGATATAAAAGGGGACTATTTATGCAAACAGCAAGACTAAATATGATAATAAAGCATATAAAAGGTACATCTGTTGCCGATATAGGCACAGACCACGCATATATCCCCGTACGTCTTATAACAGATGGTATTGCGAAAAAGGTTATAGCCACAGACGTTAATAAAGG
>JAZRPK010000042.1:0-13430 GCA_045649145.1 Clostridia bacterium
CGCAAAAATCCGATTTTTCCGCTGATATATGCCGGCACAATCGGAATTTGTGCCTTAACGGCAATCATCACAGCTCCGGGCTTAGCACGTGTATTCTTCTCGTCTTCAAGACTTACAACACGTTTTCCCTCAGGGAACATAAGCACCATCTCTTTGTTCTTAAGCTTTTCAAGTGCACTTTTTATTGCACCTATATCGCCTCTGCCACGATTAACGGGGAACGCCCCACACAGAGTTATCAGCTTTGCGAACATTTTGTTTTTGAAAAGCTCTGCTTTTGCCATATATTTAAGCGGTCTGGGGCAGGTCACACCCGCAATCATAACATCGTAGTTGGTACGATGGTTAAGAGCAAGTATGCAGCCTCCGTTTAGCGGTACGTTCTCCGTGCCCAAAGACTTTACTCTGCATTTGAACATCAGTACAATACGGCAGAATATCAAAGCAAGTTTATAAAACATATTATTCTCCTTAAAAACAATCAACCGACTGTCTTTTCTATTATATCTGTTACTGCTGCTACAACAGCATCAAAATCAAGGTCGGTAGTATCTAACAAAACAGCGTCCTCCGCCTGCTTAAGCGGTGCAAATTCACGCTCGGAATCATTTTTGTCACGATACTGCATATCCTTTTTCACACTTTCAAAATCCGCTTCAAGTCCCTTTTCCTTCATTTCAAGAACTCTGCGGCGTGCTCTTTCGTCAACCGATGCAGTAAGGAATATTTTAACCTCGGCATCGGGCAAAACGTATGTACCTATATCACGCCCGTCCATTACCACACTATTTTCCTTGGCAAGCTCTCGCTGCATATCTACAAGCTTTAATCTAACAGCAGGAATAACAGCTATATCCGATGCACCGATACTTACATCAGGCTCTCTTATACGCTCTGATACATCTACTCCGCCAAGGAATATTCTCTGTCCCAGAGAGCTGTATTTAATCCCTATTTTGATTTCATCAAGTCTGTTTTCAAGTCCGTCAGCGGTTATAGGGATATTATTCAAAATTGCATAAAGTGCACACGCACGGTACATCGCACCTGTGTCTACATAGATGCACCCAAGCTTTTTGGCAACAGCTTTGGAAATCGAGCTTTTTCCTGCACCTGCAGGTCCGTCTATTGCAACATTAAATTTCTTCATAGCCACCCTCACTTTACAAGGTCGGGGCGCAGGTTTACTGCGTCCTTTAAGTATATGTGTTTTATTTGGTCAAGCGATTTATCGCTGTTTGACAAGATAAGTATTCTAACGCACTTTTCAAGCGCTCCCTCTACGGGTATTTCCGCCATACACATAAGCGGTACATTGGTTACACCCTTTTCCCGAACTGCTCTGGCAGGGAAAACCTTGTCCAAATCGGGTGTTAAGGAGAAGAAAATACACACAAAATCCTCTTTATCAAGACCATTTTCTGCAACCATCTTGTCGTAAAGCTCAGCGGTTGCCCGCAAAATCTCATCCTTATCATTTTCAGCTACGGTTATAGCACCGCGAAAAGCTCTTACCATTTTTTCATTATCCTTTCATATACAATCAGACAGCTCTGTGTGCAACGCCGAGTGTAACATCATTCAGATTAAGAAGTCCTACTGCAAAGAATACACAAACTGCAATATGCGAGCTGTTGCCTGCAATTGCTATCTTTCCGCCCAGGTTAAGTCCCAGAGCCTTAGAGGAAATCTGATTAACCGCCTCGTGAGCCGCACCTGCAACAGCACCCTCCTCGGCGTGAGATGAGCCTATTACGCCCTCACGCTTTGCCGCAACTACCGCACGCTCTAAAATTTTCGGAATTGCACTCATAAATTCACCGCCGTAATCTATTGCGGCACATTTTATACCCTGAGAGAGCAAAAGCTCCTTCATCTGTTGTTCTTCTTCTCTGTCAGCGGTGATAGCCAATTTGATTGCCGCTGCGGTTATTTCCTTGCTACCAATTTCTATCATAGCTTTTTCCTTTCATCGCCATCAGGCATTACTTCCTGCAAGATACCCCGTCGAAAAGGCTATCTGCAAATTAAATCCGCCCGTATAAGCGTCCACATCTATTACCTCGCCCGCAAAATACAGTCCGCCTACTATCTTCGACTCCATCGTTGACGGGTTGATTTCGGTGCAGCTTATACCGCCTTTTGTTACTATTGCTTCCTCGATAGGACGTGTAGCTGTGATTGTCAGCTCCAGATTTTTTATAACCTGTCCCAACTTAAGCCTCTGCTCTCTGGTAACCGATGTTACCTCTGTGTGCGGCTCGATTTCGGATAATCTAATTATAACAGGAATAAGTGCTTTTGGCAATAGTTTATCGAGCGCATTTATCAAATGCTTTTTCCCTGCAGCTTCAAAATCCCTTAAAATTCTCATATCAAGCTGTTTTTCGTCCAAAGCAGGTTTTAAGTCTATTGCTGCCTTATATTCCCTTTCGCCTATATCGTCAAGATGTGCTGATGCGGAAAGTACCACCGGTCCCGACACTCCAAAATGCGTAAACAGCATTTCTCCAAAGTCATCAAAAATCTTTTTGCCATCCAGAGAAATGCTAAATGCAATATTTTTAAGCGATAAACCCATTAGCTCCGATACCCATTTCTCCTCCGTTACAAGCGGAACGAGCGACGGCTTGGGCGGTACTATAGTATGCCCGAGCTTTTTGGCAAAACGATAGCCTGAGCCATCAGAGCCGGTTAGCGGATAGGATTTTCCGCCTGTTGCAAGTATAACGCTGTCACATTCAATTTTGCCCTTGTCGGTATTTACTGCACAAACTCTGCCGTCTGACGCTTCGATACCCGTTACTCTCGCCGTTATTATCTTTACATTACCACCCAATGCAGCCTTTACCAATGCGTCTGCGACGTCCTTTGCGCTGTCCGACTGCGGAAAAACCCTGCCCCCTCTTTCAACCTTGGTGGGTACGCCCATATCCTCTAAAAGTGCCATCACATCATAGTTGGAAAAGGCAGAAAGTGCACTGTACATAAAACGTCTGTTACGTGTTATATTATCCAGAATTTCTTCGGTGTCAGCTATGTTGGTCACATTACATCTGCCCTTGCCGGTAATTCTTACCTTTCTGGCAGGCATAGTATTTCTTTCAATCACGGTTACCTTGCCGACCCTGTTTTTTAGTGCATATGCAGCCATAAGGCCTGCCGCTCCCGCACCTATTACAACAACGTGTCTGTCTTCCATAGACTTCTCCCTCTTTAACTATACAGCCTTAAAATACATCTTATCCAAGCCGCAAAGATTATTATAAAAATTCGGTTCGGTAATACCCGAAAGACTCTTTTTATACACAACGCCGTCATTTGCATAATACAGCGGTGCAAACGGCGGATTTACTGTAAATACCCGTTCATAACCAAGCAGAGCAGCCTCTATATCGTCTGCTTTTGCAAGCTTCATAGCATAAACAGCATCGGACATTGCCTGGTCAAAATATCCGAAAAAGTTACCCTCATCGGTTAAAAAATCGGGACACAGGTTGTCTAACATCGTAACCTCACCTATAAAGACATCGTATTTCTTGTCCTCTATTCTCTGTTTGTAATCTTCATATGGCAACACGGTTACATTTGCGATAATTCCCTCCGTTTTAAGCTGTTCGGCAATCATTTCCGCCACCGATATCTTGCGTGCACTATCCTGTGAAACTAATATATCCACCATCGCCTGCTCGCCCGATTCGGATAGATATACCCCATCATTTTTGGTGTATCCTGCACGGGAGAGAGTACCGCTTATATCAATTTCCGGCCCCTCCGTTTCTTTGTAAAAGCTACTCTCGGGATTAAAGGGCAACTTGCACTCCGCCGCCTTGCCGAAAAGTGCCTTTTCAACTATCTTGTCCCTGTCTATTATACTGCTTACAGCAAGCCTTAAATACGGACTCTGATACTTTTCCAAGGTACAGTTAAAGCCTAAAAAGGTCATTCTGTTTGATGTGTACTGATATGTCTGAATTTCGCCTGCCGGCGTCTTTTCGCCAAGGTCTACCGCCGCAGAGGTGATAATATCAATCTCATTCGCCTCAAACGCATTAAGGCACGCAGCTTCGCTTCGCATAATGCTGACATTAACCGCCGAAAGTGAGCTTGTCCCTTTGTGTTTATTAGGCACAAGCTTTATCAAAGACGCATTCTTATCCGAAACGGAAAACGCACCCGTACCGTCAGGCTTATCGTCAAGCTCCGACACAGAGCCGTTTCTTATAATCGGGAAGGATAAAAGACCTTCTATGTTCATAACAGGCTCGTAAAGAGACAAAAGCACACTTGAGTCATCATCTGCTGTCGCAGAAGCCACATAAGCTACGTTATGCTTATAAAGCGAGTCGCCGTTTTTTATCTGGTTTATCGTGTAGACAACATCCTCTGCCGTAAGGGAAATACCGCTCTGCCACATCACACCGTCGGAGAGCGTGATTTTTACTGTCATACCGTCAGCTGAAACCTCTGCACTTTTAGCAAGGCAGGGTATCGGTTTTAACTCCTTATCAAAGGAAAAGAGCGGCTCATATACGAGCGAGAGCATCTCTGACACAGACTGCGATTTTGTCCTTATAGGATTTAATGTATCCACGTCAAAAATTGCTAAGTTTATCTCTCTTTTTCCCTCTTCTATTATCAGCTCGCCGTTTTTAATGCCGTCACCACAGCCAAACAGCGACAACAACACACAGCACATTACTGCGGCAATTATCCTTTTTATAGCCCACATCTCCTTTTATGGTTATTTAATGATTTCTCTTATTATCCGAGCAACACCGCAGTTGGTATTTTCAAGCGTAACCCTGTCGGCAGCGGCTTTAACCTCATCTAACGCATTACCCATCGCTACTCCGATTCCTGCATATTTTATCATATCGATATCATTAACGCTGTCCCCTACTGCAACAGAAAACCTGTGCGGTATATTAAGCTTATCCATCACAAATTGAATACCCTCGGACTTTGAAACGCCTTTTACAGACGCCTCGTAATATCTGTCGTGATGAAGTACATACATTTCCTGCGATATTAATTCCTCAAGCTCTTTTGAAACAGAGGTTGCAAAATCCATTTTTGTCACCCCGTTAAGAACCTTGTCAAGCTCTGATACATCTTTTATGTCAATATGCTTATTCTTTATTGAGAGGCAGTTTTCTATATTGCCAAAAACAGCCCAAACATCTTCTTCAAGAAGCTTTGATACTACCCTTTTTACATAATCACGAGAGACCGTTCTTTCTCTTAATTTTGTATCCCCGACATAAATTTCCGCACCCATCGAGGCTATCACCCCGCTCCAACGGGCTGCATTCAATATTGGTTTTGCAATATTTGCAAGCGGACGGCCTGTACATAGGAATACATAGTGTCCCTGTTTAACAGCCTCATTTACAGCATTTACATTCTCCTCGGGGATTTGGCCATTTGCCACCAGCGTTCCGTCAATATCAAGAAAAAATACCCACTTATCCATATTTTCCCCTCCCGATTTTTACACCAGCATAGCAATAGCCGCCATATTCCCTCTGGCATTTCCCGTTGTTCTGTGCGAATAAAATTCATCGCTTTTGCAGCAAGTGCAAATTCCGCTGTCTGTTATGTTTTCCTCTTTTATGCCTGATAGTATCAGCTGATTTATTATGCATCTTTGCAGGTCTATATGTGGCTTTTCTCTTGAGCGGTCGACAAACTCGCCGTCAAACTCCGCCGCTACCTCCTCGCCTACTTCAAAATGGCATTTGCGTATTGACGGGCCTATCGCCGCTATTATATCCTCCGAGAAAGAGCCGTATCTCTTAATCATATGCTGCACAGTAAGGCTTGCTATTTCCGAAACCGTACCTCTCCACCCCGAATGCACAAGTGCAAGCACCTGTCTTTTTGTATCCAAAAGGAAAACAGGCACACAATCGGCAAAAAAGGTTACAAGCGGTACATTCTTTTCGTTAGTTACTAAAGCATCAGCGCTTTCAAATTTATTATCATAAACAATGCCGTTGCCGCAATCGGCTGCAGTTATGTCGATAATATCCGTTTTATGCACCTGTTTTGAAAGGACCAGACGTTTTTCGTCTATTCCAAGCTCCTGACAGATAATGCGGTAATTTTTGAGTATGTTTTCCTTTGAGTCATCGCTGTTAATTCTTAGGTTAAGGCTTTCATAACAGCCTTTACTGACTCCGCCGTGCTTTGTGGTAAAGCAATGCTTTACTATTCCTGTTTTTTCAAAAGCGTCTATTGTATAATAACACAAATTCCCTTTTTTTACAAGCGTAAACATATCTTATTCCCCATTATTTCCGAAATGCTTTAATATATTTTCTGCCGTCTTTTTATCCACACCCGCTGCCAAAAGTTCTTCAAATGAGGCGGTCTTTACCCTATCTACAGACTTAAAATGCGCAAGCAGTCTGGATTTTCTCGCCTGTCCTATGCCCGCTATTTCGTCAAGCTCGGATTTGGTAACCGACTGTGAGCGTTTGTTTCTGTGATGAGTAATCGCACTGCGGTGTGCCTCGTCCTGAATTGACGTTATCAGCTTAAACACGCTGCCTGTGGGTGAAAGTGCAATTTCGCCATTGTCCGATACAAGCGCACGTGTACGATGACGGCTGTCCTTTACCATACCAAACGCAGGTATCTCCACGCTCATCATATCGAGCATCTCCTTAGCAGCCGCAAGATGACCTGCGCCGCCGTCTATCAGCATCAAATCGGGAAGCGGCAAAAACTTTGCATCCTCCCTTTTTATAGTTCCGTTTTCAATCTCCTGCTCCTCATCATACGCACGTCTTATGCGGCGATACAGTACCTCCTGCATCGCTTTATAATCGTTAGCGCCCTCAAATGATTTTATATTAAAGGAGCGGTATCTCTTTCGTGCTGGCTTTCCGTTTTTGAATACAACCATCGAGCCGACATTATTTGTGCCTGATATATTCGAGATGTCGTATGCCTCGATATATTCAGGTGGTGCTGCAAGACCTGTAGCGGCTGCAAGCTCGTTTAAGACGGTGTTTCTTATTTTACTTTTCTGTTTGGCAGCAAGATAGTTAATGCAGGCATTCTCTGCATTTTTCTTAACCATTTCGACTATCTTTTTCTTCTCACCTCGAACGGGAGTGCTGATTTTTACCCTTCTGCCCTTTTTAGAGCTCAGCCACTCGGCAATTACCTCCTCGTCAGCGGCGGTAACCTCCGTCAGAATTTGGGTAGGTATAAACTGCGCATCACGGTAGAACTGCTTAAGGAAATCGGATATTATCTCCTCTTTTGTTCTATCCGATACACCTATAAGCCTGAAATTCTCTCTGCCTGTAACCTTTCCCATACGCACAAAGAATATTTCGCAAAAGGCATTATCCCCCGATGTTGATGCGGCAACAATGTCCATATCGGTCATATTGTCAGAATTTACAATCTTCTGCTTTTCGTCAAGTCGGTTTATGGCGGCTATCTCGTCACGTATTTCTGCCGCACGTTCAAATTCCATCGCCTGTGATGCTTTCTTCATCTCTGCCTCAAGCTCGGTTAAAAGCTTGCTGTGGTCGCCGCTTAAGAATCTCGATATAGAATAGAATACCCGTCTGTATTCCTCCTCCGACACATTGCCTGTACAGGGCGCAAAGCACGCCTTTATGTGATAGTTAAGGCAAGGTCTGCCCTTGCCGATATCGTCGGGGAATTTTCTGTGGCATTTGGGCGGCTTAAAAATCTTGCCCACAAGCTCCAGCACCGCTTTTACAGTACCTCCGCCTGCATACGGGCCGAAATATTTTGCTCCGTCATTTTTAAGCTGTCTGGTCATAAATATCCGTGGGTATTTTTCGTTTATTGTAACCTTGATGTACGGATACTGCTTATCGTCTTTTAGGAGTATGTTGTACTTGGGGCGGTATTTCTTTATTAAATTACATTCAAGAACCAGCGCCTCCGTTTCAGAGTCGGTGATGATATACTCAAAATAGCATATATTCGCCACCATAGCTCTGACCTTAGGGGTATGGTTTTTGCTGTCACGAAAATACTGTCTGACACGGTTTTTAAGGATTTTTGCCTTGCCGACGTAGATAACGGTATCATCAGCAGAATGCATAATATATACGCCCGGTTTTTCGGGCAAACGTGAAAGCTCGCCCTCCAAATCAAAATTCTTCAAGCCACACCCCTCCTTTTTTCGATAAGATAAAAATAACTCTACACAATGGTAGAGTTATTTTATGCATTTCAAAAGACAGATTACTCTGCAAAATTAGAAGCAATCAAATTAACAAGCGTATTAACAGCGTCTTCTTCGTCAACGCCGTCCGCTATAACATTAATGGTAGTTCCCTTTGTAATGCCCAGGGACAAAACACCAAGCAGACTCTTCGCATTCACCTTGCGTTCTTCCTTTTCTACCCAGATGCTCGACTTAAATTCGTTAGCCTTCTGAATAAAGAAGGTTGCAGGTCTTGCGTGCAGCCCAACCTGATTTTGAACCTCTACCTCTTTAGAAAACATATTGAAATCCCCCTGTTACAGTTCTTCCTTGGATTATGTAGCATACTACTATAATACTATTATTTTCTCGAAACGTCAATAGTTTCTTGAAAATTTTTCTTAATTACTCCTCTGTCTGCTCGTCAATGCTGTCAGCATCAACAGAGCCGTCAAGATTTAACGCAGCACGAACCTGATTTTCAATCATCTCGGCAAATTCGGGATTATCCTGCATATATTTCTTTGTGTTATCTCTGCCCTGAGCAATTCTTTCGCCATCGTAAGAGAACCACGCACCCGATTTCTTAATAATATCAAAATCAACGGCAACGTCTAAAATATTTCCAAGCTTAGAAATTCCCTCGCCGTACATAATATCAAATTCTGCCTCCTTAAAAGGAGGTGCAACCTTATTCTTAACAACTCTTACACGGGTTTTGTTTCCGATAACTTCTGTACCGTTTTTAATCTGTTCCTGACGTCTTACATCAAGACGTACAGACGAGAAGAACTTAAGAGCTCGTCCGCCAGGTGTTGTTTCGGGGTTACCGTACATAACTCCTACCTTCTCACGCAGCTGGTTGATGAAAATTACAGCTGTGCCTGTTTTGGCTGTGATACCTGTAAGCTTTCTGAGTGCCTGCGACATAAGTCTTGCAAGAATACCAACGTGTGAATCGCCCATTTCACCCTCTATTTCAGCCTTGGGAACAAGAGCTGCAACAGAGTCGATAACAACAACGTCCAACGCATTACTTCTTACAAGTGCCTCTGCAATCTCCAAAGCCTGCTCGCCCGTATCCGGCTGGGCAACAAGCAGATTGTCAATATCAACGCCGAGCTTTTTCGCATATTCGGGGTCAAGTGCGTGCTCCGCATCAATAAATGCGGCATCACCGCCACGCTTTTGCGCCTCTGCTACGATATGCAGTGCAACTGTGGTTTTTCCCGACGATTCGGGGCCGTATATCTCGATTACTCTGCCCTTGGGAACGCCTCCAACTCCTAATGCCAAATCGAGTGTCAGCGAGCCTGTAGGAATTACATCCACATTTATTCTCGGCTTCTCGCCAAGCTTCATAATACTACCCTTGCCGTACTGCTTTTCTATAACACCGAGAACAGCCGCCAGCGCTTTCTTTCTGTCCTCTTCGTCATTAACCTCCATTATGGTTTTCTTATCTTTTTTGTCTGCCATAATTCGTTCTCCTAAACAAAATATTATTTTATTAAATTATAATATATATGAGTTAAAAAAGCAAGTTTTTCTATAAAAAATATTCTAAATTTTCTTAAAGCAAAGCCTCCCAAGCGGGAGGCTACGGCATAAATTAAATATATTTTTTCATATGACTCAAGGCACTTTTTTCCAAGCGTGACACCTGTGCCTGCGAAATACCTATCTCCTCCGCCACCTCTGTTTGTGTTCTTCCCTGAAAAAATCTAAGCTGCAGAATATGCTTCTCCCTTTCGCCCAGATGTCCCATAGCCTCGGCTATTGCAATATCACGAAGCCAGTTTTCGTCGGTGTTTTTGCTGTCCTTTACCTGATCCATCACATACACCGCCTCGCCCGTATCGTGATAGACAGGCTCGTAAAGGCTTACAGGGTCTGCTATCGCATTAAGTGCCATTACTACGTCTTCTTTTGGCATATCCATTTCACGTGCAATCTCCTGCACGGTAGGCTCGTTGGAGTTTTTATTTATCAGCTTTTCCTTGACGTAAAGCGCTTTGTAGGCTATATCCTTAAGACTTCTCGAAACTCTAATTGCATTGTTGTCCCTAAGATATCTTCTCACCTCGCCTATAATCATCGGTACGGCATAGGTGGAAAACTGAACATTAAGGCTTGTATCAAAGTTGTCAATTGCTTTAATAAGACCTATACAGCCGACCTGAAATAAATCGTCGGCATTTTCGCCTCTGTTGGAAAACCTTTGTATTACGCTAAGGACAAGTCTTAAATTGCCTTTTATAAATTCCTCACGTGCAAACTTGTCGCCGTCTTTTATACGTTCAAACAGTGCATCCTTTTCCTCTCTTGTAAGCACGGGCAGCTTGGATGTATTTACTCCGCAAATTTCGACCTTATTCATATTTTTTTGATGCCTCCCTTTCGCATTTATGTACCTGCTGCCGTGACTGATATCTCTATTATCACTCGTATCGTCAATTTCTAAACCCGATTTTGAAATATTTGTTAAACCTTCTAAAACTTTTGAGCTGATATTTTGGATTTTTGATGAAATCAAAAAAAATTCTTCCTTTGACAAAAAAAACACAAATAGTTATTGATTTTAGTAAAAAAAAGTGATATTATATTGAAAGGCATTATTTTAACAAAATAATTTGTAATAAAATGGGCAGTGTTCAAAAGATGCTGCTGCCATTACAACAAGGAGGAGAAAAATCCAATGGCAAGAAAAATGAAAACCATGGATGGTAACAACGCTGCCGCTTATGCGTCATATGCGTTTACCGACGTTGCTGCCATCTACCCAATCACGCCGTCATCAAATATGGCGGAGGTTACTGACAAATGGTCTGCTGCAGGTCAGAAAAACATTTTCGGCCGCACAGTTCAGGTAACCGAAATGCAGTCTGAGGCAGGCGCTGCAGGTACCGTTCACGGTTCACTTACAGCAGGTGCTCTCACCACAACCTATACAGCTTCACAGGGACTTCTTTTGATGATTCCCAATATGTATAAGATTGCCGGCGAGCTTTTGCCGTGCGTATTTAACGTATCTGCACGTGCACTTGCATCACACGCTCTTTCTATCTTCGGAGACCATCAAGACGTTATGGCTTGCCGTCAGACAGGCTTTGCAATGCTCGCATCAACCAACCCGCAGGAGGCTATGGACCTTGGTGCTGTTGCACATCTTACAACAATCAAGGCAAGAGTTCCGTTCCTTCATTTCTTTGACGGTTTCAGAACATCTCACGAGTACCAGAAGGTTGCTTGCTGGGATTATGCTGACCTTGCAGAAATGGTTGACTGGGATGCAATTTCCGCATTCAGACGCAGCTCACTTAACCCCGAGCACCCCGCACAGCGCGGTACAGCTCAGAACCCTGACGTATTCTTCCAGGCAAAAGAAGCTGCTAACAAGTACTATCAGGCTGTTCCCGAGATTTGCCAGTCCTATATGGATAAGGTAAATGCAAAGATTGGCTCTGATTACAAGCTCTTTAACTACTACGGCGCAGCTGATGCAGAAAGCGTTATTATCGCTATGGGCTCTGCTTGTGATACTATTTCCGAGACAGTTGACTATATGAACGCTAACGGCGAGAAGGTAGGTCTTGTTAAGGTAAGACTCTACCGTCCGTTCTCAGTTTCACACTTTATCGACGCTATTCCCTCAACTGTTAAGAAGATTGTTGTTCTTGACAGAACTAAGGAATCAGGTTCAGTCGGCGAGCCGCTTTACCTTGATGTTGTTGCTGCATTGGCTGGCTCTAAGTTCGCATCTGTACCCGTTTACGGCGGCAGATACGGTCTTGGTTCAAAGGACACAACTCCTGCTCAGATTATTGCAGCATTTAAGAATACAGAGAAGAAGCAGTTTACAATCGGTATCGTAGACGATGTAACCAACCTTTCACTCGAGCTTACCGAAAATCCCGACACAACACCTGCAGGTATTACCAGCTGTAAGTTCTGGGGTCTTGGTGCTGACGGTACTGTTGGTGCTAACAAGAACTCGGTTAAGATTATCGGTGACCATACAGATATGAACGTTCAGGCTTACTTTGACTATGACTCAAAGAAGTCAGGCGGTCTTACAGTTTCACACCTCCGATTCGGTAATGCAAAGATTACTTCGACATATCTTATCAATAAGGCAGACTTTGTTGCCTGCCATAAGGCTTCTTACATCAGACAGTACGATATGGTACAGGATGTTAAGCCGGGCGGCACATTCCTCTTAAACTGCTCTTGGAACGCTGCAGAGCTTGAGGAGCATCTACCCGGTCAGGTTAAGAAGTATATCGCTGACAACAACATCAACTTCTACACCATCGACGGTGTTAAGATTGGTAAGGAAATCGGTCTTGGCAACAGAATTAACACTGTTTTACAGTCTGCATTCTTTAAGCTTGCTAACATCATCCCCGCTGATGATGCAATCAAGTATATGAAGGACGCTGCAACAGCATCCTACTCAAAGAAGGGTGACGCTATCGTTAAGATGAACCACGACGCTATCGACAAGGGTGCGCTTGAGGTTGTTAAGGTAGAGGTTCCTGAATCATGGAAGAACGCAGTAGCAGAAGACCTCGGTGTTAAGCACGAGGGCGAGGGCAAGCTTGTTGATTATGTAAACAACATCCTCGTTCCCATCAACGGCTTCCGTGGTTCTAAGCTTCCTGTATCTGCTTTTGAGCCGTATGCAAACGGTGAAGTACCCCTCGGTTCTTCTGCATACGAAAAGCGCGGTATTGCTATCGACGTTCCTGTTTGGAACCCCGAGGCATGTCTGCAGTGTGGTCTTTGCTCTTATGTATGTCCGCACGCTTGTATCCGTCCGGTAGTTCTTACTGAAGAAGAAGCCGCTAACGCTCCCGAAAGCACAAAGACAGCTACACTTCGTCAGCTTGACGGCTACAAGTTCGGTATCACAGTATCCGTTCTTGACTGTACAGGCTGTGGCTCTTGTGTAAATGTTTGTCCTGAGGTTAAGGGTGTTAAGGCTCTTACAATGTCAGGTCTTGAAACTCAGCTTGACGCACAGAGCGCATTTGATTTCGGCGAGACACTTGCTCCTAAGGCAGATGTTTTTGATAAGTTTGCAATTTCAACAGTTAAGGGTTCACAGTTCAGAAAGCCGTACCTCGAGTTCTCAGGTGCTTGTGCAGGCTGTGGTGAAACACCTTACGCTAAGCTTATAACACAGCTCTTTGGTGACAGAATGTATATCGCAAACGCAACAGGC
>JAZRPK010000043.1:0-2092 GCA_045649145.1 Clostridia bacterium
AGCCTGCAGGATGCGTTTAGCTTTGACGAGGTTAAGGAATTTGACCGCAAGGTTAAGGCAGTTTCTAACTGTTCGTATGTTGTTGAACACAAAATTGATGGTCTTTCAGTTTCGCTCGAGTACCGCAATGGAGAGTTTGTAAGAGGCTCTACCAGAGGTGACGGAATAGTCGGCGAAGACGTTAGTGAGAATATCAAAACGATTGACTCTGTTCCGCTAAGACTAACCGAGCCGATTGATTTTCTGGAAGTTCGTGGCGAGGTTTATATGCCAAGAAGTTCTTTTATCGCACTTAACAACCAGCGAGAGGAACGTGGCGAGCCACTTTTTGCTAATCCGAGAAATGCAGCTGCGGGCTCGCTAAGACAGCTTGACCCTAAAATTGCCAGAGAACGCAAGCTTGATATATTTGTCTTTAACATTCAGCAGATTGAAGGCGTAGAGGTAAAAACACATATAGATGGACTAAAGCTGCTTAAAAGACTCGGTTTTAAGACTATACTAAATAACAGTAGCTACAATAGTATTGATGCTGCAATAAAGGAAATTGAGGCAATAGGGGATAAGAGAGGCGAGCTGCCGTTTGATATTGACGGCTCTGTTGTCAAGGTAAACGAGCTTGATGTAAGAGAAAAGCTTGGCTCTACATCAAAATTTCCTAAGTGGGCAATTGCGTACAAGTTCCCAGCAGAAAGGAAAATGACAAAAATTGTTGATATTAGAGTTCAGGTCGGCAGAACGGGCGTTATAACACCGCTTGCATATCTCGAGCCAGTTAGAATTGCAGGCTCTACCGTTTCACGTGCAACACTTCACAATTACGATTATATTGTCGAAAAGGACATTAAAATAGGTGATACTGTAATTATTGAAAAAGCAGGCGACATTATTCCTGCCGTTGTTGAGGTTGCTATCGATAAACGTGACGGAAATGAAAAGACATTTAATATGCCAAAAAATTGCCCCGAATGTGGCGCTGATGTAGTCCGCGAGGACGGAGAGGCTGCCTATAAATGTACAGGCGTTAACTGTCCCGCACAGCGAAAACGCAATATTATTCATTTTGTATCAAAGGCTGCAATGGATATAGACGGCTTAGGTCCTGCAGTTATAGAACAGCTTTTGGAAAATAGTTTGATAGAAACTGCTGCAGATTTGTATTTCTTAGAAAAAGAGCAGCTTTCTGCACTTGACAAAATGGGCGAAAAGTCAGCACAAAATCTTTTGGATGCACTTGAAAAATCCAAGGGAAACGAGCTTTCCAAGGTTATAACGGCACTCGGAATACACCACATTGGAGAAAAAGCTGCTAAAGTACTGGCACAGGAATTCAGGACGATGGACAAGCTTATTTTAGCTGATGAAGACGAGCTTACAGCTATCGAAGAAATCGGACCTGTTATGGCTAAAAGCATCAGGGATTACTTTCAAGAAGAACAAAATATGGAATTTATTAACCGGCTAAAGCTTGCCGGCATATCAATGGACAATGTTGCTTCTGATGTTGTCGATAATCGATTTGATGGCAAAACTTTTGTCCTGACAGGTACTCTTGAAAACTATACAAGAAGCGAGGCAGGCAAAATTATCGAAAGCTTAGGCGGAAAAACCTCCTCGTCGGTTTCTAAGAATACCAGCTATGTTTTAGCAGGAAAGGAAGCAGGGAGTAAGCTGGATAAGGCAAACTCACTTGGTGTTACAGTGATTTCCGAACAGGAATTTGAGGAAATGATAAAATGAATTACGTAACAATTCCCAATTTGCCCGCAAATGATGTAACAGCAGTAATTGCAAGCTGTAATATCAGCAAGGAAAGCGAATTTACATTAAACTCATATGGTATCGATGTAATAAAGACTAAACCGCATTCAAAGCTATATAACGCAGTAAAAACTCATCCTGATATGCTTTTATATCACAAAGGTGATGATGCTGTGATTTGCGATATTGAGGCAGTCGATACTGTAAGTGAGCTGTTCTCTATTGAGAACATATGTTCGGGTAATATGCTTGCAAATACGTACCCAGAGGACATAGCATATAACGCAGCGAGGGTGGGACAGTTTCTTATATGTAATAAAGCACACACAGA
>JAZRPK010000044.1:0-34942 GCA_045649145.1 Clostridia bacterium
TTCGACTCTCGTACGGGTCACCAGAAAAGAGCCTTCTTTTTAGGAAGAAGGCTCGTATTATAAGGGCCTTTAGCTCAGTTGGTTAGAGCATCCGGCTCATAACCGGACGGTCCTGGGTTCGAGTCCCCGAAGGCCCACCAAACAAAAAACCACCCTATCGGGTGGTATTTTTGTTTGGGGTCTTTTGGTAGAGGAGAAACCAGGGGTGAGATAAGATAGGTTCCAATCTATGAGTTGGCGAAATCGAACGATTTATTGATTTTTGAGCTCATATATTTTAATATTTTATTGTTATTGTCCTTTTATACGGACAGAGTTTGTGATATAGTTCTTATGAGGAGGGGATGCAATGAGTTATGATTACGGATATGGAAACCTTGAAAATAAGCTAATAAAGTTATTTCGTTCTGGCGCACCTGATTTTGTTGCAGCAGAGGAATTAATCAGGCAAGGAGCAGACGTCAATGCCACAGGAAAGAATGCGGACGAAAATATACTTTCTGAAATATTGCATGGATACTGGTGTTCGAAACGCGGAGATGAAATGCAAAGAGAATGTCAGGATTGCGAGAAGGAGAGTTGTGAAAATTGCCGACATGATGTCGACAGAAACCCTGAAATTGGACGTTCGATGTGTCAAATTATTCGTTTTTTTCTTGAGCGTGGTTTTGATGTCAACAAATTTGATGGTTGTTATGGTGCGCAGTGCTTATATGCTTTAACTCTTTCTACATTTGACAGGGGTTTTTTAGAAGCAACAAAAATTCTTTTTGATGCAGGTGCAAAAAATCGAACTATTTCGTATGATGAGACTGCTGAGAGCGCTACACCTTGGAGTTTTATTGGAAGTGAAGGTAGTTATCAAGACACCTGTGAGCATAATCATTCGTTGGGGAATATATATGAGGCTGTGTATCAAATCTACCTCGCTATAGATGAAGGACGTCCTTATAGTGGAATAGATACGTATGAGATGGCTATTGGTAAAAAGATTCTGAAAGTGATGGCTGTAAAAAATGATGAGAAACAAATTTTTTATTCAATGAATTTACCTGATTTCAAAGAACAGAATTGTTTTAATGATACTTTGTATTTTGTATATGATGATGGCGCTTTGATAACAACACAATATGCTGACTTTTGGACTGATACGGAGTTGCCTGTTGATGGCGTAGTAGATGTATCTGCACATTTCTCGGGAATAGTTGGTGAAACTATAAAGCAATTCAAATTTGACCATAGAACTGTTGTGAGAGGAAGGACACATTATGGTCAGCCAATAACAACAATAGAGATGGAGTCAGGAACCAATGTTGCATTTTCTATTAATTTTGGAGATGTGAGGGATGAAGACAGAGCAGCTTATTTTGAAATCAAAACAAATACCGACGACATCTAAAGATACCAAACAAAAGCCGCCCTTTAGGGTGGTTTTTAGTTTTCGGAAGTGAACTCTGAATGGCGTGCCGATTTCTATTATCGTAATCATCGGAAGAATATTTATCTCTTACATCTGGATGCCATTCTTTAAAGCTGTTTTTCTTGAATAAGGGTGCATTATAACAGCCATAATCTTTATCAAAAGTTAAAAAGACAATATTAAATACAGAAATAAACAACAAAAATATGCACAAATTACCAAACATCATATTGTGCGAAAGTAATAGCTTTTTATATCTAAATATGATATAATATTACATGTAAATTACAAGCCGACTACAAAATATAGTGTTTTGAGGTGATTTATAACATTGCAAAAGGGCGCAAGGCCCAGATGTCATATCAAAATAAATGGCCAAAAAACCCAGTATTTATGCGGGTTTGAGATTTGGGCATTAATTTGATATTTTTGCCTGAATTTGATATTTACATACTTTAATAGTGATAGTATAATATAGTTAGGTTAACTGTCACACATTTGTAATAGGGGTACAGATGTGCGTGCAAATACATCGTGATGGGAGGATCACAAATTGAAAGAGGCAAAAAAGAGAACAGCGGGAGTAGAGGCCAAGAAGCTAAAACCGCGGGGCTTAGGCAGGTCGGGAAAGGATCAGGCGCAACTGACGCTGTTGGCGCTGCCGGCGGTACTGGTAGTGTTCGTAATGGCATACCTGCCAATGTTTGGAGTAATCATAGCATTTAAGAGTTATCGCTACGACCTTGGCATATTCGGCAGCCCGTGGGCAGGGCTTAAGAACTTCGAATTCTTCTTTAAGTCGAATGACGCTGCTGTTGTTATCAGAAACTCGGTATGCTACAACCTTTCTTTTATAATAACAGGACATATCCTGTCGATTATCTTTGCGATAATGCTGACAAATATAAGGAATAAGAAAGCAACCGGCTTATTCCAGAACCTGATGTTCCAGCCGTATTTCCTTTCGTGGGTAGTTGCGGCGTATGTGTCACTAGTGTTCTTGAGCTATAAGAATGGTATATTTAACGGAATGATAACCGATATGGGTGGCGAGAGAATCTCTTGGTACAGCGAAGCTAAATACTGGCCGTTTATCTTATGGTTCTTCCATATGTGGAAGGGACAGGGTTATCAGATACTTTTGTATTACACATCAATTTTGAATATTGATGAAAGTATATATGAAGCGGCAAAGGTTGACGGATGCTCAATAGTGCAGACGGCAGTAAAGATTACCGTACCGATGCTCGCTCCTACAGTTACAATACTGGTAATAATGGCTATAGGAAAGATATTCAACTCAGACTTCGGTCTCTTCTACCAGCTTCCCCAACAGTCGGGAGCACTTCAGAAGGTAACTGACGTTGTCGAGACATATACATACAGAGCACTTACCGGCGCAGGTTCAACAAGCGTTGCGAGTGCCGTAGGTCTCACACAGTCGGTGGTTGGACTTATCCTTGTTATCACAACAAATGCGATAGTCAAGAAGTATAACGAAGATTACGCATTGTTCTGATAATTGAAAGGAGGTTACAACATAATGAAAGCAAACACAGAAGAATTATTGGTAAAATTAGTATCATATATATGTCTGGCTATGTTCGGCATAGTATGTGCCCTGCCGATGCTGATGGTAGTAATAGTATCCTTCACATCTGAGGCATCAATAGCACAGCACGGATTCCAGCTTATTCCTACAGAGTGGAGTCTTCAGGCATATAAAATACTGTTCGCAAACCCGACGCAGTTGCTTAATGCGTACAAGATTACAGCAATGATTACGGTTATAGGAACAGCACTGGGAGTTATAATATGTACACAGGCGGCGTATGTAGTATCCAGAAAGACCTTCTTCGCACACTCACAGCTGTCCTTCTACTTCTACTTCACAATGCTCTTTAGCGGCGGACTTGTTCCTATATACATATTGATAACACAATACCTGAAGCTCAAGAACACCATTTGGGCAATCATACTCCCCAGTATGGTAAGTCCGTGGAACGTATTTATGCTCAGAACGTTCATTCAGTCGACCCCCGAATCACTTATCGAATCGGCAAAGCTCGACGGAGCGAGTGAGTTTCGAGTATTCTACCAGATAATATTCCCGCTTAGTATGGGCGGAGTTGCAACAATAGCAATCACAATGGCAATCGCCTACTGGAACGAGTGGTACAACAATATGCTCTACATAACAGAGCAGGATATGTACTCGCTGCAGTATATGCTCCAGACAATGCTTGGAAAGGTAACGTTTGCACAGCAAGCGTCGCAAGCGGGAGCTGCGGTAGATATGGAGATACCTGAAGAGGGCCTCCGAATGGCAACGTGTGTTGCAGCAATCGGACCGATGGCATTCTTGTTCTTCTTTGTACAAAAGTACTTTGTAAGAGGAATTACCATAGGTGCGGTTAAGGGTTAATACATAATTCCTTTATATATAGGAAGCTTTTAGGCTGATATAGATAAAAGGATAAAATAAAAAGAAAAAAGAATGGAGGAATTTTCTATGAAAAAGGCAAAGAGAATTTTGGCGCTGCTTATGGCAGTACTGATGGTTATGGGAGCACTCGCAGGTTGCGGTCCCAAGGACGATGACGGAGTGGTAACACTTACATGGTACTTCCTCGGTGACACCACAAACCCCGACAATGACGAAGTATACCAGATGGCATCAGATATGGTATATGAAAAGCTCGGATTTAAGGTTGACTTCCTGCCGATTGACTATTCATCATATGACGAAAAGATGAAGATGATTATTGCCGGCGGTGAGGATTACGATATCTGCTGGACATCTAACTGGAAGAATGACTACGCAACAAACGTAGCAAATGGTGCATTCCTTGCGCTTGATGACCTTCTTGAAGAAACACCGGCGCTTAAGGACAGCATTGACGAAAAGATTTGGAACGGAACAAGAATTGGCGGAAAAATCTACGGTGTACCCGTACAGCAGATTATGGCAAGAAGCACAGGCATCTGCATTCCTGCGGAACTTTACAATAAGTATGAGTCCACTCTTAAGGATGTAAAGGATTTTGCTGACCTCGATGCATATATGGCAGCGTTCGGAACAGATACACCTGATACAGCAAACGTAAACCTTAACTGGCAGAACCTCTGCTACGACTTGGGAATAGACGATGTTATCTCGGTTGGATTCCCCTGCTCAGTATACTTAGAGGGCGAAGCTGATGACATTACAGTATTTAACCCCTATGAAACAGAGGAATACAAAGAAGCTGTTGCACTTATGGGACAGTGGAAAGAAAAGGGCTACATAATCAAGGGCAGTGACGGTGCTGCAACAGGCTCACTTAAGAGACCGATTGACCAGCCGTTTACAATTGATACATGGAAGCCGGGCGTTGAGGTTGGTACAGAAGCGAACCTCGGATACCCTGTAAAGTACATAGTAACATCTGACCCGTGGCTCACAAGTGGCGGTATTAACGCAACACTTCACGGAATCAACTCACGCTCAAAGCATCCTGTAGAGGCATTGAAGCTTCTTGAGTATGTAAACACAGATTCAGAGATTGCAAACCTCATCATCAATGGTATCGAGGGTAAGCACTATGAGAAGGTTGGCGAGAACACAATTAAGCGTGTTGAAAACACAGGCTTCAAGAATGATAACTGGGTAATGGCTAACACCTTTATTGCATACCTTTACGAAGGTCAGCCTGAGGACACAAACGAGGCTACAAAGGCTCTTAACGATTCTGCAAAGGCATCAAGACTACTTGGCTTCACACCGAACCTCGACAATATCCAGCTTGAGATTGCTAACTGTAAGTCAGTAACATCAGAGTACAGAGACAGAGTACAGAAGGGTGATCTTTCACTCTTGGATGAAATGAATGCTAAGTACAAGGAAGCAGGACTTGACAAGGTTATCGCAGAAATGCAGACACAGATTGACGAATGGCTTAAAACAAAATAATTGGAGAAACCTATGAGAAGGAATAAGTTAATAAAGGCGGGTGTTCTGCTTGGTGCGGTGATGATGGCGATATCGTCAATCGGACTGCAGACATTGGCAGAATCCCCCTATTACAAAACTGTTTACGTAGATGCAAGCGCTTCCGGAGCTGGAAATGGAACAAAGGATAAACCCTTTAAGACGATACAGGAAGCAAAAGCATACGTAAGAACAATCAATCAGAATATGACGGGCGATATCTTCGTTGATATCGCCCCGGGAGAGTACTTTGAGGGTACACTTGATTTTGATGAGGTTGACAGCGGATATAACGGCTATGACGTTATATACGGCTCAAGCTCAGACGAAAGACCGCTCATTACGGGTGGAAAACACGTACCTTCAAGGTGGACATTGGCAGATGCAGAGAAGAATATTTATTCTACATCATATGCCGGTGTCGACTATATGCGCCAGATTTACGTAAATGACCAGAGAGCCGAGCTTGCAAAAGGTGGCTGGTATGAATACGTAAACAAGGATGTATCTGAAAAAACAACAACAGGCTACATTACAGAAGATACAAGAATGCACGAATGGCGCAATATTACGGACGTGGAGTTTGTCTATGCAGAGCTTTGGACCAGTGGCCGTTGCCGTGTAGCAGCTACTGAGCTTCTTTCTGACGGCAGAATGGAAATCAAGATGCATTCTGCTATGTGGAGAGAGCTCTCTGTTGTTAAGAGTAATGGTAGGGCGACATTCCCCTGGTATGTGCAAAATGCATATGAACTCCTAGACGAGCCGGGCGAGTTCTACTATGACAGAGTGGAGAAGAAAATCTACTATATGCCCCGCGAAGGCGAGGATATGGCAACTGCAGAGGTTATAGTACCTCATACAGTTGACCTCCTTACTATAGAAGGAACTAAGGAGAACAAGATAACACATATCCGATTTGAGGGTCTTGAATTTTCACATTCTGCATGGTACAGAGTAGACGAGTTGGGCGGTTGGACAGACTCGCAGAATAATATTTATTATGCGGATCCTGAAGTACCTTGGCTTCCGTCGGCGCTTACCGTAAACTTTGCAACGCATATTGACTTTGTTGACTGTAAGATAGAGCATATAGGACAGACGGGTCTTAATATGGTACACGGTGTAAACAGCTGTGACATCATTGGAAACGAGTTTAATGACCTTGCAGCGGGCGCTATATCTATAGGTACTGCAAACCAAGGAGAACCGTATAATGGTGATGCCAGAGAGGATACTTACAACATCACCTTTTCTAACAACTGGGCTCACGATGTATCAAAGATGTATCACGCATCAGCAATCGTAACCATTGGTCTTTTGTCCGACTCCAGCTTTACCCATAATGACGTTGGTAATGGCTCTTACACAGGTTTCCATACCCATTACGGCTGGGAGGGAAATATAACGCTTGGTACAGGCTTTACAAATGTACACGTAGACGATAACTACATATATAATACAATGCACGGAACACCGATTAACGATGGTGCAGCGGTGTACACAATGGGTTCGACGGGTGGTCAGCACGGCAACTACAACACAGTAAGCCGTAACTATATCCGTCAGAGCGGCATAACGAACGGAGCGGGCGGTATCTATAACGACCAGGGCTCGAGCTACTGGGATCAAAGAGATAACGTAATAGACTTCTATGACTCAACCATGGGTCCTGTGGCAGCACAGCTTCTTTGGTCGAACACATGGAACACACAGCAATCGTTTGTAAACTTTTACGACACATACACCACTGAAAACTGTAACGGAATATATGACGTCGGAATCGAATCTGACGAATATAACACAACGTTTGTAAGAGAACGTCAGTGGGACGATAAAGCAAAAGCAACTATCAGAAACTCCGGCCTTGAGCCTGAATACAGAGCAAGGCTTGGCGGCGGAAAGACTGAAGGCTTTGAGACAATTGTTCTCTTTAACGGCGAAGAAAAGTTCATCAATAACGGCGATTTTGAATCCCGTACCTTTAAGCTTGAGGTAGGCGAGTCAAGAACACTTAGCTACGAGGGACAGAACACCTATGGTGAGGTAGTTCCCGAGAGCGAATACTCGGTAGAGTTTAAGTCTCTTACACCCGGCATTATCTCTGTTTCAGGCAAAACTGTAACAGCCAGAGGCATAGGTGAGGGAATACTTGAAATCACTACTACCTATGACGGCGGTAAAAAGCAGGTAAGAGAAGTCAGCGTAATGTGCGGCGATAACCTTAAAACAGTTAAATGGAACGATGTAACAGAGAAAATGCTCCTCGACGCAACAATGTCAACAGCTCTCACCTGTACAACGGAATTCGGTTCAGTCTTAAAGGCGGACGACTATGATGTGTATTACTATTCAACAGACCCCGAGATTGCTACAGTTGACCAAAAAGGTGTAATTACTGCAAAGGCTGAGGGTACAGTTGAAATTGTAGCAGCGGTAACCCACGACGGTCATACCGTTGAGGGCAGAAGAACAATGCTTTGCGAACCGCTTAGAAAATTTGACACAACAGGCCTTAAGGTGACAGACATCACTCCGATTATACAGAACACTTCAAAGTGGTATATAATAGGAGCCGGAAATGCGGCATCGAGTGCTGAAAACACTGTCACTGTGTCAACGCCGGGTGGATACGCAATGTATATGGACCAGGCATATGAGAACGAGCTTTTGAACTTCAATGCCTTAGTAACAGGTCCTGATGATGGATGGCCGACTATCGTATTCGGACAGAAAGAGCCGACCGCCAATCCGATAGGCAACGCACAGCATAGCTACATTATATGTGTTAAGCCTACAGAGATTGAGCTGCAGAAGTTTGTTAACGGCGCACGTACGATGTTCTACGGTGTGTACGGAGGCAATCAGGGTATATACGGTATAAAGCCTAACACATATATCCAGTACGGCAAGAGCTACAATATCCAGATTGGTGCAATTACACAGGATGACGGCAATGTTCGTCTTATTATGAACGTAGACGGATATAACGTATTTGATTGTCTTGACACCTCGGATACCAAGATAACCGGTCCTGTTTACTTCGGTTGTATCAACCAGGGTACAGGCGGTATCTGGACATTCTCGCCCCCTGTTGAGGCAGGCTTCGCAGCAGGCGACACAGCAGGCGGCGGCTTTGACGACATCGCAGGTCATTGGGCAAGAGCAGATATCAACAAGCTCTTTGCAAAGGGCTATGTATCTGGCGTAACAGAGACAACGTTTGCACCTAACACAGCCATTACAAAGGCTGAATTCACTGCGATTCTGACCAGAATTATGGAAGCTGTTGCAGAAGACGGCTACACAGGTCTTGCAGACGTAAAAGAAAACGCATGGTATGCAAAATCGGTAGCAGGAGCGCTTGGAGCGGGGCTTATTGACTCTAACCTTGTGAAAAATGACTGCTTCAACCCGAACGCATATATCACAAGAGAAGAGATGGCGTCAATGATGGTGCTGGCATATGCTAACTTCTTTGATGACTATCCCGAAGATGCTGATATATCAGGCTTTGCAGATGCAAGTGCGGTAGAGGCGTGGGCATATCCGTATCTGGAGAACGCTGTAGGCGGCGGACTTATGTACGGAGATGACGCAAACAGACTTAACCCGTCAGCTAATGCCACCAGAGCCGAAGCAGCAGCTATGCTTTCAAGATTTGTAAAGATTATTGAATAATTAAAACGGCGGGGCACAGCCTCAAAATTGTGCCCCAATAAGCTAAATTTTCTTATGTATCTATTGGGGAAGGGTTCCTCATAAAAAATAAATCCAATTCAAATAAAGAAAGGAATGGAAAAAATGAAAATTGGCACCAAGGTAAGAAAAATCTTATCACTTGTGATGGCAATTGCGATGATTTGCACAATTCTTCCTGCAGGAATTGCGTTTGCAGACGAAGCAGCTGCTGTTACATACGAAACAGTTATGAAGGGCGATGCTCTTGAGTATTACTCATTCGAGAGCGGACTTCAGGGTTGGACCACAACAAGCGGAACTACGCTAGGTACAATCTCACATGACACAGAGACCGCAGCAAACGGTATCGGTTCAGCAAAACTTGATATGACAAACGCATACAATGTTTTCGTGAACACAACAGCAACCACATTTACAAAGGGAACATATTATGTTCTCAGTGCAAAAGTTAAGGCTGAGAATGCTGCAGCAGGTACACAGGCTAAGTTTGTTTTCTATGACAAGACAGCTAATGACATTGTATCTATTGACGGTGTTCAGGACTTTGGCCTGCAGCAGATAGATGAAGAAACATCAGAGCGTCTCTACAGAACCAGAGATGAATATGCTGTTCCTGTAACAGGCTCTGACTGGGTAGAAATTCGCCAGCTTATCTGTGCAAATACAGCCACAACTGGTGGAAATGCAGAGCTTACAACCTGGTCAGCTAATATAGGTGTATGGGTAGAAGGCAGCGCTCAGACAGTTTACCTTGACGAAGTTAGAGTCGAGGACGCTATGACAGTTGGTTTTATCGGTGAGGACGACTTCTCAACAGGTAAAAACATTGGCGGATGGCAGAATTACGGTACAACATTTACAATTGATGCAGCAACTGCAACAATGACAGCGTCGAAAACAAGCGGTGGCTTTAACAGACTCCAGAGACCTGTTTTCCTCAAGCAATTTAAGACCTACAAGATGTCAGGCGACATTATGGTTCACTCAAATGCTAATACCACAGCTGAACAGAAGGCAGCAGGTGTTGCTCAGGTATCTCTAAATGTTTCATCTGACGGCGGTACACAAGACCCGAATCACGGTTTTGCTAAACAAGTTGCAGTAAAAACTAACGTTGCGTATGATCAGTGGCATACAGTTGAGAAGATATTTACTCACAAGACCGCTGATGTAATGTTGCACTTTGTTGCATCCTGTGGCGTAGGTGCTGGCTACCAGTACTCAGTTAAGAACCTCAAGCTTGAAGAGGTTAGCACTTTCGAATACCTTGATCCGAGCAGCGGAACTGATGCTTGGATGGACCACGGCGTAGCTCACAGCGTTGTATCCAATGTTACTTACGGCGAGGGTACTAACTCAATCTACGTTCCGGAGAAAACAACATCATACTTCAAGGCTTATGCTCCTGTTGTATTGCGCGATGGTTACACCTACAACTTCAAGACAGCTGTCAAGGTTGACACAGTTGCCGATGCAGATCTTTCAGAAGCATCAGATTTGGTAAACTTCTGGGTAACCAACAAAACAAATGTTGCAACAACAAACTTTAATGAAACACTTGGCGGCATACAGTATGACCTTGTTCCTGGAGAAGGAAATGAATGGGTAGAGATAGAGTTTGATTATACACATGTATCAAACAAAGAGTCAGACTTAGCTTTTATCACAATTATGCCGAGAGGCGGCGCTGTTACTAACAGAGCACATTGGATAGGCGCTCTATCTATTACAGCTTCTGACGCAAGCTCAGCTACAGCAGGTATCACATCTGTAACAATTGGCGAAGATGGTGCACCTGTTTATACAGCAAATGCAAACAGAAATTATGTTCTTGGCTACAAGTACTACCTAAACGGCGAAGTTGCTGAGTTTGGTTGGACTGCTGTAGGTGAGGCAGTGCCTGCTTATAGCGCAGCAGCAAGCCTTGCAGATACAGATGACCTTCAGGTTTCACTTACACCTGTCCTTGTATCTGGTAAGCAGGAAGCAACTGTTGCATCAGGCGATATAGTTGTTCCCGAACAGCCCGGTGAAGGCGGCGGTGAAGATCCTGACGAGCCTGTAGATCCTGAAGATCCTGAAGATCCTGTAGTACCTGACGAGCCTGTAGATGTAGGCACAACCTACGAGGACCTGATGAAGGGCAGTGCTCTTGAGTACTACTCATTTGAGGACGGACTTGGAAACTGGATTACAACAAGTGGTTCCGAGTGGGGTACAGTTACAAACGACAAGACAACAGCAGCTCACGGTATCGGTTCTGCAAAGCTTATAATGGCAAATGCCTACAACGTATTCCTTAACACTGAGCCGACCACCTTCGTAAAGGACAAATACTACGTTCTCAGTGCAAAGGTTAAGGTAGAGAATCCCTTCGAAGGAACACAGATTAAGTTTGTTCTTTACGATGAAGATTGTGTAGATACCGTTAATATTGGTAGCGAGGCAGACAACTTTGTTGACCTCGGTCTCCAGCAGGTAGATGACCAAGAAACAATGGAGCATCACTATAGAACTGATGACTATTATGCTATTCCGGTAACCACATCGGATTGGGTAGAAATCAGAAAGCTTATCAGAGTAACTACCGACTCAGAAGGAAATGCAGAGCTTACATCATGGTCAGCTAAGCTCGGTCTTTGGGTAGAAGGCGGCGTTCAGACTGTTTACATCGACGAAGTAAGAGTTGAAGACGCACAGACAGTTGGCTTTATAGGTGTAGACGATTTCTCAACAGGCAAGAACATTGGCGAATGGAGAGATTTCGGTACAACACATACAATAGATGCAGAAACTGCAACGATGACACTTGACAAGGGCGCAGGTTACCACAGAATTCAGAAGCCTGTTTTCCTTAAGCAATATAGAACCTACAAGATGTCAGGCGACATTATGGTTCACTCAAATGAATCGCTTACTGAAGAGCAGTTGGCAGCAGGTGTTGCTCAGGTATCTCTAAATGTTTCATCTGACGGTGGTACACAAGACCCGAATCACGGTTTTGCTAAACAAGTTGCAGTAAAAACTAACGCTGCGTATGATGAGTGGCATACATTAGAGAAGACATTTGTTGCAACCAAAGATGAAATGCTTCACTTTGTTGCATCCTGTGGCGTAGGTGCTGGCTTCCAGTACTCAGTTAAGAACCTCAAGCTCGAAGAGGTTAGCACTTTCGAATACCTTGATCCGAACAGCGGAATTGATGCTTGGCAGAACCATGGTTTGACACACAGCGTTGTATCCGACGTTACTTATGGCGAAGGAACTAAGTCAATCTACGTTCCGGAGAGAGCAACATCATACTTCAAGATTTATGCTCCTCTTGTATTGCGCGATGGTTACACATACAACTTCAAGACAGCTGTCAAGGTTGACATAGCTGCCGATGCAGATCTTTCAGGAGACCAAGATTTTGTAAACTTCTGGGTAACCGACCAGGCACACCTTGCAACAACAAATAACTGGGAGATACTCGGCGGTATTCAGTATGACCTTTCTGCTGATGAGGCAAATGAATGGGTAGAGATAGAGTTTGAATATACACACGTATCAGACAAAGAGTCGGATTTGGTATATCTCACAATTATGAATAGAGGCGGCGTTGCTACTAACAGAGCACATTGGGTAGGAATGGTATCTGTAGAGACTACAGGAGCTCCTGTAGTTGCTACAGCAGGCATTAACTCAGTAGAGCTTGGTGACGATTATGCACCTGTATTCGAAGCTACAGGCAACAAGAGCTATATCCTTGGTTACAAGTATCTGTTGAATGGTACTGTAGTTGAGACAGGTTGGACATCAACAGGTGTTCCGGCAGTTCCGGCTTACACAGGCGCAGCAGAGCTTACCGAGTATGATAACATTCAGGTAGAGCTTACACCTGTACTTCTGTCAGGTAAGCAGGAGGCAGCAGTTATTTCTGCTCCGACAGGTACAAATACTACCGAAGCATTGGTTACTGTAAACAGCGTTGCAATTCTTGACGCTAACGGCGAGGCAGCAGCAAATATCGCAGCTCTTGCTGACGGTTGGTATGTAGAGGCAGCTTACACAAATACCACAACCGAAACAGCTACAGTTTGGTTTATGGTTGCATTCTACGGCGAGAATGGTCTTCTTTCTGCAGAGAAGTATAATGTAGACCTTGTTGTATCAGAAGATGTAGCTTCTGCTTACATTCCTGAGGGCGACGACCTCTTCAATGCACCTGCATCAGGCGTAACAGAGGTTAAGGCATTCGTTTGGGATGTTAATGCTAAGCCGCTTTGCGCAGGCGACAGCGTAGCAGCTAACTAATTTAAGTATATTGTTTTTGGCGAGGGCGGGGTTTTCCTGCCCCCGCCTAAAGCATAGGGGAGACACAATATATGTTTAGAAAAAAAATAGCCGTATTGCTTACGGCAGTTATGACTATTTCGACTATTGGCACTACCGCTTTTGCAGCACCGGAGGACAAAATCGACGCTGCTTTCGGCAGTGTTGTTAAAAACGGCTTTTTCGAGCAGACAAAAGACGGTTGGACTGCTGTGACAGGTACATCAATAGAGAGAGTAATCAATGACACATACGACGGCAGTGCAGGCTCTGCTTTGATAAAGCAAACTACAGCAAGTCAGGTGACACACCAGACATATGCTATGACTGCGGATACCTATTATCACGCTTCAGCTTATGTTAAGCTCAAAAATGCTAACTCTGATTATGCGACGTTTTTTGTAAAACAGGGTAACAACACATTCAGCATCGAGGATGTAGAAGTAACTGATGACTGGAGTCTGGTTGAGTTTGATTTTCAGAGCAAGGCTGCCAGCGATGCGGTTATCTACATAAAATGCGACACAGAAACTGAATTTTATCTCGATAACGTTAAAATCGTACCGCTTGCTCTTACATGGAGTGAGGGAAATGTTGTTTCGGGAGAAAACGCTCCTGAAGGCGCAGAGGTTGCACTGAAGGTTACAGGCAATAGCGCTCCGATACAGTCGATAGCTGTAACGGCTAATGTAACATACGATTTTAGTGCATCTGTAATGCTTGATGCCAATTCAACGGCGGATGCAGCAACTGCCAAGATGGCTTACAAAAAGGCTGCCAAGGGTACTACCTATTACTATGGCGAAACAGAAACTCTTGTTGCAGGCGAATGGGTAGAAGTTTCATGTACAGCTGTTATCAGTACGGCTACAGGCAGCAGAAATGTTGGTGTGACTATCGAGGGTGCAGGAGCTGATGATGTAATTTACATCAAGGATTTCCGCGTTACTCCGAATGCTGACGATTCTGCAGCTGAGGTTACAAGCATTTCAATTGAGAATATGCTTGCCGGCAATGATACAGATATATCATTTGCAGTTAACAGCGACACAGTTGCTGTAAGACATTTCTATATGGTTGCCGACAGCGCTGATGCAACAGAATGGACTGTTATCGAAAGCTATCTTACAGATATAGGGACAAAAACTATTTCTAATATCTTTATAAATGCTGAATATGCAGGAAAGTATATTAAGCTTAGAATCGATCCGATGGATAAGTATGGCAGATTTGGTGCGAGTGCAATAACCGCAGCTGCTGCAATTACAGATAAGATTACGATTACACAGATTGATTCCAATGAGGGAACAACAACTCTTACTCTCACCAATACAATGGGAGAAAATGATAAGGCTATTGCTGTAATTGTTGCTTACTATAACAGTAACGACGAGATAATTGCAGTTGGTATTGATAATAAGGTTTTGGATGACGGCGAGGGAGCTGAGTTTGCTATCAATGTCTCAGCAACAGATATCGAAAATGCCGATTACACCAAAATATATATTTGCGAAGGTGGCGAGACCGATGCAGACACAATGGCTCTGGCCCCGCTTACCGGCGCAGAGGAAGTATAACGAGGTATGTATAAGATGAAGAGAAATAGATTTTTAGGAATTGTACTGGCGGCTTCTATGCTGCTCCAGGTTGCACCGATGAGTGTTTCGGCTGCAACACCTACCAAAATTTATGTAAACAGCAAAAGCACCAGCACATCACCGACCGGCTCGGTTAAGGCACCGTACAAAACGCTAGCTGCTGCTGAGCCGGCTGTTATTGAAGCGCTTAAAACCAGTGACGTTGAGTTGTTGTTGTTTGGTGGAGATTATTACGATACAAATGTTAATTTTACTGCGGCTGAAATTGGCGGTAACAGTCATTCACTTACTATTGCGCCAAAATCGTCGAGTGATAATGTCGTAATCAGCGGCGGTAAAGAGGTTACCGGCTTTGAAATCTATGACTCTGAAAAAAATATTTATAGAGCACCTTATGGTTCTACAATAAGACAATTATACGTGAACGGTACTCCTGCTACAAGAGCAAGGAGTACCTCCACGCAGCTTCCGTTTACTATAGAGGGTACACCAGGTGCTGCAACTGCAGTAACAACTACTAATACAGCTGTTGCTAACTGGAACCTGTCAAACGCAGAGCTTGTGTTCAGACAGTCCTTTGTCAGCGGAAGAAAAATGATTACAGGTGTATCCGTCAGCGGTGGAAAAGCTACTTTTGAGCTTTATAACGGAATTAAAAACCTTGATAACAATTTCCCGCTTGTACATGTATACAATTATTCATGGGTTTTATGTATGGAAAATGCATATGAACTCATAGACGAACCGGGCGAATGGTATTCTGACGGCGCAGCAATTTACTACAAACCCAGAGCCGGAGAGGTTATGGGAACAACACCTGTTGTAGCACCCGCCAGATCGCAACCCCTTTCATTTACAGGTGCTAAGGGCAGTGTTATTTCTAATATAACCATAAAAGATATTACCTTCGCACACGGAACATGGACTTACCCCTCTACAGCAGGTGAGATTGTTGATATGCAGAGCAACTCTATCGCTGCAATGGGTGATGAAGAAATCCCCGGATTGATAAACACACGATATGTTAATAATGTAAAAATTGAAGGCTGTACTTTCACGAACAGCGGCGGCAGCGGCTTGGATATCCTTAAAGGCAGCAAGAACGTTACCGTAACAGGCTGTGAAATTTCTAATATCGCCTCGGCAGGCGTTTTGATATCAAGCGTAAAAACAGACGACAGACTTGGAACTGTCGAAGCTGATGTGGTTGAGAATATAACTATTGAACAAAGCAAAATTCACGATTGTGCTCGTGACTATCGTTCTGCTACCGGTGTTGCAATCGGTTTTGCAAGGAATGTCAATATTGTTCATAATGAAATATATAATCTTCCCTATTCGGGAATTCATTGTGGCTGGGGCTGGAGAAGCAGCACAGACAGTATGATTAAAGGAATTAAGATAAACTACAATTATATCTATGATTGTATGAAGGAAATGCAAGACGGCGGTCTTGTTTATGTAATGGGCCCCACTAACAGAGAAGCAGGTCTTGCCGGTTACCGTAACGAGATTGCATACAACTTCCTGGAGGATATGGGTGCCCAAGGCGGCTACATTTATCACGATAATGGCTCTACATATTGGAGCGCACATCATAATGTGATTTACTGTAACGAGACCGAAGAAACATCATGGGCAAATACTGCACCCGACACAGAGAGTCTTTCTATTGTTGATAACTTTACTAACTTCTCGGCACAAACTACCACCGGCAGAGTTTATGACTATATGCTCAAGGAAATGATTAACCAGACCATTACATATGAAATGGTTGATGGTCAGCCGAGATTTAATGGCTCTCTCTTAAGAACAGCAGATGCTGTTAAAAAGAATGCGGGAGTCAAGACTCCGACTTTGTACTCTTTTGATGATATGAGAGATACAATGGTTACAGACAAGGTTGAATTTGTCGGAGATGATGCTATCATTGGCGATGGCGGAAGTATTGAATTCGGTGCTGATTTGGTAAATAAGGCACTTAACTACAATGTTTACGCCGAGGGCGACAGTTCGGCTTATTATGAGATTACGGTAGATGACACCTATAAGGCAAGGGTTTATAGTAATAAAATTGAATATTATGTCAATGGCTCTTTAGAAGCAAGTGTAGCCTCCGGCGGTTGGGCAACAGGCAATACCTATGACGCCCTCATTTCCCTGCCCGAGACGAGCTTTACCTTTGCAACACCTTTGGTCGCAGCAATAAGCAAGAATGCAACCATTACCAAAGGAAGAGTAGTTATTACCGTACATGGTATGGATATGGCAATCGGTGATTTGTCAAAGCATTATACCTTTTATCAGGAGCTTTTGAAATCGTACGAAACAACAGAATCGACTCAAAATATAGTATCAAACGGCTATTTTGAGAAGGATGCATCCAGCTGGTCGGCTACATCTGCAAGTGCAGTATACAGTACAGACTATGGCTATGCAGGAACTCTTGGAAGTTTGAAGGTTACCGAAAGTGCGGCAGAAGGCTATGCTTATACTACAGCCACCCTTGAAGGCGGAAAGTGGTACAGAGTATCGGCAAAGGTCAGAATGCAGGATAGCTACAGTGCAGGAACTGCGTACGCAGAGCTATACGCTTCAACTAAAAGCAGTACCGTGCAGACCTGGGGGGCTAAGAATACCCTTGCATCAGGATGGAATCATATTAAGGATTATATAAAGGTAGATTCTAATACTACCGTTACCCTTGGAGTAAAGGTTACAGGCTCCAGCTCAAGCAGTACAAAGTATACTTATTATATAGACAACTTTGAGGTTGTTGAGGAAACTCCTTCGGTTACCGAGGGCGGATTTGAGATGGGCAAAGGCTACTGGACAGGTAATTATAGCACGCCATCTATTACGGCTAACGGATATACCGGCAGCGGCTTGACAATGAATAATACACGCACGTCTGGTTCCGACTTAGCAACAAGACCCGTTCACTTTGTAAAAGGCAAAACGTACAAAGCGCGTGCAAGGGTAAAGATTGCTTCAACAACGGATTCTTCAACTGCGACAAGTATAACCTTCGCAGCAGATAATAATAAACCCGACGTTAACCTTGACGCGCAATACGGTTTTTATACGATACCGGAAGCGAGCGTGGGAGTATGGCATGAGCTTGAGTTCTATATTACATGGGCATATGAAACCACTAATGATATAGGATATCTTAAGGTATTACCCGGTGTTAAGTCTGTAATTATTATTGACGATGTCGAGCTTTCAGAGGTTAAGCCCTATAAAACAGCTACTACAAATGCGAATTTTGTTGACGGTATGACCGACTGGAAATATTCGGGCATTGACGCGCTGACCTGCACAACCGGCGAGGGCGTGAAGGTTGAGCCTGCTTCGAAATCTGCAAAGCTTTATCAGGATATTAACGCTTTGGTAGACGTTCCGTATTATGCAGAATGCTTTGTCAAACTTGATTCTGAAGTGGCTAGCGGTTATGCCGAAGCAAAAGTTAATGTAGAGCTGCTTGACAGCACTGCGAGCGCAACAAGCGATGACTTTACAGTTGCGTCGGGTGTTGCAACAAGCAACAGTGTTGTACTAAACGCTGAGCAATGGTCGAAGGTTGGCGGAATAATCACATTCTCATCAAGTGACGCTACAAAATTGACGGTAAAGGCAAGAATTTCTGCAAGCGTTTTAACCGACACAAACGCTGCGGTTGATTATCATATTATGGGATTGAGATTAGTACCGGTTGAGGCGTTTGAAACCACCTTGTCAGATGCGGGAATTTACGCAGACGGCACAGTAGCATACACAGCAACAGGTGATGCCGGTAATAGAATAAGATATCGCTATTACACATATAGCTCAGGCTGGGTACTGACCGGCTCGGGATATGTAAGTGCGGGAGCAGACTTGCCGAGTATAGGCACGGGCGATGTTATGGCGGTACTTACTACAACAGCTACAGACGGTGCTGACGAAATAACGTTAATTGTAGAGAAGGCATCGGTGAAGGTGTTAAACGCAACCTTAAGCGGTAATAAAATTACCATTAATGCAGTTGCAAACAATCCGATGGATAAAGATTTCATAATTGCTGTATATGACGGCAAATTAATGAAACAGGCAATGTTTGCAACAAGCGATGTTATAAATGAAACTATTACCATAACAGATACATTTGAACGAGAGGCAATAGTTAAAGCATTTATATGGGATATGGATTTGCTAAGACCCTTGTGCAGTGACAAGAGCGTTAAGGTAAATTAATATAAAACTACTTCCGAAGGGAGAAATCTGATGAAAAAAATATTGGGGTTTGTATTGGTGGCGGCTATGCTGATTACGCTTGTGCCGACATCATACGCATCGGACAGCAATCTAATCACCAATCCCGGCTTTGAACAAGACGCTATGGATTGGGTTGAAAAGGGTGCAACAATTATCAGGGAAGATAGCCAAGGATATAATAATTCAAAAGCAGCAGGCCTGGTAAGAGCTCAAGGCTCTGGTTATGTCGGAGTTGAAATCGATGTGGTAAAGGGGCAGAAATATGCAGTATCATCACAGATCAAGACTGATGGTAATGCAGCATTCTTTAACACGGTTGTAAAGCATTCTGACGGGACTACACAGCAGGTGGCACTCTTAAAGTCAACTGACGACAACTGGAACGAAATGAAGGGAGAATATCTCCACAAACGTGAGAATGAAAAGATTGTTCTTTACATCTCTACAAACAATACAGCATCATATTATATTGATGATGTTTCATTTGTCCCCGTTGGAGAGCCTATTGATATAGGAACAGAATTCCTTACCACAGGAGAAAACATTGTTGTGGTAGATAGCAACAGATTATCTCTATCGGTTTATTCTAAGGACGGAGTATTGCTTGTTCCTGCCATTGATTTTGCATATGCAATCGGCGGATCGGGCTACGCCGTAGACAACGGCGCAGCTCTTGGCAGGGGCCTTAGCACCATTACAGTAAAGGATGCAAATGTTTTTGCTGAGGTTAACGGCAAAGCTAAAAAGATTTCTGCAAAGCCGCAATACATAAATGGCACACTTTTTGCACCTGCGGCAGATATTGCAACAGCATTGGGCGTTGATGTTGCAGTAGATACAAATACAGTAGTAGTTTCAACCAAAAACTCTGACCGTAAGCTTAATGCAACAGCAAGAAAGCTCCGCGCAGACAAAAAGCTTAATATCGGCTTTTTCACAGGCTCATTGCTCCAGAGAGCAGGTACATGGGACCCGTACACATATTCAGTAAAAGATCTGGTGGAAGATTGGTTCACAAGAAACTTTGCAGATTGCGAAATCAATGTAATTGAGTTCGACCAGTCAGCAACAGGCTCGTTGCTTGGCGCATTTACAGCAGAGAAGTTTGTAAAGGAAAACGATATAGACTTATTGATAGTTGATTTTATGCGTAACGATGTCGTGCTCTCGCCTGAACAGGCAGCAACTTATTGCGAAAGTGTTATAAAGGCTGCAAAGAGGGGAAAGAAGGACGTTGACATCCTTTGGACTTATACTTTAAGCTGTGAGACACTCGTAACACTTATTGAGCGTTCTAAAAACGCTATTTCAGCAACCTTAAATGCTGAGTTGATGAACGATTTCTACAAGTGTTATGTTGACAGAGAGATATATGAAATTATAGATGCAATAGAAAAGGTAAACATCCACTATGGCATACCGACATTGGACTTGGGAAAAACTCTTTACGCCGAAATGGTAAGCACCGGTAAGAGCTATGCAAGCTTGCATAATAGAACACATAACCCTAACACAGAAGGTTCTGCGATTTATGGTGCAGAGTTAATCAAGATGATCAAAAGATGTCTTCAGGATGCTGCTGATAGCTCGCCCGCAGTAAGAGAAACAGTTACAGACGTTATAGTTGGTAAGGTTTCAGGCGTTAAAGACGCAACTCTGGGTGCAGGATGGAAATATTATGACAAAGCAATTCTGGACAGCGTAACACCTGATTATATTGAAGCAAGCGCCGGTGGCAGCGAGCTTGAATATAAATTCAGCGGCAATATTATAGGCATATACTTTGATGACACTTCAGAGAGCGGAGACTTCTACTACTCAATAGACGGTGGGGAGTATGTTAAATCTACAACCTTCCTCAGAGGATTAAGATATCCGCATACAACCTATGAAATATTCAGCGACAATCTGTCTGACGGCGAACATACGCTTAAGATTAAGGTATGCTCAGAACAAAATCCAAAATCAAAAAGTACAGTTGTTCGTATAGCAGGTTTCCTTGTAGGAACAATCGAATAATTGTATGGGAGGGAAAAAGAACATTATGATAAAGAAGATTTTAAGCACGTTCGTAGCAGGTGTACTTTGTATTCTTGCAGCAATGCCGAGCGTATTTGCAGCAGCAGGCGTAACAGCACAGAGCTACCGTGATACAGGCGAGATTACCCTGACAGGTAACATAGGCACAGCGAGAAGTGAGTATGTATATGCAGTAATTATTGACGATGATTATAATGCAAGTCATATTACACCGGCAACCTTTTCAGAGCGTGTCTTTGCAATGGCTCAGGGAATGAGTGAAGATGACGGAGATTATGAACTGGTGTTAAGACTTAATGACAGTCATCTTGTTACAGATTATTACAGAGCAGTTGTCTATTTCACAGACGGAACAAACGTAAACGACGTATTTACTTATGAAAGTTATTACGAAATCCCGTATGCTCTTAGGGATCTTGGTAGCTATGCTGAGGCAGATGCAGATGACTTTTATGCGTTATACGACGGGAAGGATGACGTTTTTGCGGCAGAATCTGAGAATGTACAGGTATATTACGGCGGTTTTGATGGAACAGAAAAGCTTGCGTGGGCAACCACGATGATTAAGATAAGACCTGAAGCAGGATATATTGAAGCCGACTGGCGTGACGATAGTGCAAAGGTTGATGCAGCCCTTGAAAGCTTTAATGAGACTTTCAAAAAGGCAGAATATCTGACCGAGCTTATGTATAACAAGGCGACAAAAGAGGACGTAAAAGCATTCCTCGATGCCGAGGCAACAAAAACAACACTCGGTATCGATGCAAGATATTATCAGAACAAGCTGCCTGCAAATCAGGCTGCAGAGGATGTAAGATTGGCAGTAAGTGAAGCTGTTGTAAATGCTGACCCCAAGCCGACAACTCCTGCAGAGCTTAACGCGTTGATAGAAGAAACTCTTGCAGTTGAGGAGTTTAAGAGAGCGGCAAATATGGATGACTGCAAAGACTTGCTCAGTGCATACAGTGCCGTGTTTACAATAGATTCTGAAAGTACAACAAAGCTTGCATCACTTGAGAAGGCGGACGTTTGCGAAACAATGTATGCAAATAAGGATGCAGGCACTGCAAACTTTGACTCAAAGGCAAATATAATTTCAGCATATGAGGCAGCTATTGCATCAGAATACACAGAAAAATACGGCGACGGCGGCTCAGGTGACGGCGGTTCGGGCGACGGCGGCAGTGGTGATGGCGGCAGTATCACAATCGGCGGAGGCGGAGCAGTAACACCTGACGTAGACGAGAATAAAGAGAAGCTGACCTTCAAAGATCTTGGAAACTATGGCTGGGCAAAGGATGCAATCTACTCACTCGTAGATGATGGCGTACTTTCAGGCTTCGGTGACGAAACATTCCGACCGGGCGAAAAGGTTACAAGAGAACAGTTTGTAACAATGCTTGTAAACAGATACCAGAAGGCAACAAAGGCAGATATTACAAAATTTGCTGATGTAAAAGCAGGTGCATGGTACTATGACTATGTAGCAATCGGAGTAGGCTCGGGTATGGTATACGGACTGTCAGAAACAGAATTTGGTGTAGGCAAGCCGATAACACGTCAGGATTTGGCAGTAATGGCATACAGAGCTATGGGCAGTCAGTACGTGGCAACAGGCGATATTGCACTCAGAGATATAGACAGCGTAGCAGGCTATGCACGTACAGCTGTAGAAGCGCTGTATGAGATGGGAATAGTATCCGGTGATGAAAACGGTAATTTCAGACCGGCAGATAATGCAACCAGAGCAGAGGCTGCAAGAATATTGTACCTGCTTAAATAAGCGACGGTGTTGGAGGGTAATTATATGAAAAACAAAATCTTTCGTAGAGTAATTGCCGGCGTTATGAGCCTGGGTATCTTATTATCAATGGTACCTATGGCAGTAACAGCTGCGTACGATTACACAGAAACAATCGACAAGGTAACATCATTAAATGTTGTACCGGAAAAAATTGAAGCAGACACAATCGTAACAAGAAAAGAGCTTGCAAAGTTTCTTTACTATATGATTAATGTTGCAGAGAATGGTGCAGTATATAGGGATGACTCATTCTATGATATAGACGAAACGAATGAGTATTATGAATACATCTGTGCAATAGCAGGCTACGGCCTGATGGTAGGTGTAGAAGAAGGTGTATTTGCACCTGATATGAACGCAACCTTCGGAATGGCAGTAAAGGTGCTTATTGATGCAACAGGCTACTATCCTCTTGCTCGTGAGGGAGACCTTAATGCATATCAGAGAGTGGCAAGCGAGAGAGGAATGCTCAAGAACGTAAACTACGTTGCAAACCAGCCAATCACAATGGGCGAGCTTGCACAGCTTATCTGGAACGCATTGCAGATGCGAGCAGTTGAAACAACAATTGCAGGCAACAGCACACAGATAGTAACAGATGTTGACCTTCTCTGGCACTATCATAAGATAGCTCTTTCAGAAGGACAGGTTACACAGAACGCTTACACAGCAATCAATAACGCAACAGGCCTTACAAAAGGATATGTAAAGATTGATTACACCATCTACAAGGCAGGTACCGATAGCATAGGAGACTTGCTCGGTAAGTACGTAGATTTCTACTACAAGGTTGATGATGACTTTAATGAGCCTGTAATCTTGTGGGCAAAATCACAGGGCTCAAAAACACTTGCATTTACTAATAAGGATGACGTAACAGCTTTGGGAAGAACAATAACACACAAAACTTCTTCAAAGCAGAAGACCTACCAGCTTTCATCTACTGTTAAGATGATTTATAACGGTAAGTACAAGACTTATAATGAGGCTGATATCAATGAGCTGGTTATCGGTACTATAGAGCTAGTAGATGTTGATTCGAATAAAGAATATGACTTTGTTATAGTTAAGTCGTATATCCCATACATCGTTTTGGGCAGAGAAGCAGATGAAAGAAAGATTTACGATAAAGGCAGCAAGCCGACAGTAGAAATTTCTAAGAATGCAGACGTTAAGGTTACAAAGAACGGTGTTTTAGCTGACTTTGTAAACCTTGCTGTTGATGATGTAGTACTTATTGCATCAGATAAGTACACGATTGTTGATGGGGAAAAAGTTGTAGACTCTGCAAATTCAACATTATTAGACTTGGTTGTAAGTGACAATTCTGTTGTAGGCACCGTAAGCGAAATAAACACAGAAGAAAGAACAGCTGTAATTAACGGCGAAGTATATGATATAGCAGCAACCTTTGACGGCTCGGGTAATACATCTGTTGCACTTGGTGAGAAGTCAACCTTCTACATTGACGCATTCGGCAATGTTGTTTATGTTGTAAAGGGCGAAGCTCTTTCAGGCTCGAAAGGCAGACGTGTGGATGGTATAATTGGATATGTTACCAGATACGGCGACCCTGCAAGGTCAAGAGAAGAAAAGATTACTGCACGTATATTTGACCAAAACGGCAAATGGGCAACCTATGACTTTGCTGAAAAGGTACGTATCGACGGCGATGTTTATAAGACACCGCAGGCACAATACACATACCTTACAAGCGGTGATATTCGGGGAAGAGTTGATGCCAGCCAGTTGGCAGGATACATCATCACATTCAGACTCAATAGCGAAGGAAAAATCAGTTTTATTGACACAGGAAAAGTTGGACCCAAAGAAGCAGCATCAGAGACTATGGAATTGTCTCGTGATACGAGTGCGTGGAACGAAACAAACGGCGGATACTATCACTATGGAGGTGTAGTGTACAGTGCATTCCAGGCAAATCCCATCTTTGTACTTCCTGCTTCTATATCCATACTGACAGTGCCTATAAACACCAGCAAGCAGCTTATGACCTCATCTGATTTTGAAAGTGGTTATAAATGGGCTAATAATAGAAGCGAAAGCGACAAGTGGTATAGATTTGAGGCATGGAATATCGGCGATAATGACGTGCCTGAAGTACTAGTATGCTATGATACTTCTGCAGGTGGTGCCGTGACGTTTGACAGATCGTATGTATATGCCATGGTAACAGATATTGTAGACACACTTAACGAGGACAACGAGCCTATAACACGTCTCACATTGATGGGCAATGCAGGCACAAAGGTTATTGACATTACTGAAGAAACAATCATTAAGAGACAGACATTGAGTGGGCTTTCTGATGATGATGATGCCGAGCCGTCTAATGGCAAGAAGGTGACTCTTAAGCTTGGTGATGTTATTTTATACAACTTGACCGCTTCCGGTGTAACTAATATAGACATCAAATTCTCTTTGGAGGCACCCGGCGGAAGCTCTTTGACTACATACAATGAGAAACTGTACTCGTCCCTTACAAGCAGTATGCACCAAATCTGGGGAAATCTGTACAGAATGGATGGCGACGTAGTTCAGGTTCAGATCAGCGACAATTTTGCAGAGCGTGCAAACAGATTCTCGTACATAAATAACAGTACAAATGCAACTATTGTTTGCTATGACCTCGACGAAAACACATTTGAATATGTATCGGGAGATTCTTTGAGAAGTTACGTTAAGACCAGAGCTCTGGAGCAGACAGATAAAATATTTATCCGTCGTAACTGGGGTATTATGGAGTCAATATTCGTTTACAGAAACGTGCAATAATAGCTTAATATAAGTTCAACTAATAGGAGGCAGGGGCTGCATACAGTGCGAGGCTCCGCCTCCTTTTTTCTATCAATTATGTTACATTCGTTGACTTATAAATAGAATGGGTGTACAATGTTCTTGTAAATTTTTGTTGTGGGAGGTAACAAATATGTTAGACCTTAAAAATCATCCATATTTTACAGAATATAAGGACCCTGTATCGGGCGTAGTTAGTTACTTTCTTGCTAAAAAGGTAGCAGATATGCAGCAGCATTTCTATTTTTCGGAGTGCTCTCTTACCGAAGACGGAAAGTATCTGTGGATACGTTGCATCAATCCGCCCGCACAGTTTGTGCATCTTGCGGTAGTTTCGATGGATGCTGAAAATCCGTCTATAAAAGCTTTTCCCGGAGCGGGGCTGGATGAATGTGCTAATATCATACCGGGAACCCATGACGTGCTGTTTGGCTCATACGGCACTATGTGGCGAATTACACCGGAAGGGAAAATAACAAAGGTTTTTTCCTTGCCTCAGGATTTGTTAAAGAACAGAGTGCCCAGTCGCATCAGCACACATTGCAGCATTTCCAGTGATGGAAAGCTTGTTGTGCTGGATATCGGACTTGGCGGCAAGTGGTACATAGGAACAGGAAATCTCGAAACCGGGGAAGTAAAAATCCTTAATAACTTCGGATGTTGCTATGACCATACACAATTTTCGCCCGTAGATCCCGAGCTGTTTTTGTTGGATCAGGACTGGTGGAGAGATCAGGCTACGGGAGAGTATTTCTGCATAGATAACCGTATGTGGCTGATGGATATTCACGGCACACGCTTTGAGCCGCTTATTCCAAACAGCTGGTACTCGCGCGACGGCACTGAATATGCACATGATTTCTGGTCGAAAGACGGTCAGATTTGCTGGGTGGATTACAAGACAGGTGCATATGAGTGCGATATCGAAACGAGGGAGATAAACCACGTCTGGAAAAGACCGATGTGCCATTGTCATACGCTTGAGCGTAAATTCTGGGTGGCAGACGAAACACCGTATGCGTGGAGAGAAAGACCGTGCAGAGTGCTTTTCTATGACAGAGAAACAAACAAGGAGATAGATATAATTTCGGGAAATCCATGTCCTAAGGTAGAGCGCACAGGTGCATATCATCTTGACCCGCATCCTGCGTTTACCAAAGATAGTGAGTATGTTATATCCACAACAACACTCTTGGACGGCAGTGCAGACGTCGCTATTACTCCTGTAAAACCGCTTTTAGAGCTTTGCAGAGAAAAGGGTACGATTGTTAAATAAAGGAGTCAAGAAAAATGTTAGACCTTAAAAACCACCCCTATTTCACCGAATACAAAGACCCTGTGTCGGGAGCTGTAAGCTATATTCTTACAAAAAGAATATCAGAAATGCAAAAACATTTCTATTTTTCGGAGTGTTCTCTTACTGAAGACGGAGAATACTTGTGGATTATATGTATGAACCCGCCTGCAAGAAATGGGTTTCTTGCAGTAGTGTCAATGGACCCCGAAAACCCGTCAATTACTCCGTTTCTTAAAACGACAGGTCAGAGCAGTTGCCCCAGAATAGCACCCGGCTCGCACGATGTCATTTTTGCAATTGCAGGTGATATATGGCGAATGACAACAGAGGGCGAGCTTACCAAGCTGTTTTCGCTCCCGTCTGATTTTATCAATAACCGCAGATTAAGCCAACTCAGCACTCACCTGACCCTTTCGTGCGATGGCAGATACGTGGGTCTTGATGCAGAGGTGGGAAACAGAACATATGTCGGAATAGCTGACCTTGAAACAGGAGAGTTTAAGGTATTAAACAGCTTTGACCGTCACTATGACCATATGCAGTTTTCGCCTGTAGACCCTGAACTGTTTTTGATTGATCAGGACGGACACTATGATTTGTTTACGGGAGAATTTACAAATATCGATATAAGAACATGGCTTATGGACACAAAGCAAACCCGCTTTGAGCCTCTTATCCCGAATGCGTGGTACACAAGAGGCGGAATTGAATATTGCCATGATTTCTGGTCGGAGGACGGAAAGATTTGTTTTGTAGAGTATAAAACAGGCGCATTTGAATGTGATGTTGATACCAGAGAGCTTAATCATGTATGGAAGAGACCTTTATGTCACTGCCACACCCTTGACCGCAAAATATGGGCGGGAGACAACACACCGTATGCGTGGGCAGAAAAACCGTGCCAGACACTGTTTTTTGACCGTGAAACAAGCAAGGAAATAGAGATATTCTCGGGCAATCCCTATCCCAAGATGGGACGATTTGGCCATAATGACCCGCATCCGTCATTTACCAAAGACGGTGAATACATTATTTCCACAACCACAGTTTTAGGACACGATGCAGACGTTGCCATAACTCCTGTAAAACCGCTTTTAGAGCTTTGCAGAGAAAAGGGTACGGTTGTTAAATAAGAAAGGAAGAGAAAGAGAATGGACAAGAATTCAAAAATCAGATGCGGTATAGTTGGAGTAGTCGGCAGAGGTCAAATTTATGTTGATCCGATGTTGGCGTGTGACTTTGCAGAAATTACAGCTATATGTGATTTGAACGAAGAGGGGCTAAAAGAATACGCTGAAAAAATTGGCGGAAATGTCAAAACATTTACTAATTACGAAGAAATGATAGACAGCGGGCTTTTGGATTTGGTAGTGGTTGCCACACCTATTCAGCTTCATGTTCCGCAGTCAATATATGCCTTGGAAAGAGATATAAACGTAGTTTGTGAGGTTGCGGCGGCTGAAACGGTTGAGCAGTGCCGCGAGCTTTATAGGGCGGTTAAAAAGAGCAAGGCTCAGTATATGATGGCAGAAAACTGCAATTTCTTTAAGCTGTTTATAGTCCTCGATGGAATTATAAAGGCAGGTCTTTTGGGCGAAGTTCATTATGCGGAGGGACAGTATCTGCATTATTTGGGTGTTCCGAGCAAGGATTCCTGGAGGTCAGAAACTCTTTGGGGTGCAAACTACTGCACACATAACTTAGGTCCTATGCTCCAGTGGTTTGATAACGAAAAAATTGTAAAAATCTCTTGTATAGGAAGCGGCAGACATCAGAAATTCAGTGATGCTGACGGCGAGGTTAAGAGAGAAAAAGCAAACGTACTTCTCTGTAAGACGGAGAGCGGCAGACTTTTACAGGTACGTCTTGACTTCGATACTCCCACACCGTATATGCTCCCGTTTGAAGTGAGCGGAGACAAGGGCAGAGCAATAATCCGTGCCACATCGCCTGTTGAGGAGAGCTACATACATCTTACATCAAGCGACTTCGATCAGACCCATTATGCTGAGGAATGGAAATCGTTGCAGTATTTTGAAAAGCAGTTTTTGTCAGAGAGCTGGAACGAGGTTTGTGAAAAGGTACCAAACACAGGACATGCAAGACCTGACTATGTAATGGTATGGGAAATCTTAAAGGCACTGCGTGACGGCAGAAAGCTCCCTGTTGATATTGATATGGCAATGAATATGACACTTCCCGGTATCTTAAGTAAGGTTTCTCTCGAAAGAGGCGGAGAGTGGATTGATATTCCCAATCTGGATGAGGATTGATAAAACAAAAATAACCGACGTTCAATCGTCGGTTATTTTTATGGGGAAAATATGGGCACAATATTTTGGTAAGTACTTGATTTGTGTATTTATTTAAGGTATAATGAATTTGCATAATATTATAAAGGAGATGCGAAAATGGGCGTGGATTTGAAAAAAGCAATTGACTTTTGTATAGAAAAGGTCGATGTTTGCTTAAAGACTGCGGAGAAGGCATATCCTCATTCTGCAAGCAAAGACCTTGTTTACGATGTGCACGATAATGAAAATGATGACTGGACACAAGGCTTCTGGACAGGTATGCTCTGGCTTGCTTATGAGTTTACAGGCGATGAGAAATATAAGAATGCGGCTATGTGGCAGGTTGGAGATTTTAACAACCGAGTGGTAAATAAAATCGGAATAGCACATCACGATATGGGCTTTTTGTATGCACCGTCTTGTGTTTACGGCTACCGCCTGACAGGCGACGAAACTGCAAAAAATGCTGCAATACTTGCCGCTGATTATCTTGCTTCAAGATATCAGGAGGTCGGAAGCTTTATACAGGCATGGGGAGAGCTTGGTGCAAAGGACAATTACCGCCTTATCATTGACTGTATGATGAACGTTCCGCTTTTGTTCTGGGCATCCAAAGAAACAGGCGACAGCAAATACCGCGAGATTGCAGAAAAGCACATAGCTACAACCGCAAAGGTAATTATCCGTGAAGACGGAACAACATACCATACATACTATTTCGATAACGAAACAGGTGAGCCGCTAAGCGGTGTAACGCATCAGGGTTATTCCAACGACTCCATCTGGGCAAGAGGTCAGGCATGGGGCGTATACGGCTTTGCACTTGCTTATAAGCATACTGGAAAGAAAGAGTACCTTGAAAAATTCCTTCAGGTTACAAAAGTGTTTGTTGACCATTTACCCAAAGACAATACTCCTGCGTGGGATATGATTTTCACCGATACCGAAACACAAAAGGACACCTCTGCTGCACCGATTGCAATATGCGGTATTTTGGAGATGGCAAGACTTGCAGACATTCCTGCCGAATTTACCGAAAAGGCTTATGCTATGATGGAGGCGCTTGCCGCTTATCACACTCCCGAACATTCAAACGGTATATTGAAAGCCGCCGTTTATTCGATGAATCATAACAGTGGCGTTGACGAGTGTAACATCTGGGGCGACTACTATTATATGGAGGCGCTGATGCGCATAAAGAACCCCGACTATGTTTCCTGTTGGGAATAATATTATAAGAATGGGAGAAAGAGAATGAAAAAGGCACACGTAGTAACACATACACATTGGGACAGAGAATGGAGATATCCGGTCTGGGAAAACAGACAGTATCTTGTGGATATGATGGATGAGCTGTTGGAAATTCTGGACACTCAGCCTGAATACTCCTGCTTTTTGATGGACGGTCAGACCGTAATGGTTGAGGACTATTTAGAGATGAAGCCCGAAAACAGGGAAAAGGTAGAGGGTTACATAAAGGCGGGCAGAATAGATGTCGGACCTTGGTACACACTCCCCGACTTGTACCCTGTTTGCGGTGAGAGCTTGGTTAGAAACTTGCTTAAGGGCGACAGAAGTGCGAAAAAGCTTGGCAGACGTTTGGACGTTGCACACGAAAGCTTTGGCTGGGGACAGACTGCACAGCTGCCGCAGATTTACAAGGGTTTTGGACTTGACTTTGTAGTAGTTGCAAAGAATGTTTCAAAGGACAGATGCCCTAACTGCGAATTTTTGTGGGAGGCTCCCGACGGCACTAAGGTTTTTGCCACAAGACTCGGCGAGCACGCAAGAGCGAATTTCTTTATGAACGCTTTTCTTGCTATTACAACCGACAAGGATTATAACTCAGACGAATACTTTATGAAGCTTGGCAAGGACGGTCAGGTTTATCACGAGGCTGACTGCAAGGGCTTCTGGGAGGATTATTTTGTAATTGATGACAACGGCGAAATTCACGATTCCCGTCTTAAAGCAGCGATTGAGCTTGCGTGGGAGTCTATGAAGGATACCGTAACACCTGATATGCGTGTTTTGATGAACGGCTCCGACTCGTCAACAGCGCAGCCGCAGCTGGTTGAAATTGTGAAAAGAGCAAGGGAAATGTTCCCCGACCTCGACTTAAGGCTTTCAACGCTTGAAGAGTACGTGAAAGACTTTAAGGAAACTGTGGATAAAAATATGCTCAAGATAATAAAGGGAGAGCTTCGTGACGGCCCTGCGTATAAGTGCAGTGCCAATGCTTTATCTACCAGACCGCAGATAAAAATTCTCAATAAGCTTACCGAAAACACTCTCTTTAAGCAGGCAGAGCCTCTTTCCTGTATGGAGGATAAGTATAACACAGCATTCATTGATAAGGCTGTTGATTATCTTCTGCTTTCACATCCGCACGACAGTGTTAACGGCGTAACACAGGACAAGACTGCAGACGATACAGTTTACAGACTGTCACAGGCGTTGGAGCTTTCCGAATGTGTGGCAAACACCGCCTGCAAGAATATAGTTAAGAACATCGACTACTCCAAGTATGCTGACGGTGATATTCTTCTTACTGTATTTAATACACTTCCTTATAAGAGAAGTGAGGTTGTTAAATTATATATCGACTTCCCCCAGGATATGAATGTATGGGATTTTGATATATTTGACGGCGATAAAAAGCTGGAGAAACAGATTTTGTCCAGAAAAGAGGTTACAACACCTGTTTCCAATCTGCATACAAGACCGCTTCCCTATGAGGTTGACCGCTACGAAGTTCTGGTTAAGGTTGACGATATCCCTGCTATGGGTTATAAGACAATCCATGCAGTAAAAACCGCAAACCTCAATCGTAAGATGGTATTCTGGCACGATATGAGAAAATTCAACGGCACAGAAATTGCTAAAACAGCAAACGTGATGGAGAACGAATACATAAAGGCTGAGGTAAATGCAAACGGAACTGTTACAATTACCGAGAAGACAACAGGCAAGGTTTACAAAAACCTCAACTATTTCGAGGAAACGGGCGATCAGGGCGACTACTGGATTTACTATCCGCCTTACCATAACAAGACCTATACCTCAATCGGCGCAAATGCTGACATCTGGTGCGAGGAAAACACAACCCTTCAGGCTACAATTTGTGCTAAAATCAAGATGACAGTACCTGCATACGCAATTATCAACGAAAATATGGTAAAGGGCGAAAGCAGAAGAAGCGACGAGATGACCGATATCGAAATTGTCACAAAGTACACTCTTAAAAAGGGTGCGAAGTCGGTAGATGTTGAAACGACAATTAACAACACCGCCAAAGACCACAGAATGAAGGTAATTTTCGATACAGGAATTAAGACAGATGTTGCAAAGAGTGCAGGACATTTCTATGTTGACGAAAGAAGTACAAAGGTGCCTGAGGGCGAGTATTACCCCGAAATGCAGACACTTCCCAAGGGTTACTTTACCACACTTGAGGGCAAGAACGAAGGCTTCTCCTTTATCGACAACTCTACCTGCGAGTATGAGGCTGATAAGGACGGCAGACTTGCAATTTCGCTTTTCCGTGGCGTGAGAAATGTTATCTGTACCGAGTTTAGAAGTGCAGGCGTATTCCCGCACGAAGACGGCGGACAGAGCCTTGGCAAGCTGGTATTTAACTACACACTTTATCCGTTTGCCAAGAATGAAACATCAATGATTGCCGAGAGAATTTCTGCTCCTGTTAAGACTGTACAGACATCAAAGGGCAGAGGAACAAAGGCTGATACGCTATCTATGCTTGAAATTCCCGACGAGCTTGTTTTAACTGCAATGAAGAAGGCAGAGGACAGCGACAAGTACATTATCCGTATCTTTAACCCGACAAATAAGACTGTTAAGGGCGCGGTTAAGACAACATTCAAGAATGCTAAGCTTGTAAACCTCAACGAAGAGGCAGAGGGAGATATCGACCTTAAGAAGATTGAAGTCGGCGCATACAAAATTATCACAATCGAGGTAGAAAAATAATGATGAACGAAATTAAAAAGAGTGACTTTTTTGAAGTAGGAAAGGACGGGGTTAAAAAGATTTTAACCCCCGACGACAAGAAGATTGACATAGTAGAATTTGACGACAAAAAGCTCTGCTATGTAAAGAGCGGTATGGGCTATCCTGCCATTTACCCTATGCACGAAACACACTTTGAGCCAAAGGCTGAGGCAATTCTTATGGACTTAGACGGCACATCGGTGCACAGCGAGTCCTTCTGGATGTGGGTTATCGAGCAGACTACTGGAAGGCTTTTGGGTAATTCAAGCTTCAAGCGAGAGGCAGAGGACGAGCCGTTTATCTCGGGACACAGCGTTTCCGAGCATCTGCAGTATATGATAGACAAGTATGTAAAGGACGGCAATCTTGAATTGGCACGTCAGTACTACTTCGAAATCGTAAACCACGAGATGGACGAAATATTAAAGGGCAGAGGCAAGCAGGATGCATTCACTCCTGCACCGAATTTGAAGGAATTTTTGCTGGCGGTTAAAAAGGAAGGCATCAAAATCGGACTCGTTACAAGCGGTCTTTACGAAAAGGCAATGCCCGAGATTATCTCTGCGTTTAAGCAGCTTGATATGGGTGACCCTGTTGATTTTTATGATGCAATAATCACCGCAGGTCAGGCGCTCAGAGCAGGTCAGACAGGAACATTGGGCGAGCTTGCGCCCAAGCCGCATCCGTGGCTCTATGCAGAAACTGCAAGAGTGGGACTGGGTATCCCGTTTGAAAACAGACATAAGGTTATAGGTATCGAAGACAGCTCCGCAGGTGTTGTGTCAATCAAGCTTGCAGGCTTTAGCTGTGTAGGTATCGCAGGCGGAAATATCGACCAGGCAGGTATGGGCGATATGTGCGACTACCGCATAAACGGGCTTATGGAAATGCTTGATATTATTCTGTAAACAGAAAAATTTTGCTATATTATGAACAGGTCTGTTTTTAACGGGCCTGTTCACAATTCATTCTGCCTTTTTTCGTTGATTTGCATCAAAAATAAGGGTTGTAAAATAATTGGATACGTGATATAATTATTGGTGGAATTTGAGATTTTATGGAGGTATTGGCAATATGAATGTATTGGCAGTTGGCTGTCATCCTGATGACATTGAAATATCTTGCTGCGGAACACTTGCAAAATGTGTTAAGCGTGGTGATAAAGTTACTGTCTGTCATGTGGCAAATGGTAATATGGGACACGAGATTATATCTCCCGAGGAGCTCCGTGAGATAAGAATAGGCGAGGCTAAAAAGGCGGGTGCACTTGCGGGTATCGAGGTTGTAACACTTGATATCGGCGACCTTTTGCCCAACGGCTGTGATATTGCACAGCGTGATAAGCTGGTTGCTTTGATTAAAAAGGTACAGCCTGATTTTATAATCACACACTCACCCACCGACTATATGCCCGACCATCT
>JAZRPK010000045.1:0-9994 GCA_045649145.1 Clostridia bacterium
GAGGTTTGATACGCTATTCGATATTCTCTACTTTGAGATGTCTGCCCTCTACCCTGAAGGCTATCTCCATACCTGCAAACGGGAAGCCGTAACGTCGGTCATCATCGATGTATGCAGGTCTTGGGTCCTGTTCTAAAACAGATATCAGCGTTTCTATCTTGTCTTCGGGGATTTTCTTTATGAGCTCAGAAGGAATTTCAACCTCCAGCAAGTTCTTATCGGGCGAAAGTGCAAAGCCGCATACCGCATCGGGATGCGAGTCGGTGTATGCTATATACGGCTTAATGTCAAAAACGGGGGTGTTGTCCATAATATCTGCACCCGAAATATGCAGAACGGGACCGAGCTTTTCGTCATATTCAATCTTGTCAAGCTTTACCGATGAAAGAGCGATGTTATTAGGGCGAAAGGGCGAACGTGTAGCAAAAACCCCTACTCTCTTGTTACCGCCGAGCTTGGGCGGTCTTACAGTAGGCGACCAGCCGTCACGCACACTTTCGGAAAACTGCCACAGCACCCAGATGTGAGAATAATCCTCCAGACCTCTAAACGCCTCTTTTGCACGATATTCGCTCTCAAAGACAATCCTCGCCTTTATATCGGGCGCAATGCCGCTCTGTCTGGGTATCGCAAATTTGGTCGGAAAATCGCTTTTTACGTGCGCTATTATTTTCATTGTCGTTTCCATCAAACCCCGCCTTTTGTAATAATTATCCGCTAATTATTTTCCCTTTTTTTATCAAGATTTCTATTCCTAAAATAGAGGATAAAATCTATAAAAACCATAATAAAGTTCAAAAAATAGAAGAACAACACATACCAATTTGACGCTAAGCTGCTCATATATTTATCGTTCATAAACTTTCCTGTTATTCCCGCAACATAGCCTATAAGAATTAAACACACGAAACTAATACTTTTACCTTTAGCCGTTCTTGCCGTGTATGATTTAATCACATTCAAAGGCCACGAAATACCAAAGCTGATAATCATCAACATTTCACAAATTTCATAAAACTCCATAACAATTCTCCTCTTTTGCTTAAAACTTGACACCTTTCGTAATATAAGGGATATAAGATTTAGATGCAAACCTTTTTTAGTGGTAGTTCGTGTTAAGTTAAGACCAAAAATTTTCATTAGTTTTCTTATATATGCGCCTAATTTCTATAGATTGTAATACAATTAAAACAATATGCATTATTAGAGAAATTATCGAAAGCACTTCACCCAGATTACACATAAAATCATTTTCAATTAACCCGAAAAACATTCGAGTAGATAGTTCGTCCGAATCAGGCAAAAGAATGTTGCTCAAAATGTATGTTGCGCAAAACATAAAATTATACAGTCGTATCTTTCTATGGGATGAATAATTAGATGCAACCACACTAATCGCAAATACAATTATAGCATGTACAAAAGGAATTAACATCAATAAACAAAACAATCTTATAAAGCCAAAATTCATAAGCCAAGATACCGCCACTATTAATATGGACAGCAACGATAATAATATCATTTTCGTTCTCATGATTATTTCCGCTCCTTTCGCCAAAATTCGACATTCTTACTATCCTCGTGTCACATTAGCGCAAAATCATTAAATACATTTATCACACATACCAGCATAATATCAACAGGCATATTCCAAAAAATATCATAAATACCCTTATGGTGTTGGGACTAAAGTCTAAAAGTCGGAATTTACCCAAGCATAACAGTGCTGCAAGTAGTGGTTTTATATAAAAAACACCTGCACTTATGTAAACCAAAGCACATATCAAGAAAAAAGTCTTACCTGAAATATACTGGGAATAAAATGGCATTGTTACAATCAAAAACCACACAATTCCCGACAAAGCCATAGTTATTCTCACTTGCTTATTTGTCAATTTTAATTTCTTATTTCCAATACATGCCCTTGCAAATAATGTTATCCAATCAATATCAATAACAGCAAGCAACACAAGAGCTAATGAAAACAAACATATAGTAAATTCAATTGGATATTGCAGCATATATCCATAAATAGTTCTTATCATTCCATCACACCTCAAATCCCTGTAATGAAGTTGATTTTATTATACCACCATCCTTATCTCTTTTCAATAAAATATTATTTCTTCTATATAACAATTACGCAAATTCTATTGACAATTTATGGGCTTAAGGATATAATTGTTTCATATATTATGATAGGTATAATAGGCATTTTAGTCTTTATCGGTTTTATTAAAAAAGGAGCTTCAAATATGTCAGTTACAGAATTTTTTGGCGAAAATGTATTTAATCTCGCCACTATGAGAAAGCGTCTGCCCAAAGCTACCGTAAAGTCACTTGAAAAGACTATCAAAGACGGTACTCCCCTTGATATCGGCGTTGCAGAGGTTGTTGCAGATGCGATGAAGGATTGGGCTATCGAGAAGGGTGCTACTCATTATACACACTGGTTCCAGCCTATGACGGGCGTTACTGCAGAAAAGCACGACGCCTTTATTTCCCCTGCCGAAGACGGCAAGGTTATAATGGAGTTTTCGAGCAAAAACCTTGTAAAAGGCGAGGCGGACGCATCAAGCTTCCCCTCAGGCGGCATCCGTGCCACCTTCGAGGCGAGAGGCTACACCGCCTGGGACCCGACCTCTTTTGCATTTATAAAGGACGGCACTCTCTGTATCCCAACAGCTTTTTGCTCCTTTAGCGGCGAGGTTTTAGACAAAAAGACTCCACTTATGCGTTCGGTTGAAGTTCTTTCCAAAGAGGCTTTGAGAATTCTTAGATTTTTCGGCTCGGACGCCACCAGAATTGAATCCTATGTCGGTGCCGAGCAGGAATACTTCCTTGTTGACAAGGAGCTTTACGAGCAGAGAAAGGACCTTATGCTGACAGGCAGGACACTTTTCGGCTCTAAGCCTGCAAAGGGTCAAGAGCTTGATGACCACTACTATGGTGTTATTAAGGAACGTGTTTCCGCATATATGAAAGAGCTTGACGCAGAGCTGTGGAAATTAGGTGTTCTGGCAAAGACAAAGCATAACGAGGTTGCGCCCGCTCAGCACGAGCTTGCGCCTATTTATGACTCGACCAACACTGCTACCGACCACAATCAGCTCACAATGGAAATGATGAAACGAGTGGCTCAGCGTCATAATCTGGTGTGCCTTTTGCACGAAAAGCCCTATGACGGCATCAACGGCTCGGGCAAGCACAATAACTGGTCGCTTGGTACAAACCTTGGCGAAAATCTCTTAAAGCCGGGCAAGGACCCGCTTCATAACAGACGTTTTCTCCTATTCCTTTCGGCTGTAATAAAGGCTGTTGACACCTATGGCGATTTGCTGCGTATGACCGTTGCAACCGCAGGAAACGACCACCGTCTTGGCGCTAACGAAGCTCCGCCTGCCGTTGTTTCGATGTTTTTGGGTGACGATTTGACAGCGGTATTGGAATCAATCAAAAGCGGCTCAGATTCCTATGACAGCGTAAAGGGCGTTATTGAAACGGGCGTGTTGTCACTGCCGTCAATCAAGCGTGACACCTCCGACCGAAACAGAACATCTCCCTTTGCCTTTACAGGTAACAAGTTTGAATTTAGAATGCCCGGCTCATCACAGTCGGTGGCAGATATAAATATTGTGATAAATACAATAGTTGCAGATGCTCTTGCAGATTTTGCAGATGAGCTGGAAAAAGCCGCAGACCCGATGGCAAAGATTGATGAGCTTATTAAAGATACCGTTATCAATCATGGCAGAATTGTCTTTAACGGCAATTCCTACTCTGACGAATGGCACGAGGAGGCTAAAAAACGAGGACTCCCCATTCTTCCAACAACAGTCGACGCTCTGCCGGTGTTTATTACCGACAAGGTTAAAAAGCTGTTCGCAAGACACGGCGTATTTACCGACATTGAGGTTGAATCGAGATATGAAATTTTGCTCGAAAGCTATATCAAGACCATCAATATTGAGGCTCTTACAACGCTTGAGATGGCAAAGCAGGAAATCCTGCCTGCGTGTCTTTCCTATACAGACAGCGTAGCAGCATCTGTTGCGATGAAAGAAAACATCGGAATTAAAGCGCCTGCGACCATGGCACTTGCCGAAAAGCTCTCAGACGGCACCGAAAAGCTTATTGGCGCAATTGAAGACCTTGACGCAGTTATGGCAAAAATTCCGACAGCAGACGAGATAGACATTGCTACCTATTACAAGGATATGGTGATTCCTGCAACAAAGAGTGTAAGAGAAATTGCAGATGGTATGGAATCAATTGTCGGCAAGGATTATTGGCCGTTCCCGACCTATACAGACCTCTTGTACAGAGTCTAAGAAAAAAGCATTTACAAAAGAAAGAGAGAAATATATGAAAGGTAATCTATTAGTAGGACAGTCCGGAGGCCCGACTTCGGTCATCAACGCATCGCTTGCAGGTGTATATAAGACCGCACTTGATTTGGGCATCGGTACGGTTTACGGTATGAGATACGGCATCGACGGCTTTATACGCGGTAAGTATATTGATATGTCAGAGTATGTCAAAAACGACCTCGACCTTGAGCTATTAAAGCGTACGCCGTCCTCTTTTCTCGGCTCGTGCCGTTACAAGCTGCCTGCACTTGACGCTGACACATCTGACTATGAAATTATTTTCAAGCGCCTTAGCGAGCTTGATATAAAATATGTACTCTACATCGGCGGTAACGATTCGATGGATACTATACAAAAGCTGTCCGCTTATGCACTAAGCATCGGTAGCGATATATCTTTTGTAGGTGTTCCCAAAACCATTGACAACGACCTTGCAGCAACCGACCATACGCCCGGATTTGGCTCTGCGGCTAAGTACATTGCATCTTCCGTTAAGGAGATTATCCGTGATTCCAAGGTCTATGATATTAAATCGGTTACAATAGTTGAGATTATGGGCAGAAATGCGGGTTGGCTGACAGCTGCAGCCGCGCTTGCAGAGGGCGAGGATTCTACAGGCCCCGATATGATATACCTGCCCGAAAAAAGCTTTGATACAAGCCGCTTTTTAGACCGTGTTGATGCTTTGGCAAAAGAAAGACACAATATCATAATTGCTGTTTCGGAGGGAATAAAGTCGGCAGACGGAAGTTATATCTGCGACGGACTTGACGGAACAAAGGGCGTTGACACATTCGGCCACACGATGCTGGGCGGAACTGCTCTTAGTCTTTCGGGACTTGTGGGCAGCGAGTTGGGATTAAAAAGCAGAGGCATTGTCCTTTCCACACTCCAGCGAAGTGCCGCTCACATTATGTCAGGCTGTGATATGTCCGAGGCTTATGCCGCAGGTGCAGCAGGTGTCAAAGCCGCAATAGACGGAATGAGCGGAATTATGATTACCTTCGAGCGTATTTCGGATACTCCGTACCTTATGAAAACAGGCACAGCCGATATAAACAAGATTGCTAACGAGGAAAGACTTGTCCCGTCCGATTGGATTTTGGAAGACGGATTATTGAAAACCAATGAGATTTCACGTTATATTTCACCGCTTATAACAGGCGAATTTGCACCTATTATGGTAAACGGTGTACCTAAGCATTTAGTTATAGAAAGATAAATGAAAACGGATATGCTAATTAGCATATCCGTTATTTTTTAATAAAATATTTTAAGTGCTCTTGCTGTTGAGCCTTCTCCGTATACCTTTATTTTATTGGACAGGTCAGCGACCTCAATCCCAAGGCTTTCATTTATAAGCTTTTCCGTTTCATCAAAATCGCATATATAATACCATCTTCCTCCTACATGTTTATCCTCGCCGGGAAGCTGATATGTGTGTATCTTGTCTGTAGAAAGCTTTATAAAATAACCTGCGTATCTGGTTACATCTGTTGCCGAAATATTTGTTGACAAGTCTGATTTAATCTGACTAAATAGCTTGGGCAGTTTTGTTATAAGCGAAAAACCGAGCTTTTGCTCAACTATCGCCTTTATAACATTTTGCTGACGTTCCGACCTTGCGTGGTCACTGTCACCCTTACGATAACGCATAAGCTGCAAAATTTGTTCTCCGTTAAGCTCCTGTACACCCGGCTTTAAGTGAATGTACAAATCCTGTGCAGGGTCTTCGTAGTTCATTCCCCTGCCACCGCCCTCGACATCAGGCACATCATATGTAATCTTTCCTAATGTATTTAGAACATTTTCAGCTGCATCAAAGGAAAATTCCACATAGTAGTTAATGGGTATTCCCGTAAGCTGAGAAACAGCCTCTGCCATACCGATAGGTCCTACAATAGTGCCATCGTTAGCATCTGTGGTGATTGCATGAACCTCGTTAATCTTCCTTGTCATATTACGGTTTGTTACATAAACTCTTGTATCTCTCGGAATTGACATAAGATTAAGCTCTGCCGTGTCCAAATCAAATGACGCAACCATTATAGTATCGGTTCTTAGTCCGTCCTCATCAACACCCAAAAGCAAGGCGTTTATCTTTCCGCTTTCACGGTCGATGGGCGAGAGCAAATCGGACTCATCAACAAACCCAAATCCCAAAAGCAAAAATACCCCTACTATAAATATCGCTGCCAATGATACCAACCATTTAAGAACAGTTGATATTTTGGCCTTCTTTCGTTTTTTTACAGGTCTTTGTTTTTCAACCTTGTTTTTTCTTCTCGCTCTTTTCAAGGCAAATAGCTCCTTTTAATATTTTATTATCAGTCTAATTGCACTGTGTCGGTCTTTGTAATGTCTTCATCCTCCGTTTCAGGTGCGGGAGTTTTCTCAGGCTTCGGAGTTTCCTCAGAATCGGGAATTGCAATATAATCATCGTCAGGCTCGGGTGTTTTAGTTGGCTTTGATGACGGTGTGGGCGTCGGCTTGGTGGTCTTATCCTTGTCTTCTCCCTTGGGCGAGCTTGAAGGCAGCGGTGTCGCTTTAACCTTATCCGCGCCTGTATCCACCTTGCCCTTGACTCCTGTCATAATATTGCTTGCATCATATCCGAACACCGTTTCTACCAGAGTTTTAAGCTCTGTGATGTTCACAATCCAATATGACGCCACATACTCCGCTCCCGAAAAATCGCCCGGCAGCTGATGCATCGTGATATTCTCTGATGAAAGCTCCTTAAGGTTCGGGAGATATTTCATAACGTCCAACAGCGTGAAGTTTGTCTTTACATCATTTTGCAAGGTTTTGTAAAGGTCGGGGACTTTTCCGAGAATGGTGAGATTAAGCTTTTGGTCTGCAAGCGCTTTGATAAACTTCTGTTGCATTGCGACACGGTCAATATCACCGCCCGAATATTTCCTGAACCTGACAAGCTGTTCTGCCTTATCGCCGTCAAGCACCTGAAATCCGGGCTTAAGGTCTATATACAAATCCTGTGCAGGGTCCCTGTAATACATTCTCTGCGGCACGTCAAACTCCACTCCGCCGAGTGCATCTATGGTATTGCGAAACGCCTCGCAGGAAAACTCGACATAATAGTTAATAGGTATACCGGTAAGGCGTGTAACCGCCTCAATAGTGCCCTGAGGCCCTTTTATCTTTCCGTTTTTGGTAAGGCTGTGGGCGGCATTTATCTTCTGCCATCTGTTGCCGATATACATTCTGGTATCACGGGGTATAGAGAGCATATCTATCTTATTATTATCCAAATCATAGGATGCAACTATAATTGTATCAGTTCTCAGTCCATCCTTATCAACACCTAAAAGAAGGACATTCGCCTTGCCGGTAGCCTTATCCACAGGCATAACATAATCTCCGTCTATTACGCCTGACATCGGAAAAAGTATACTGTGAAAGCCAAGCAAAAGAACAAATATGGTAAAAATCGTCAGAAAAGACGCCAAAAAAACCATCAGTCTTTTTTTCATCTTGCTGTCTTTTGCCCTTGCTCTTTTCATTTGCCCTGTTCCTTTCAATGCATTATCAAGTTAAATTATATCATTAAATTGCCTCTCGTGTCAATATATTATACCCTCTGAATGTATCAATTATATTACATCAATGTAAATTTTCTCAAAACAAAATGCCCGATTACGCTCGGGCATTTTGTATTATTTTACCTGTGTGATTTTATAAAGCATCGCTGCGGCCTCGGCACGACTTACATTTCTTTGGGGCTTAAAGGTATTATCGTCATAACCCGATATAACGCCGATTTTATTTAGTCTTGCCACGTAAGACCTTGCCCATACGGGAATTTGGTCAGCATCAGCAAAGCCAAGTCCGCTCTCTTCGCTAAGGTGCGACATTGTCCTGCCGATTATCGCCGCCGATTCGGCACGTGTAATTTTGTCCGCCGATGCGAAAATAATCTTGTCACCGTCTTGCTTTCCGCTAACAAAGCCGAGCGAATACAAAGCATTTATGCTACTTTTTGCCCACGACGGCAATGTATCATCAAATACTTCTTCATCATTTTCGTATGATGCGGTATCAAGCTCTAAAAACCGTGAGAGCATAACGGCAAATTCTGCTCTTGTTATGCTGTTGTCGGGCATAAACAAAAGCCCGTTTTCCGTTTGGTAGCCGCTTATTGCGCCTCTATCTGCCAGATCCTTAATCATATCTTTTGCCCAGTGCTTTGCCGTATCGCTAAAGACATATTTGTCATTTGTAACGGTTACAGGTATAACCCTGCTGCTTTTGCCCGCCCTGACTGTTATACTGCCGCTTGTAGTTGTGTCTGCCCTTGCAGTAAACACGCCGTCCTTAATTGTACCTATATCTCCCTCTACAGAAAAACCGAACAAGGCTTTATCGGCTATAAGCTCCGACGAGCCTATAAATGCCTTTGCCGATAACCCCGCTGTAGTTCCGTCGGGAACAGTTACTTTTGTCACCTCTTTGTTATCAAGATAGACCTTGATATCAGGTGTGTCATAAACATAATGCTCGCTTACCGTTTCAACCCCGCCGCTTTTTGATGTGATTTTAACCGTGCCGTTTCCGACAAAGGTGGCAACATTGCCGTTTACAAAGCTTTCGCCGTCTGCAATGTATTCTACATTATCCAAGTCGGTCTTATAATATGCCGTATCAATTCCCACACTCGAAAGGACATCGGTTGTACCGCTCAAATATCTTTGCTGATGTGGTGTTGTGTAGATACTTTTTAGTATATCGGTGCGGGGGTTATTGTTTTTAAGGAAAATGAAATTGGCAACACCCCTTAAAGCTCCGTCGGAGGGGGAATTTATTACAGAAATCCCGTCTGCTCCCGGATAGACGCCCGAAATAGAGGTTGAGCCGCCGCCGTCTAAATTGATTGCATCAACCGAGCCAAGCTCCTGCATACGTGTTGCAAGCGTTTTAAGCTGTACGCCATAGCTGTGTCCCGTTTGTCTGCCGTCTATAACATAGAAGATGACCTTGCCCTCTGCAGTAATTCCAACCGCTGTACGTGGTGCAGCGCCCTTTGGCAGATTGGTGTTTATACTGCCGCCCGAAATCAAGGTTTCACCCACGCTTGCAAGTCCCTCTTTTGCATCGAGCCAACGCTCATCGCCCTCGGCTATGCAGCTTATTTTGATGGTATCGCCTTCATTTAAGCTGTTCATAAGGTTTCTGTGATAGTCATAGCTGCCGTTTACATTTACAGTCAGAACCATCTCGCCCTCAGAAAGCTCAACACCGCCCATATGCTGTGTTCTGCTCTTTACCACCGCTTCAAACTCACTGCCTAAGCTAAGATTCTCCTCAGTGGATATTACAACAGAAACAACCTCTGCCTCATTTTCGGTCTGTGTGCCAAAATCAGTTGTAAACAAGGATATGCACGCCAGTGCCGCACCGTTATGCTTATTTACATTATCGACGCCGACATCGCCCTGCGCTGTGGACACATTCACCTTTATCCCAAGCGGTGCAATAAATGCCGTACCATCAGCGTTAAAGCCTATACCCTGCAAGGTGGTACTGTCCTTAGAAATGACTCTACCCTCCGAGATAACGTGTCCCATAGGCACACCTGTCTGGAGTGAGAAATAGGACGCATTTAT
>JAZRPK010000046.1:0-3890 GCA_045649145.1 Clostridia bacterium
TCTTGAAGAATTGCAGGAAACGCTTAACAAGACATATGAAGCGGGCTACACCGACCATATGATAGTTCAGGAGTTTGTGCCGGGTGACGATACCAATATGCGTGTTCTCACCAGCTACTCCGATAAGAATGCCTCGGTCAGAATGATGTGTCTCGGCCACGTTCTTTTGGAGGAGCATACACCTTACGGCATCGGAAATCACGCAGTAATTATAACCGAAGATAATCCTGAGCTTTATGCTAAATTCAAAGCTCTTTTGGAGGATATTAACTACACAGGTTTTTCGAATTTTGATATTAAATATGATAGCCGTGACGGCAAGTACAAGGCATTTGAAATCAATACCAGACAGGGCAGGTCAAATTTCTATGTAACAGGCTCGGGACATAATATTGCACGGCTCTTTGTTGAGGATTTTGTAAATAACAATCCAATTCCCGAGGACATCTCGAGAAATGAGCATTTGTGGATGGTAGTGCCTAAGGGTGTTGCATTTAAGTACGCACCCTCTTTCAAGTCAAAGATGAAAAAGCTGATTAAAGAAAAGAAATACGTAAATCCACTATGGTTTGATGAGGATAATGATATAGAGCGTATATTAAGACTTATTAAATCGCAACTGGGACATTTCAAGAAATTCAAAATATATCTTGGTACTAATGGAGGCAAGTAAGATGAATAAGGGAGTGCTTGGCATAATCGGCGGTATGGGACCTGCGGCAACCGACCTTTTATATCGTAGAATAATAGACCGCACCGACGCCGAGTGTGATCAGGAGCATCTCGATATGATAATCCTTAATCACGCATCTATGCCCGACAGAACGGCTGCAATTAAAAGCGGCGAAACCGAAAAGGTTTTGTCTTTGCTTAAAAAGGACGTAGAATTTCTGCAAAATTCGGGCGTAACGGCAATAGCTATTCCGTGTAATACCTCGCATTATTTTTATGACGAGCTACAAAGGGATGCGGATATTCCCATTGTAAATATGATACGTGAAACTGCTAAGTACGTAAAAGCACTCGGCAGGAAGAAGGTATGCGTGCTTGCGACAGACGGCACGATTATGACAGGCATTTACGAAAAGGAGCTTGTGGCGGAGGGTGTGGAATATCTGGCACCTGACGAGAATACACAAAAGCTTGTTATGAAAATCATATACGAGCAGGTCAAAAAAGGCTTCCCCGGAAACGAGGAGGATTTTAGACAAATACACCGTTTCATAAAGGATAACGGCTGTGACGGTGCAATCCTCGCTTGTACAGAGCTGTCGGTTTTTCGTGAGGAGGCAGGTCTTACCGATTTTTATACAGACGCACTCGAGGTCCTTTGCGAAAAGTCGATTTTAAGCTGCGGGAAACAATTGCGTGAAATGGTATAAAGGAGAAGAAGGATATGAATTACAGACTTGGCGATTATATTAAATTGCTCGAAGCAAATAATCTGGTTGCAGAAAAAAGCATATCGGCAGACCCACAGATTTCGCACATATCATACAATTCTCAGGACATAAAAGAGGGGACGCTCTTTATATGTAAGGGTGCACACTTTAAGGACGAGTACTTAAATGATGCAATTGCAAAGGGTGCGGTTTGCTATATCGCAGAACGGAAAATGAATGTTAATTGCGATTGTATTTTGGTAAACGATATCAGAAAAGCAATTCCTCTTATAGCTGATATGTACTTCCAGCAAGCGTGGAATAAAATCGGGCTTGTCGGCATAACTGGCACTAAGGGTAAATCAACAACCACATATTTTATGCGCTATATTTTCGACGAATATATGAACGCTGAGGGAGCACCGCGTTCGGGTGTGATTTCCTCTATTGATACCTATGACGGTGTTGAAAATTTCGAATCGCATCTTACTACGCCCGAGCCGATTGAACTGCATAAGCATTTTGATAACGCAGCAAAAAGCGGTATTAAGTATATGACTATGGAGGTTTCGAGTCAGGCGCTTAAGTACGGCAGAGTTTCGGGCGTAACATTCGATGTTGGTTGCTATCTTAATATCGGTTATGACCATATCAGCTCGGTCGAACATCCCGATTTCGAGGACTATTTCGCATCTAAGCTTAAGCTCTTTTCGCAGTCAAAAACAGCGTGTGTGTGCTTGGACGGAGAACGTGCCGATGAAGTGCTTGCTGCGGCTAAAAAGGCAGAAAAGGTGATTACATTTTCAAGTAGCAACGAAAATGCAGATGTGTACGGATACAACATAAGAAAGTCGGGCAGTGATACTGTGTTTAACGTAAGAACGCCCGATTTTGATGGGGAATTCACCCTGACTATTCCGGGACTCTTTAATGTCCAGAACGCACTTGCTGCAATAGCAATCTGTACAGCTCTTAACGTGCCGCAAAAGTATATCTACGCAGGACTTATGAAAGCACGTTCTGACGGACGTATGGAGGTATATACCAACGCCGACAGCAAGGTGATTGTGATAGTCGATTATGCGCATAACAAGATGAGCTTTGAAAACCTTTTCGAGTCGGTAATGAAGGAATTTCCAGGAAGAAAAATTTATACTGTGTTTGGTTGCCCTGGTTACAAGGCGCAAAACAGACGTAAGGATTTGGGCGAAATTTCGGGCAGATTTTCCGATAAGGTTTTCCTTACCGAGGAGGATGCAGGCGAAGAGCCTGTTGAGAAGATTTGCCGTGAGATAGCAGAGTTTGTTGCGGCTGAAGGCTGTGACTATGAAATAGAGCCTGACCGTGGCGAAGCTATCAGAAAGGCAATTCTCAATGAAAAAACTCCCAGCCTTGTCCTGATAACAGGCAAGGGTAACGAAACCAGACAAAAACGTGGCACAAGTTATATTCCGTGCCCGAGTGATGTTGAATACACAAAAAAATATCTTAAAGAATACGATATCTCCCATAACCTTGATTGCGAAGAAAAAATCCGTGGCTTTCAGGAACTTTTGCCGGCGCTTAAGAGATTATATAATAAGAAGATAGTCATAAAACTCGGTGGCAGCGTTATGGAAGACGAACGTCTTTTCAGCGGTATTTTCGACGATATCGCAATGCTCAAATCTGCTGGAGCGGATATTGTGATTGTCCACGGCGGAGGAAAGAGCATTACTGCACTTTGCGAGCGTTTGGGGATAGAAAACAGATTTGAAAACGGATACAGAATAACCAGTCCCGAAACTGCTGATGCTGCAGAAATGACCTTGTCCGGCAAGGTGAACAAATCAATAGTTGATAAGCTTAAGTCGGAGGGTATCAAGGCGGTTGGAATATCAGGCAAGGATGCAGACCTCTTAAAATGCAGAAAGAAACAGGAACTGGGCTGTGTTGGTGAAGTGGTGTCTGCTGATGCTACTCTTGTAAAACTGCTGCTTGATGCCGGATTTTTACCGGTTATATCGCCCGTTTCATCAGATGAAAACTGCGAAACGTTAAACGTAAATGCTGATGATGCAGCACTTGCTGTTGCACAAAGCCTTGGCGCAGATTTGCTTGTGTTTGTTACAGACGTCGATGGATTGCTATTGGATGTCAATAACGATAAAACGCTTGTAGACTGTATCAATGTTGAAAAAGCAAAGAACCTTATTGATAATGGGCTTATTGGCGGCGGGATGTTGCCTAAACTCAAAAACTGTGTCAACTGCATAGAGCAGGGAGTAAATGAGGTACGTATTATAAATGGTAAGGTAAGATACAACCTTATCACAAGCCTTATCTCATCAGAAAATATCGGTACAACCATAAAACAACGCTAAGTTAATAGACAAAATAACCAAACAGGGACTGCTTCTTGGCAGTTCCTGTTTGTATATTTGGATATAAATAAAAAAAGTTAAAAAAGTTTGAAAAAAAGTGTTGACAAAGGGTAATGGATGTGGTAATATAATAAAGCTGTCGCCG
>JAZRPK010000047.1:0-7942 GCA_045649145.1 Clostridia bacterium
TCTTCTGCAAGCTCGGTCATTTCGGGCGGGACTTGCATTCCCCGTGTTATTACAAGGCAAGGAATTCCCTTTTTGAACAAAGGCTCCAAAAGCGCCTTACGCTTATCTTTTTGGAACTGCTCAAGGTATGTCAGCTCAACCTTACCCATAACCTGAATTCTATTAGGGTCAAAGTAATCGAAATATCCGACAATCTGCAAAGCAGGGCGGTTAACATCGGCAGTAGATATTAAAACCCTGTCGATGTTCTTTGACTCATAAAGCTTTTCGCACGAAAATTCTTCTATAACCTTGTTAAGCGGTATTGTAAATACGGTTTCACTCATTGGATATCCGTCCTTTCATTTATCTTCCGCAGATATTTTTTTACATACACAGTTATTATACAGCATTTTCTTCCTTTTTGAAATAGGAAAAGCAAAAAAAGTTAAAAAATAATCTCTTTTTTTATTTTTTTTACCAAAAAGTATTGCAATTTGGATTTTGTTATGGTAGAATAGACGTGTTTTGAGAGTTTGATTGATTATAGGAGGTGTTTTGAAATGGCAAAGTGTGAGGTTTGCGGCAAGGGTGTTGCCTTTGGTATTAAGGTCAGCCATTCGCACAGACGTTCAAACAGAATGTGGAAGCCCAACATCCGTAAGGTAAAGGCCGTTGTTAACGGTACTCCCAAGACGGTTTGCGTTTGCACTCGTTGTCTGCGTTCAGGAAAGGTAACTCGCGCAGTCTGATTTTGAGACGTATTTGAACATAACTGCTGTCTTTTCAGCAGTTTTTTTCATTTTATAAAAAATTTTATGTCATTTTATGATTTTTCTTTTGCATTTTATTACAATATATGTTATGATATATAATGTATGAGAATACTTATGTGCAAATAATTTTATTATATAATCATCTTTTAGGAGAGGATACTGTGGAAAAGCTTGTTATTAAGGGCGGGGCGCAGCTTCGGGGCGAGGTAACCATCAGCGGTGCCAAAAATGCTGCCGTTGCGATTATTCCTGCCTGTCTGCTTATTAACGGACTTTGCAGACTTGAAAACCTTCCGAATATTAAGGATGTTAATCTTTATCTTAAAATACTTGAGGATTTGGGTGCAAAGGTTACTTACATAGACGAAAATACCGTTGATGTGGATTGCACCAATGTAAATTCCTTTAAGCCCGACGAGGCTATGACAATGAAAATGCGTGGCTCGATGTATCTTGTGGGTGCACTTTTGGGCAGATGCCGCAAGTGCATTATTCCCCCACCGGGCGGCTGCGATTTCGGCACACGTCCGATAGACCAGCATATAAAAGGCTTTGAGGCTCTGGGAGCGACTGTCAAAACCGAATATGGTATGATTGACGCATCCGCAGACGAGTTAAAGGGCGCAAATGTCTATTTTGACGTTACATCGGTCGGCGCTACCATTAACGTGATACTCGGTGCTGTTTTGGCAAAGGGCGTTACCGTAATTGAAAATGCAGCAAAGGAACCGCATATTGTTGATTTGGCAAACTTCCTAAACGCTATGGGCGCAAAAATTCGAGGCGCAGGTACAGATACCATTAAGATTACAGGTGTTTCCTCATTGCACGGCGGAATGTATTCCATAATCCCAGACCAAATTGAAGCAGGCACATTTATGATTGCCACAGCAGCAACCAGAGGCGATGTTCTGATTAAAAATATTATCCCGAGGCATCTCGAGCCGATAAGTGCGAAGCTTATCGAGTCGGGCGCAGTTGTCGAGGAATTTGACGACAGCGTGAGAGTTTATGTTCCTGAGGGTACTGTATTTAAGCATATCAATTTTATTGCACTGCCGTATCCGGGATATCCTACAGATATGCAGCCGCAGCTTGTAACCTTCCTTTCGATGGTAGGCGGGACAAGCTCTGCACGTGAGGGCGTATGGGACGACAGATTCCGTTATGTCGGCGAGCTCATCAAAATGGGTGCAAATATCCGTGTCGAAGGTAAGCTTGCTATAATAAACGGTGTTTCAAAGCTTATGGGTGCACAGGTGCGTTCTACCGACCTAAGAGGCGGTGCGGCACTTATAATAGCAGGTCTTATGGCTGACGGAACTACTATGATAAGCGACATTTATCACATCGACCGCGGTTACGAAAACTTCGAAGAAAAGTTTATCAAGCTCGGCGGTGATATAAAACGTATCACAGTAGTAGAGGGGCAATAATATGCTCCATTCACTAATCAGCGGCAGCTCGGGTAATTGCTCGCTGCTTTCTCACAAAGGCACAAATATCCTTGTTGATTGCGGAATGAGCGGACGTAGGCTGGATGAGCTTTTATCAAGCTTTGACCTTACAGGCGGCGACCTTGACGCAATTTTGGTTACGCACGAGCATATTGACCATATAAGCGGAGTGGGCGTTGTTTCGAGAAAATACAACCTCCCCGTCTATGCAACCGAGCAAACACATCTTGCGATGAATATCGGCAAAATCGCCGACTGTAATATAAAGATTATTGAGCCTGACCGACCGTTTGAGATAGGCAAGGTTACCGCCGATGCCTTCTCCATTCCGCACGATGCGGCTGACCCCGTCGGATACAGGCTTTATTGCGGTAATGACAAATATTCCGTAGCAACCGATATCGGCGTGATGACCGACGAGCTTTTCGACAGCATTTCGGGCAGTAAGGCGGTTATTTTAGAAGCAAATCACGATATAGATATGCTCCTAAACGGCAGTTACCCCGAGCACTTAAAAAGCCGTATCCTCGGCAATTTCGGGCATATGTCAAACGACCTTTCGGCAAAAACAGCTCTCGCACTTGCAAACCGTGGCACAAGGCATATTATGCTTTCGCATCTTTCTGACGAGAATAACACGCCTGCTCTTGCCTATTCATCGGTTGCATCAGCACTTAAAGCAGGCGGCGTGAAAGATGGCGATGTTCAGCTGGTTGTTGCAAGGAGATATGAGGTGAGTTCCTTTTGATGAATATTACGATTGTTTGCGTAGGCAAGCTTAAGGAAAAATATTTCAAAGATGCCATAGCGGAGTATACAAAACGTCTGTCCCGCTTTTGCAAGCTTGAAATTATAGAAATCCCCGACGAGAAAATCCCTGATAATGCATCTTCCGCTGAGGAGGAGCAGATACTCATTCGTGAGGGCAGGAAAATTCTTTCCAACATAAAAGACGGCACACCGATAATTGCAATGTGTGTTGAAGGTGAGCTGATTTCAAGCGAACAATTGTCGGAGAAGACGTCAAATCTGGCAATGACCGCAGGCCGTGCAGCATTTGTAATAGGCGGGTCTTTGGGACTTTCTGACGAGGTAAAAAAGAGAGCACAGGCAAAAATCAGCTTCGGACGTATTACCCTGCCGCATCAGCTTATGCGTGTAGTACTTTTGGAGCAGATTTACCGTGCGTTTAAGATAGCGAATAACGAAACTTATCATAAATAAACACAATAAAATGACCGCCACAGGCGGTCATTTCTTTTATTTGATACTGTCAATATCATATGGTGTAATCTGATACACAAAGTAGTTAAGCCAGTTGGAAAAGAGCAGGCTTGCGTGTGAGCGCCAGCGTACCACGGGCTTTTTATCAGGGTTATTGTCAGGGAAATAATTTTTCGGAATTTCGGGGTTTATGCCTTTTGCGAGGTCACGGATATACTCGTTTGCCAGTGTATCGGCATCATATTCCGAATGTCCTGTCACAAAAATACGTCTGCCGCCCTTGGTAAATACTATATAGACACCTGCCTCGTCAGACTCAGAAAGTATTTCCAGTTCCTTTACCTTTTTGATATCCTCGGCACGTACCTCGGTATAACGTGAATGGGGTGCAAAAAATTCGTTGTCAAAGCCTCTGACCAGCTTGGAAGTACGGCGGTTTACACGGTGCGAATATACTCCCGAAAGCTTTTTGGGAAGCGTATACTTAGGCACTCCGTAGTGGTAATAAAGCCCCGCCTGCGCCGCCCAGCAGATATGCAGAGTTGACGTTACGTGCGTTTTGGACCATTCCATTATCTCTACAAGCTCATCCCAATAATCTACCTCGGTATAATCGAAATTTTCTACCGGTGCACCGGTAATAATCATACCGTCATATTTATGGTTTTTAATATCGTTAAAGCTCTTATAAAAGGTTTCCAAATGCTCAGCCGATGTGTTCTTAGATATATGCGAATCCATCGAAATAAGGTCAATCTCCACGTGTAGCGGCGAATTTGACAAAAGCCTTAAAAGCTGTGTTTCGGTTGTTATTTTAGTCGGCATCAGATTGACTATCGCAATTTTAAGAGGACGTATGTCCTGGTGCATTGCGCGCGTTTCACTCATTACAAATACGTTTTCATTTCTGAGCTGTTTTGTAGCCGGCAGCTTGTCGGGCACTCTTATCGGCACAGTCAATCATTCCTTTCCTTTTGATTTTGTTTATAGTCTATATTTTATCACAACTATCCGCCATTTACAAGAATAATTTGCAATATCGAGTGGAATAATGACAAATATAGACAGGAGGTGCGTTAGTTTGGACGAAACAAGCGAACAGCAGGAACGACGGGAAAATATATTGGAATGCGGGATTGTTGAAACTAATAACTCACGTGGCAGAATACGCAGTCTTAATATAATCGGGACAATAGAGGGCCATTCCCTGCTCCCTCAGGGCACAAAATCCACCAAATACGAGCACGTTCTTCCGCATCTGGTGGCGGTAGAGGAGGACGATGAGGTAGACGGACTTTTGGTTCTTCTTAACACAGTCGGCGGTGATGTTGAGGCAGGGCTTGCAATTGCAGAAATGATAGCAGGTATGAAAAAGCCTACCGTGTCATTAGTGCTTGGCGGCAGTCATTCAATCGGCGTCCCGTTAGCCGTTGCAACCGACAAATCCTTTATAGTCCCGTCTGCAACAATGACTATACACCCGATGCGCATAAACGGCATTGTTATCGGTGTAATGCAGACATTTCGGTATCTTACCAAAATGCAGGACAGGATTATCGACTTTATCGTACGAAATTCAAATATCGACCACAGCAGTTTTAAGAACCTTATGCTAGCCACCGACGAAATTGCAAACGATGTCGGCACGGTTTTATTTGGCGAGCAGGCGGTGGAGTGCGGGCTTATTGACGCAGTTGGCGGTGTCAAGGAGGCTCTTTCGGCGCTTTATGCTATGATAGACAAAAAATAGATTGAAAATCCCAAGCCTGTATGTTACAATATAGTGGTAATATTATATTGTAAGGAAAGTGGTTATAATGCTTAGATTTTTTACCGCAGGCGAAACACACGGGCCGTGTCTTACCGCAATTATTGAGGGAATGCCCTCCGGTGTAAAAATAGATATAGACAAAATCAACGCCCAGTTAAAACGCCGTCAGGCAGGCTACGGCAGAGGCGGCAGAATGAGAATAGAATCTGACCGTGCTGAGATACTCTCGGGTGTGCGCGGCGGATATACTCTGGGCAGTCCCATTACCATCCGTATCGAAAACAAGGACTGGGCAAACTGGTCGGATATAATGGGGGCAGAATTCTCCAACGGCGAAAAAAGCGTTACCTGCCCACGTCCCGGCCATGCCGATCTTTCGGGCGGAATGAAATATGCGCATAAGGACCTCAGGAACGTACTCGAGCGTGCAAGTGCAAGGGAAACTGCCGCAAGAGTTGCTGTCGGTGCACTCGTAAGACAGCTTACCGAACAGTTTGGTATAGAATTAAAATCAAGAGTCGTACGTATCGGCGAGATTGAGGATAATCTGGCCTCTCTGGACAAGGCTTTTTATGAGCGTGTGTATGCTTCCGAGGTAGGCTTTGGAAATCCTGAGGCGGAAACTAAAGCCAAAAAATATATCGACAGCATCAAGGAAAGCGGCAGAACAGTTGGCGGCGTGGTTGAAACTGTTGTTTCGGGTCTTGTACCCGGCATCGGCAGCTATGTACATTATGACAGAAAGCTTGATGCGAAAATAGCAGCGGCGGTTATGAGCATTCAGGCTATTAAGGGCGTCGAATTCGGTATGGGCTTCGGTGTCGGCGAAACAGACGGAGCGGCTGTTCAGGACGAGATTGTGTATGCTGACGGATACTCACGTACAACCAACAACGCAGGCGGCATCGAGGGCGGAATGACCAACGGCGAGCCTGTTATTGTGCGTGCGGCTATGAAGCCTATCCCCACGCAGTACAGTCCGCTAAAAACAGTCGATATCACAGACCGCAGCGAAGCGTCTGCATCGGTAGAGCGTTCGGATATCTGCGCTGTTCCTGCTTGTGCAGCGGTGGTTGAGGCGGCGGTTGCATTTGAAATTGCAAATGCCTTTTTAGAAAAATTCGGCGGCGACTGTCTTGAGGATATAAAATCCTCTTATCAGAATTATCTTGAAAGAATAAGCAAGTTCTGATTTTGTTTTTCATTGTATAAGTAAAGGGGGGTGGCAGATTTGACAGACGGCGAACTTGTTTCAAAAATTAAAAAAGGTGATATGGCAGCATTTGATAAGCTTGTAGCCGATTACAGCAAGCGTGTGTCAAATATTGCATACTCCCTGCTTTCCGACCGCGAGGACGCCTTGGACGCTGCTCAGGAGGTTTTTATAAGGGTATATAAAAACATTGGCAATTTCCGTGGCGAGAGCACCGTTTCCACGTGGATTTACAGAATTACCAAAAATGTGTGTACAGATTTTCTTAGAAAACGGCGTTCAAATATTATAAGCCTTGACGATGATAACGAGGACGGGCCAAAACTGGAGATTGCAGACGAAACAACCTCGCCCGAACAAATTGCCGAGCAAAATGAGCGGGTTGTAGCAGTAAGAAAAGCCATCGCCGCTCTTGACGAAAATCAGCGCACGGTAATCACACTTTTTGACATAAATGGTCTTTCCTACGAGGAAATATCCGCCATATTAAAATGCCCGCTCGGAACGGTAAAATCACGCCTTTACAGAGCAAGAGACTCCTTGAGAAAAATTTTATCAGAAAACAGGGAACTTTTTTTATGATTTTTCGTCTTAATTATTAGTCAGGCTAAATATAATTATACTTATTTTGAAAGGAGGGAACGAAATGATAAACTGCGAAGAGTGTCAGGCATTGATTGATGCTTATCTTGACGGCGAGCTGACACGTGAAGCAACAAAGCATTTCGAAGCACATATTTCCTCCTGCAACGAATGTAGCGAGGCTCTTCTATTTGCAAAGAGTATTCGCAACACACTTTCTACTCTGCCGGAAATCGATATACCCGAAGACTTTGGCACAAAGCTAAGACAGAGAATTGACGCCGAGTGCAAAACCAAAAAGGGTATCAGCATTTACGTAAGAAGATACGGTATGCTTGCCGCAGGTATAATTCTTGCAGTTGTTGTCGGAAGCAACGTGGGCGATATTAACTTTACAAAAAGCGGTCCGTCATATGATGATAACATCATAGAAACCGCCCCGAAAACAACAGATAACATAATATCCGGACAGAATGCAGGAGAAACTACTCCTACAGAAGATAAAGAAAAAACAACGAACATAGCAACACCAAAGCCTGCATCGGTTAAGCCTGAACCTACCGATAACACGGCAGGCGAAAGCGTGACCGCATCTGTTCCCAATACCGACACAGAGCCGGTTTCGGATGCCTCGCAAGAGCATCTGCCCGAGGTTGCGGCACTTTCTCCCGAGGAAGTTCCATCACCAACTCCACAGACTGATGATGGAAACAGCAGCAGCTTTGTAAGAACCGTTGATGCAGAAACTGAGAACATAATTACTCTGATGATTTCGTCTGATTATTCAGAGGTAGCACTCGGACTTATTAAGGAATTTGCAACAGATAATAATGGCGTGTATATAGCTGACAAAACTGCTTTTGATTCACTGCTTAACTCCTTTGATATCGGCGGTATTCTCTATACAGTAGATGGAACAGCGACAGATGAGAGTATTGTT
>JAZRPK010000048.1:0-1894 GCA_045649145.1 Clostridia bacterium
TGATGTACTGGAGTCGGTCTGCCCTGAAATTCCTTTCTTATTCTGCGAAGCTCGTTGATAAACTGCGCAGAATGGCAAATTGCCTCGTAGGCATCGTCCGCCTCCTTAAACGCAGGAATGAGCTTTTCGGGCAGATAAACACCGCCAAACTCACCAAAATATCCGTCTTTATTCGGGAACTCCTTAAGATAATTGTCAAAATCACGATATTTACTCATCTATTATCCCTCCATACCTTCTAACGCTTAATATACAAAGAAAACAAGCATATGCCAATGCTTGTTTTTTAGTGGCGGAGAAGGAGGGATTTGAACCCTCGCGCCGGTTGCCCGACCTACACCCTTAGCAGGGGCGCCTCTTCGGCCTCTTGAGTACTTCTCCTTAAAGTAAGGAAACACAGCAAATATCCCGCTGCCGAGGCGAAATATTATGTCTGCATTTACTCCAAAATAAAAAAAATGGAGGAGAGAGTGGGATTCGAACCCACGGACGCTCGCACGTCACCGGTTTTCAAGACCGGCTCTTTCAACCGCTCAGACATCTCTCCATTTTTGCGACTTGCAGGGATTATTATAACACCGATTTTACCCTTTGTCAATAGTTTATTTCAAAAAATTATGCTTTTCTTAACAATCAATCTACAAGCCGCTAAATTATTATTTATATTCTCCCAATACCGCCTCTGCCATATCCCGAAATTCCTTTTGAACCTCCGGCGGACTGATTATCTTAGCACCTTTGCCGAAGCCGAACACCCACGAATAAAAGAGCGGACTGACAAACGCGCTTACTCTGACTGTAAAATAACCATCCTTCCCCGGTATAATCATCGCATCACGGCCGAAACGGTCTATTACCACGCCTGCAAACTCGTCGGCAAATCGTATCGAAACAGTCTTTTCCTCACCGCCGAACATTCCGAACACCTTTTTAGAATACACCGCCATATCAAATTCCGAAAAGCGTTCTCTGCCCTCACGATGCTCCTCACAGGCACTTATCTTTTCCATCTTATCGACACGGTAATGCTTTATCATATCTGCATCAGAGTCATAACCTATCATATAATAATTCTCGTCATCCCACGAAAGTGCCCACGGACTTATTACATATCTTTTCCCGTTATGGTGGTGTTTTTTCGTCTTTTCGGGTGTCCAATCGAAGTAAAAGAAGCTTAGCTTACGGTCGGCATTTATGGCTGTATGGATTTCATCGACATTGTAGTAGATACTCTCATTATCGTGCTTTATACGATTTGACACAAACACCTGTCTTTGTAGCTGCTGTGCCTGATATTTGCCCGTCAAGCCTTCTATCTTTTTGATAAGCTTATCCGATTTTGTGCGTGTGATAAACTTAGACGACTGCACCGCATCAACCAGCAGCTTCAGCTCGGGCATCTCAAAATCACGCGAGGCGATATAATATCCGCTTGAGCGGCCGCTCCCGATGTTTTCGATATCAATACCAAACAGGCGTAAATCCTCTATATTCTCATAAATGCTCTTACGCTCAGCCTTAATTCCAACACCGGCAAGCATATCAATAATATTAGCAGTTGTAACAGGATTATCCTCGTCCGTTTCCTCCAGCAGATATTTCATTATGTACAAAAGCTTCAGCTTTTGATTTGACGATTTAGCCATTCCTTCGCCCCCTAAGGTTGATTTATAATCATTATATATTCCCTCAAACACCCTTGTCAACCCCCACAATTCGACATATTTTTTGTAGAATTTGCTCATTGACTTAGCATCGGAATAAGAATATAATTGATATATAATGAGGGAAAGTATGGAATATTTTACTAACGGAGGCGTTTTTCATGCTTAAAATGGGAATTGACGTGGGTTCAACAACCGTCAAGGCTGTCGTTCTCGACCATGACAAAATA
>JAZRPK010000049.1:0-17859 GCA_045649145.1 Clostridia bacterium
GGTTGAGCTGACATACCTTGAGCAGTTCCAAAAAGATAAGCGTAAGGCGCTTTTGGAGCCTTTGTTCAAAAAGGGAATTCCTTGCCTTGTAATAACACGGGGAATGCAAGTCCCGCCCGAAATGACCGAGCTTGCAGAAGAGTATGACGTGACGCTCATTCGTACGGAGGAAACAACCTCTGCTTTTATCAGTGCGCTTATAAGCTACCTCAATGTGCAGATTGCGCCCAGAAAGACAAGGCACGGCGTTTTGGTTGAGGTTTACGGCGAGGGTATTTTAATCCTTGGCGAATCGGGCGTCGGAAAGAGCGAGAATGCAATAGAGCTTTTGAAGAGAGGTCACCGTCTTGTAGCAGACGATGCCGTTGAGATAAAGAGGGTATCTTCGAGGACTTTAGTCGGCTCTGCACCTGATATTATAAGGCATTTTGTAGAGCTTAGAGGCATAGGTATAATTGATGTTAAAGAGATTTTCGGTATGGGTGCTGTTAAGGATACCGAAAGCATTGATATGATAATACACTTAGAGCACTGGGTAGAGGGCAAGCAATATGACAGACTCGGTATGGTTGATGAATACACCAATATTATGGGTATCAATGTTCCGAGCCTTACCGTACCGGTGCGACCGGGCAGAAACCTTGCTATCATAATCGAGGTTGCGGCTATGAACAACCGCCAAAAACGTATGGGCTACAATGCGGCAGTTGAGCTTAACAACCGCCTGATGCGTGAAATGCAGAAGAATATGGAATAGTAATTCAGGAGAGAAATTTTGATTGGAGTAAATGCGATGCTCAGTAAAATTGCGGGTATGAAATATAACGAGCCTATGAGCCGGCACACGTCATTTCGTGTGGGAGGCAGTGCGGATTTCTTCTATGAGCCGACAGATACCGAGGAGTTGATGGCAGTTTTATCAGCTGCGGAAGAAGCAGGTGTTGGTGTAACGGTTATAGGAAATGGCTCCAATCTGCTTGTTTTAGACGGCGGAATACGTGGTCTTGTGATAAAGATAGATAAAAAGTTTTCTAAAATAGAAACAGACGGCGAGTATATAACCGCCCAAAGCGGTGCACGTATGTCGCAGGTGGCAACAGCTGCTCTCGAGAGCGGTCTTGGCGGTTTTGAGTTTGCGCACGGGATACCGGGCACAATAGGCGGCGGTCTTTATATGAACGCAGGTGCTTACGGCGGCGAAATGAGGGACGTTGTCGAAAGTGCCGAATATCTGAAAGACGGCAAGCTGTTTATAATCAAAAACGAGGATATGAAGCTTTCCTACCGCAAGAGTGTATTTTCCGATATAGGCGCAATTATAACATCTGTGACGATAAAGCTAAACAAAGACAATAGGGAAAATATCCTTGCAAAAATGAACGATTTTAAGTCAAGGAGAGTTGAAAAACAGCCTTTGGAATTTGCATCTGCGGGGAGCACCTTTAAGAGACCTGAAGGATATTTTGCAGGTGCTTTAATTGAGGGCGCAGGACTTAAGGGCAAGAGCATAGGTGACGCAGAGGTTAGTAAAAAGCACGCAGGCTTTATAATTAACCGAGGCGGAGCTAAAGCGTCAGAGATTTTGGAGCTGATTGAATATGTAAAGGCTGAGGTTTATAAAAATTCGGGCGTGATGTTAGAGCCTGAGGTAAAGATAATCGGCGAGCGATGAGGACAAATTGCCCGCTGTAACAAATTTACGAAAGGAACACGGGAAGATGTCTTTCTCAGCAGAGATTAAGGACAAGTTAACACAAGAGGCGGGAGAATGTGATTTTTGCACCTTGGCAAGACTGGCAGGGTTGATGCGTTTTGCGGCAAGCTTTGGCTCGGGTCGGGCGGTTATTTCAACAGAAAACAAGAAAATCGCCGACTACGCCGCATTGCTTATTAAGGAATGTCTTGGTATAAGTGTGGAGTATGAGTTCAATAATCAGTCCAAGCTGTACAAAAGCAGTTTAGAGGCGAATGATGAAGATGTTATATGCGCAGAGCTTATGGCTGATGAGAGTGCTAAAGTGCTGATGCCGTTTGCCTGCTGCAAGAGGGCATTTTTGGCAGGTGCGTTTTTGGGCGGAGGCTCGGTCAATGACCCGAAAAAAAGCTATCACCTTGAATTTGATACAAAACGAAAAGAATATGCCGAGGATGTGCTTTTTGCACTTGAAGAGGAGGGCATCAATGCAAAGCTCACCTCTCGAAAGGGCAGATATGTCGTATACGTAAAGGACTATGAGTCAATTGCGGCTGTGCTCGGATTAATCGGAGCAGGGTATGCGGCACTTGAGCTTTACAACATATCTGTAGAAAAGGAAATCAGAAACGATGTAAACCGCCGTGTGAACTGTGATAATGCCAATCTTAACAAGCAGGCTCAGGCAGCGTCGAAACAGCTTCACGCAATAGCAAAGATAGAGAAGAAAATAGGACTTGGTGCACTTTCGGAGGTATTAAGGGAAATGGCAGAGATAAGACGTGCCTACCCCGAAGACAGCATAAAAGAGCTTGGAGAAAAGCTAAATCCGCCGATAGGAAAATCGGGTGTAAATCACCGCCTTAACAGGCTTATTGAAATAGCTGATGAATTGTAAAATAACCCTTTATGAGCGGAAAGGAATATGTATATAACTTTAATAAGAGTTCCCGAAGGTAAAGTTCAGGGGAAACTGTTAAGCTATAAAACAAACGAGGAGGTTACAAAGTGAGCTTTGCACATCTTCATACACATACAGAGTTTAGTCTCTTGGACGGCGCAGTCAGTATAAAAAAGCTGATAGCACGTGTTAAGGCACTCGGTATGGAAAGCGTAGCAATAACCGACCACGGCAATATGTACGGAGTGGTTGACTTTTACCGCGAGGCAAAGGCGGCGGGCATACACCCCGTTATAGGCTGTGAGGTTTATGTTGCGCCGGGCAGCAGATTTGATAAGACTAAGGACGATGATAAGTACTATCATCTTGTTTTGCTGTGCGAGAATATGACAGGCTACAAAAACCTCATAAAAATGGTTTCGGCAGGCTTTACCGAGGGCTTTTATTATAAGCCGAGAATAGATTTTGAGCTTTTGAAGGAGCATTCAAAGGGACTTATTGCACTTTCTGCCTGTCTGGCGGGTGAGTTGCCAAGGGCGATGGTTTCTGACGATTATGACAAGGCAAAGGAAATTGCACAAACATATATTGATATATTTGGCAAGGATAATTATTTTATAGAAATTCAGGACCACGGTATAGCCGAGCAAAAGAGGATAAATCCTAAGCTTGTAAAATTGGCAGAAGAACTGGGAGTAGGCCTTGTTGCGACCAATGATATACATTACGCAACCAGAGATGATGCGAAATATCAGGATGTTTTGATGTGCATACAGATGCGCCGCACGGTTGATGAGCCGGACAGAATGAAATTTGAAACGGACGAGTTTTATATAAAATCACAGGAGGAGATGGAAAGCTTATTTTCCTACGCACCCGAAGCAATAGAAAACACCGGCAAAATAGCCGCAAGATGCAAGGTGGATTTTGACTTTAACACCAGACACTTGCCCGAATATGATGTGCCCGACGGCAAGACGGCATTCCGGTATCTTGAGGAATTGTGCGTCAAGGGTCTCCATCAAAGATACAAAGAGGTTACACCCGAGCTGGAGGAAAGGCTTTCTTATGAGCTATCGGTTATAAATAAAATGGGCTTTGTTGATTATTTCCTTATCGTATGGGATTTTATCAACTTTGCCAAAACGCACGATGTTATGGTTGGACCGGGCAGAGGCTCGGCGGCGGGCAGTATTGTCAGCTATGTGCTTAAAATTACCGATATTGACCCTATTCGCTATTCGCTTATTTTCGAGCGTTTCTTAAACCCTGAGCGAGTGTCGATGCCTGATATTGATATAGACTTTGAGCCGGAGGGCAGACAAAAGGTTATAAACTATGTAATTGAAAAATACGGCGCCGAGAATGTTGCGCAGATTATCACCTTCGGTACTATGAAGGCGAAGCTGGCGGTGCGTGATGTGGGCAGAGCGCTTAATATAAGCTATGCCGATACCGACCGTGTTGCAAAGCTTATCCCTAATGAGCTTGGAATTACCATAGATAAGGCACTTGAAATTTCCAAAGAGCTTAAAGCTCTTTATGACAGTGACGAGAGGGTAAGGGAGCTTATAGACACCTCAAGAGCAATTGAGGGTATGGCAAGACATTCGGGCACGCACGCAGCAGGCGTGGTTATTACAAAAGAGCCGATTGTTGAATATGTGCCCCTGCAGACAAATGAAGATGTTATCACCACTCAGTTTGTAAAGGATACAATCGAGAGTCTGGGACTTCTTAAAATGGACTTTCTCGGACTTAAAAATCTTACCATAATAGAAAATGCGGTTAAAATTATCGAGAAAACACGTGGAATAAAAATTGACATAAGCAATCTCGATTATGATATAAAAGAGGTATACGAGAATATTTCCACCGGTAATACCGATGGTGTTTTTCAGATAGAAAGTGCAGGAATGAAGGCGTTTATGCAGGAGTTAAAGCCTACTTGTCTGGAAGATATTATTGCGGGAATTGCACTCTACCGTCCCGGTCCGATGGATTCGATACCTAAGTATGTGTACAACAAATCACATCCTGAAGAAGTAAAATATAAGCATCCGCTATTAGAACCTATTCTTGATGTTACATACGGCTGTATGGTATATCAGGAGCAGGTTATGCAGATTGTGCGTGATATGGCAGGCTATTCCCTTGGCAGTGCAGATATGCTCCGCCGTGTTATCAGCAAGAAAAAAGCGGATAAAATGGAGATAGAGCGTAAAAACTTTATCTACGGAAAACAAAACGAAAACGGCGAATGGGAGATAGAAGGCTGTATCAACCGTGGTATTGAAGAAAGCGTTGCGACAGACATCTTTAATGAGATGAGTGACTTTGCAAACTATGCCTTTAACAAGTCCCATGCGGCAGCATATGCGTATCTTACTTATCAGACGGCATATCTTAAAACCTTTTATCCTGTGGAGTTTATGGCGTCGCTTATATCCTCTGCCGATAATACCGACAAGATAAACGGCTATCTTGTCAATTGTGCCGAGCTTGGTATCAAAAAGCTGCCGCCTGATATAAATGCCAGCGAGGACAGCTTTACCGTGGAAGACGGAGCAATTCGCTTTGGGCTCTCGGCTGTAAAAAATGTGGGCAAGGGCTTTATCAGGGCGGTTGTTGCCGAACGCGTAGAAAATGGAAAATTTGCCGACTTTTTTGACTTTGTGTCAAGAATGGCGGACAAGGAGCTTAATAAGCGTGCGATAGAAGGCCTTATAATGTGCGGAGCGTTTGACTCTACCGGTGCAAAAAGGTCGCAGCTTATGCAAATTTTTGAAAGTGTTATAGACGGCGAAACAAGAGACAAGAGAAGCAGCCTATCTGGTCAGCTTTCACTCTTTGACGAGCCTGAGCTTGTGGAAGAAAAAGGCACAATTGAGCTTCCGCAAATAGAAGAATTTGAGAAGAAACAATTGCTTAATATGGAAAAGGCGTCGGTCGGGATGTATCTTTCAGGACATCCGATGGAGGAATATCAGTCGGCTGCTGCTAAAATTTGCGGTGGTGTAAATATTGGTAAAATCCTCTCTGCTGCAGAAAAGGACGACGAGGGTAATACTGCCCTTTCGGAAATTTCTGACGGACAAAGAGTCACCGTTGCCGGAATAATAACTGCACGTAAGGACAAAACTACAAAAAGCAACCGCCGTATGACATTTTTGAGACTTGAGGATTTGTACGGCGGGATTGAGGTTTTGGTATTTCCTAAAATATATGACAACCTATCACATATGCTTGTTGAGGAGGAAATGATTGCGGCAGTTTGTAACGTAAGCTTGCGTGAGGAGGAAGAGCCTAAGCTCTTACTTGAGGAGGCATATAAGCTAAAAGATTATATGTCCCTTAAAAGACAAACAAATCCTGAACCTGCAAGCAAAAATCTCGACGGCAAAAAGCTGTTTATCAAAATGGGGACACAAAATAAAGAGGTCATGGAGCGTGTGCTTGATGTTCTTAAGAAGTACACTGGAGATACGCCTGTGGTACTCTATATTGCCGACAGCAAAAAGCGTCTTTGTGTTCCTGAAAGCTATTTTGTCAATGCTGATTTCGGGCTATTGGAAGAACTTTTTGCGATGTTTGGCCAGGATAATGTAAAATTGTATTAATATTTAGTGAAAATAATGTAATTATTTGTATGAAATGATATTGAAATTTTTGACAATTTATTGTACAATATAGTAAAATGGGTTATTATTGAATAATAAAGGAAATTCTTTGTGCCACGCGGGCAGGAAGGCAGGGGTAAGCAGATTATGTGGACAGTTGTCTATCTGGCAAATAGCACAGAAGTGAAAAATAATATATGCACACTTTTAGACAGTAACGGTATTATCAATCGTGTACACACGATTACGCCCACTGAGGAAGGTGTTGAGATATGCTACGATGTACTTGTGCCTGCGGCAGAGGTAAGCGCCGCACACGCACTTATACTTGATGAAGAATTGTGATTGAAAGGAACGGACAGCATAATGAATAGAGAAGTCAGAAAGATTGGCGTTCTAACCAGTGGCGGTGATGCGCCCGGTATGAATGCGGCAGTCAGAGCTGTTGTAAGAACGGGCAATTATAACGGTCTTAAGGTATACGGTGTTAAAAGAGGTTATAATGGTCTTATAAATGGTGATTTTATAGAAATGGGACCAAGAAGCGTTTCGGATATTCTCCAAAAGGGCGGAACGGTTCTTCAGACTGCGAGATGTCTTGAGTTTAAGGAGCCGGCAGGTGTTAAAAGAGCTTACGAGGTGGCTAAAAATTTTGGCCTTGACGGACTTATAGTAATAGGCGGTGACGGCTCTTTTAGGGGTGCACGTGACCTTTCCCGTATTGGTCTTCCGACAATTGCAATGCCCGGAACGATTGACAATGATATTGACTGCAGTGAATATACCATAGGCTATGACACCTGTCTTAATACTGTAATTGATGCAGTGGATAAGATACGTGACACATCATCATCTCACGAGAGATGTTCTGTTATCGAGGTTATGGGCAGAGGCGCAGGATATATTGCCATCAATGCAGGAATTGCCTGCGGAGCGGAGGTTGTTCTTATCCCCGAAAGAGAATATGACTTTGACAAAGACGTTTTAGGTCCTATTCTTGAGGGTAAATCCCGAGGCAGACGTCAGTGCATAGTTATTGTTGCCGAAGGCGTAAAAGGTATGAGTGTAATCGAAATGGCTAAAGAGATTGAGGCTAAAACAGGTATCGAATCCCGTGCCACAATTCTTGGACATACCCAGCGTGGAGGCTCACCGTCTGCACGTGACCGTATTATTGCGAGCGAGATGGGTGTTAAATGCGTAGAACTGCTTTTAGAGGGCAAGTCTAACAGAATTGTTTGTATGCAAAACAATAAAATACTCGATGTTGACATCGAAGAAGGTCTGGCAATGAAAAAGAATCTTCCTGATGACATAATTTCCGTCATTAAGAAGCTTGCCACTTGATGTGTTAGGGTTGCGCTTGAGTAAAGTGCAACCCTTATTTATGACAATGATTTAACAATGAAAGGATACATCAAAATGAGAAAGACAAAAATAATATGCACTATGGGGCCTGCCACTGACGACGACAATGTATTGCGTGATTTGATGCTTGCGGGAATGGACGTTGCGAGAATAAACTTTTCGCACGGCACACACGAGCAGGCAAAGAGGTATATGGACAGAATTAAGCGTGTCAGAGAAGAGCTTGATATCCCTGTTGCGATAATGCTCGATACAAAAGGCCCCGAAATCCGTCTTAAGAAATTCAAAGATGGCAAGGCTGTACTTAAAGAGGGGGACAAGTTTACCCTCTACACCGAGGATGTTGAGGGTGACAACACAGGTGTATCTATAACATACAAAGACCTGCCACGCGATATCAAAGCAGGTGCAAGGCTTTTGATTGATGACGGACTTATCGAGATTGAGGCTCTTAGCGTCAAGGCTGACAGAATAATATGTGAGGTTAAAAGCGGCGGCGAGGTATCTGACTCCAAGGGCGTCAATGTTCCTAACGTGTCGCTTTCTATGCCGTATATGAGCCAAAAGGATATTGACGATATTATATTCGGTATCAAAGAGGACGTCGATTTTATTGCGGCATCATTTGTGAGAACTGCCGATGATGTACTCAAAATACGTGCACTTTTAGAAAAGCATAATGCAGCGGATATACGCATAATATCAAAAATAGAAAACGGCGAGGGCGTTAATAATATTGACGCTATTATCAAGGTTTCCAACGGTATAATGGTCGCAAGAGGCGATATGGGTGTAGAAATACCGCTCGAGGTTTTGCCCGTTATGCAGAAAAAGATTATAAAGAAAACCTACCGTGCAGGCAAGGTGGTAATTACAGCTACACAGATGCTTGATTCTATGATAAGAAATCCCCGCCCCACACGTGCCGAAACTACCGACGTTGCCAATGCGATATACGACGGCACAAGCGCAATAATGCTTTCGGGAGAAACTGCAATCGGAAAATATCCTGTTGAAACAGTAAAGACTATGGCGACAATAGCCGAGCGTACAGAAAGGGACATTGATTACGAAAAGCGTCTTAGCAATGTGTCGGTGGATAAGTCGAGTACAGATGTGACAAATGCGCTTTCGCACGCAACCTGTACAACGGCGCACGACCTTGGTGCATCTGCGATAATTGCACTCACCTATGGCGGTACTACTGCACATATGATTTCCAAATTCCGCCCCAAGTGCCCGATTATTGCACCGACAATTGACAAAAAAGCACGCAGACAGCTCAATCTCTCGTGGGGTGTTATACCTGTAATGAGCGAGATGCGCAGTAATTCCGACGAGCTGTTCGAGCACGCAGTAGAATGTGCGATAAAAACACACGTTGTCAAAAACGGCGACCTTGTTGTAATCACAGGCGGTGCTCCGATAGGCGTAAGCGGTACTACCAACATTATGAAGGTGCATCTGGTCGGTGATATTCTTGTACGAGGCGAGGGTGTTACTAAACTTCACACAACAGCTAAGGTATGTATTGCCGACAGCGTTGACGAGCTTAAGAAAAATTTTGAAGACGGAGCTATTGTAGTAAACCGTACAACTACACCCGATATGGTAAAATACTTAAGGAAGGCAGCAGGCATTATCACTGAGGAGCGGGGAACAACCTGCTATGCTGCGATAATCGGACTTGCACTTGATATTCCGGTAGTGACCGGAGCAAAGGGTGCTACCGAAATTCTTAAAACAGGAACAGTTGTAACTGTAGATGCTGCACAAGGCTTTGTTTATGGCGGTATATTTGAGGAACATCAATTAGACGATGACAATGTATAAGTGAGGGGATAGCTATGACTACATCAATTATACTGGAGGTACGCTATGCCGAAACTGATATGATGGGGATAATGCATCATTCGAGATATTATCCGTGGTTTGAGGCGGCTCGTGGCGAGTTTATTAAGCAGATAGGAATGTCCTATTCCGATATGGAAAAAATGGGTGTTATGCTCCCGCTTACCGAAACGGGTGCAAAATACATTAGCGGGCTTAAATACGAGCAGAAAGCCGAGGTTAGCTGTACCCTTTGCGAGCTTAGCCCCGCACGCTGCGGCTTTAGTTACAGCGTAAAGCGTATATCTGACGGAAAAATCACCACTACGGGCATAACCCGCCACGGCTTTGTTGATAATACGCTAAAACCTATTAACCTGAGAAAGAAATTCCCCGAGTTGTATCAAAAGCTTGAGGCACTTTTAGAAATTTAATTTTGGCGGTGAGAATATGAAGATAGTAATGCTCGATACAAAAACTCTTGGCGACGATATAGGCTTTTCCGAGATAGACTCGCTTGGAGAGCTGGTTATCTACCCGTCTACTGCACCCCATGAGGTGGCGGAGCGTATTTGTGACTGCGATGTTGTTATCTTAAATAAGATAAAGCTTAACAGCACAAATCTTGAAAATGCCAAAAACTTAAAGCTTATATGTGTTACTGCAACAGGTTATGACAATATAGATGTCGAATACTGCAAAAAGCACTCCATTGGTGTAGCGAATGTTGTGGGATATTCCACCGACTCGGTTGCACAGCTGACGGCTGCGTTGGCACTTGAGCTGGTTATGAGATTGCCTGTATATACACGGTTTGTCACAAGTGGTGAGTATACAGCGAGCGGAATTGCAAATCGATTAGAGCCGTGCTTTTATGAACTGACCGGCAAAACGTGGGGTATAGTTGGAATGGGAAACATAGGCAAAAAGGTAGCAAAAATTGCTGAGGCTTTAGGCTGTGATGTAATATGCACTAAGCGAACACACGAGGCCGGACTTAACGTAGTAGAACTACCCGAGCTTATGAAAAGAGCAGACGTCATATCGGTGCATCTTCCGCTTTCGGAAACTACACGTGGTATTATAAGCCGTGATATGATAGCACTTATGAAAAAGGATGCAGTGATTGTAAATGTTGCCAGGGGTGCTGTTATTGATGAAGAAGCACTTGCCGAGGCGGTTTTAGAAAAAAGAATTTATGCTGCGAGCGATGTTTATTCGATTGAGCCGTTCGGGAAAGACCATCCCTTTTACAGCATAATGGATAGGGATAATTTTGTCTTAACACCGCATATGGCGTGGGGTGCATATGAGGCTCGAAAACGTGTTGTAACCGAGGTTTCGGAAAACATCAAAGCATTTACAAAGGGCGAAATGCGAAACAGAGTTGACAGATAAAAACAAGGCAGAAACGATTTTTATTTCGTTTCTGCCTTTTTGTTTTATTCTATAATTGCATTATATCCGTTCTTTTCCAAAGCACGCAAGACCTTTTCGCCATGCTCCTTTCCGCCGACGTCACAAGCAATGTGAATGATGACTTCGTTGGGGTTGAGGCTTGCGTCAAAGCGGTCATACTGTACCATAACGATATTTGCATTTGCTTTAGAGAGTACCTGCGAAAGCTGTACAAGGCTGCCTGGCTTGTCGCTTAAGGTTGTTTTGAACTTAAGCTTACGCTGTCTTGCGGCAAGACCGATTTCGATAATCTTATGCACAAAGCTTACGTCAATATTACCGCCTGACATAACACAAACAACCCTTTTGCCGTCTGCGTCTATCTTGCCGTTTAACACAGCTGCAAGAGGAGTAGCTCCTGCAGGCTCTACAATCTGCTTTGTACGCTCCATAAGCAAGAGGATAGCTGCCGAAATTTCAGCATCACTTACCGTAACAACGTCATCTGCGTATTTCTGTATAAGGTCGAGTGTGAGATTTCCGGGTGTTTTAACTGCGATACCGTCAGCTATTGTGGAAACGGACTCGAGAGAAACAGTCTTCTTCTCGTGGAAGGAGCGGCTGATTGCGTCAGCACCCTCCGCCTGAACGCCGATTACCTTAACTCTCGGATTAACCTGTTTTACGCAAGCTGCAACACCTGCCAAAAGACCGCCGCCGCCAACGGGTACAATTATAATATCCACAGTCGGCAAATCCTGCAGGATCTCAAAGCCGATAGTGCCCTGACCTGCGATTACCTCAGGGTCATCAAAGGGATGCAAAAAGGTTGCACCCTCGCTCTCGCAAATTTCGAGGGCTTTGTTGTAGGCATCATCATAGCAATCGCCGCACAAAACTACCTTAGCACCATAACCCTCGGTTGCCTGCACCTTTGCAATAGGTGCAGCCTTGGGCATTACGATGGTAGCAGGGATATTATGTACGTGTGCCGCATATGCCACACCCTGAGCGTGATTTCCCGCAGAGGACGCAACCACCGATTTAACCTCGCCACGTTCTGCCAAAGCTGCAATTTTATTAGACGCACCGCGGATTTTGAACGAGCCTGTTTTCTGCTGATTTTCGTACTTTAAGTAAACCTCCGCACCTGCCAGCTTCGAAAAGGTCTTTGACTTTTCGATATGGGTGCGGTGAATTGTAGGCTCAAGTCGCTTCGCTGCTTTCTCTATTTGCTCTAAATTCATTTCTATCGTCCTTTCTATTAAAAAAACCTGCGGTTTTAACTTAAAAGCCGCAGGTAAATTCAGTCACTACTTAAAAACCAATCAACATCCTGCAACCAAACGAGCGCCATCCGCAATGCGAATAGCGTTGATAATTATTATGCCGAATGTAGATTTGTTAAAATCCATTTTCCTTATCCTCCAAGCACTTATGGGACTATATTACTCCTTTTTTCGATATTTGTCAAGCATATAAAAGCAATTTATTGAAAGACAATATCCGAAAAAGGCTCTAAGCTGCGGGGAAGAATGCCCGTTAAACAGGCGAGAAGTACGCCAAAGTTGACAATGGGTGTATTTGCATTTACCGACGCTGTAATTCTCGAGCGCATCTCACGTTCGTTAAGCATACAGCCGCCGCAATGTATTATCAGCTTGTATTTGTTAGCGTCAGCGGTAAATTCCGTACCGCTTGCAAATTCAAATATTGGCTTTTTGCCTGTGAAGCTTTCAAGCATACGTGGGATTTTGACCGAGCCTATATCCCCGCACTGTCTGTGATGAGTGCATCCCTCCGCTATCAAAATGCGGTCGCCGTCTTCTATACTGAAAATCGCCTTTGCTCCGTCAACGAGTGTTTGCAAATCGCCCTTGTAGCGTGCAAACAGTATCGAAAAGGACGTAAGTGCTATATCTTCGGGCAAAATTTCGCTAACCGTCTTAAAGACCTGCGAGTCGGTTATAACAAGACGTGGCTTCTTGCCAAGGCTTGAAAGGGTAGAAGAAAGCTCGCTGTCCTGACATACTATTGCAGTTGCACGCTTGTCTAAGATGGCACGGATTGTCTGCTGCTGGGGGAGTATCAGTCTGCCCTTGGGAGCTGCCTCGTCTATAGGCACAACAAGAACAACTATGTCGCCCGCATCAATCAAATCGCCAATAAGCTCACGCTCCTGAGTTTCAGGCATAAGGCGTGCTATCATTTCTTTAAGCTTTGATATATTCTCGCCCGTTTTGGCAGAAACGGCAATCTCATTTTCCGCCAAATCCAGCTTTTTAGCCAAATCGCACTTGTTGTATACGGTGATATAAGGAATGTTGCGTGTCTTTAGCTCAGTTGCAAGCTGTATTTCAGCCTCGCCGATACCCTCCGAGGAGTCAACAGCCAAAAGTGCAAGGTCGGTTTTTGCAAGCATTTGATATGCTTTCTTGACACGCTCTTTGCCAAGCTCACCCTCATCATCAAGCCCCGGTGTATCAATAATTACAACAGGGCCTAAAGGTAAAATTTCCATAGCCTTTTTGACGGGATCGGTGGTAGTACCTTTTACATCGGATACTATAGCAAGGTTTTGACCTGTAATAGCGTTTATAATACTTGATTTTCCTGCATTTGTGCGTCCGAAAATGCCTATGTGTATTCTCTCGCCAGAGGGGGTGGCGTTCATATTGCTCATATTATATCCTGCCTCCGTCTAAACTTAATTCTCTCTCGGTCTTGCTTATCTTTTCAATGTCATTGCTGTCTGATTTTTTCAGGTTCTCAAATGCGACGGCAATCATCAGCTTAATTCGGTTTAATTGATTTACCTCACTCGCACCGGGGTCGTAATCGACTGCTACTATATTGGATTCGGGATACTGACGTCTTAACTCTTTAATCATACCCTTGCCTGTAACGTGATTGGGCAGACACGCAAAGGGCTGAACGCATACTATATTCGGTACGCCCTTTTTGATAAGCTCAATCATCTCGCCTGTTAAAAACCAGCCCTCACCGGTAGAATGTCCAAGCTGTAAAACGGTACTTGCACCCTCGGCAATCTCGCTTATATGCTCGGGTGTGCGGTCACGGTATTTTGTTTGGCTAAGTGCCTTTTTAACAGCCTTTCGGTAAAGCTCAATCACCCATATGCCCGCATTGCACAAATCGGCCACCTTTTTCTTTGTACCGAGATTTTCGTGCTTGAAGTTGTTGTTGTAAAGACAGTACATCAAAAAGTCAAGAAGTCCGGGCATAACAGCCTCGCCGCCCTCTGATTCAATAACATCAATAATGTTATTATTAGCACCGGGGTGGAATTTTACCAGAATTTCGCCCACAACTCCCACCTTAGGCTTTCTTGCGCCATCATCTGTTGGAATAGCAAGGAACGCATTGACAATCTTTCGTACCGTTTTGTTCATCTTAAGCTTTGTCCTGCGGCCTGATACAAAATTTTCATAAAGCTCGGCAAGCAATGTTCGGTAAACTCTGTCCGAACGTCCCTTGTCAAGCTCGTACGGTCTTGTCGCAAGCAGCAGAGTCATCAACAAATCGCCTAATACGCACGCCTTTATCAAATCGTGCAAAAGTAACGGCGTAAGCTTAAAGCCTGAATTTGCCTCAAGACCCGACAGATTAAGACTGACAACGGGAACCTCTGGATAGCCTGCTTCTATAAGAGCTTTTCTGATAAATGCGATATAGTTCGTTGCACGGCAGCCGCCGCCCGTCTGTGTTATCATAAGAGATGTCGAGTCGGGGTCGCATTTGCCTGATTTGAATGCGTTTATAAGCTGTCCCGTTACCAGAATAGACGGATAGCACGCATCGTTATTTACACTCTTTAAGCCTGCCTCTACGTCCTCGGGAGTTACATTTTCCAGAACAATTGCATTATACCCGTTGAGATTAAATACTGCCTCGAAGAGCCTGAAATGTACAGGGCTCATCTGCGGGAAGATAAGGGTATGTCGCTTCTTTTCGTCTGTTGTAAAGGGAACACGGCTTATTGTGTATGGCTCTATCTCCTCGGGGGAGAAAGCGTTTTCGGCACGTTCCTTTACGGCAGCCTTAAGAGAACGAACTCTTATTCTTGCTGTTCCGAGGTTTGAAACCTCGTCTATTTTAAGCGTTGTATAAATACGCTCGTGCGATTGCAGGATTTCCTGCACCTGATCGGTGGTAACGGCATCAAGACCACAACCGAAGGAGTTTAGCTGTATCATTTCCAGACGTTCATTTTTTATGACTTCGGCTGCAGATTCGTACAATCTGGTGTGATATGCCCACTGGTCAACCACACGGATATCACGTTTGAGGTTACCAAGATGCGCAATCGAATCCTCTGTCAGTACAGCAAAACCAAGTGAGGTAATCATCTCGGGGATGCCGTGATTTATCTCTGGGTCGATATGATACGGTCTGCCTGCCAAAACAATGCCACGCTCGTTATTTTCGTCGAGATATCGGAGAACCTCCTCGCCCTTTTTGCGCATATCAGCTTTGAAAGCGGCAAGCTCTGAAAAGCCCTCTTTAACTGCAGCGTCTATCTCTGCTTTATCGATAGCAAAGTCCTCCAACGTCTTTTTTAGCTGCTTTGCTACCGATGCCATATCGTCGAGGTTTATAAAGGGGTATAGGAACTTTACACCATTTTTTCTCACACAGTCCATATTGTTATAGATAACCTCAGGGTAGGAGGTGACAATAGGACAGTTAAAGTGGTTGCCTGCGTCCTTGTATTCGGTCTGCTCGTAGGGTACACAGGGGTAGAAGATGGTTTTAACTCCTGATTTTACAAGACTCTCTATATGTCCGTGCACAAGCTTGGCGGGATAGCACGCCGATTCCGATGGTATCGAGTCGATACCCAGCTCGTATATCTTATGCGAGCTTTCGGGTGATAACTGTACGCTGAAACCAAGCTTTGTAAAGATGGTAAACCACAAAGGGTAGTTTTCGTACATATTAAGAACACGGGGCAAACCGATAATGCCTCGGGGAGCAGTCATACTGTCGAGCGGAGTGTAGGAGAAAACACGCTCGTATTTATACTTAAAAAGGTTCGGTAGTTCGCTATGTCCCTTTGCAAACCCTGCGCCCTTTTCACATCTGTTGCCTGAAACAAAGCTTCTGCCATCGGCAAATTTTGTTACAGTAAGACGGCACTGGTTAGAGCAACCCTTGCAGCGTATGAGGTTGCCCGAATAAGAAAAGCTTTCCAGCTCGGCGCTTGTGATAATGTTGCAACCCTCGTCTTTTGCACGCTCTTTTGCGATTAAAGCAGCGCCGAAAGCGCCCATTATACCTGCAATATCGGGACGGACAACATTCTTTTCCGAAACAATCTCAAAAGCACGTAGAATTGCATTATTATTAAATGTTCCGCCCTGAACAACAATCTTCTCGCCCATAAGGGCAGGGTCACGCAGCTTTATAACCTTATAAAGTGCATTTCTTACAACAGAGTAGGAAAGACCTGCCGAAATATCACCGACGGTCGCACCCTCTTTTTGCGCCTGCTTTACACGTGAGTTCATAAACACTGTGCAGCGTGTGCCTAAATCGACAGGGTTTTTTGCAGTAAGAGCCTCTTTTGCAAAATCAGGGGCGGTAAAGCCTAAAGACTCCGCAAAGGTCTGTATAAAGCTGCCGCAGCCTGATGAGCAGGCTTCGTTAAGCATTATCGAATCGATAACGCCGTTTTTGATTTTCATACATTTCATATCCTGACCGCCGATATCGATGATAAAATCAACACCGGGCAGGAAAAATTCCGCCGCTTTGTAGTGGGCAATTGTTTCTATTTCGCCCTCCGGAATACGCAAAGCCGCCATCATAAGCTGCTCGCCGTAGCCTGTGGCACAAGCATTTTTTATGTAAGCACCCTCAGGCAGACGCTTGTATATATCCTTAAGGATTTTAACGCCCATATCAATAGGACTTGCATCGTTTTTAGAATAATGCTCGTAAAGTATGCGTCCGTTATCGTCAATAAGAGCCGCCTTAATAGTGGTAGAGCCTATATCCATGCCGAGATAAACTGCGCCCTTAGCATCACACAAATCGGCACGCAGGGCGGTATTCTTGCTGTGTCTTGCTGTGAATTCGCTAAACTCAGCATCATCTTCGAAAAGCGCACGCATACGAGTTATTTCGCTTTCTGCATCGGGGCAGGTGTCGAGTGTTTCGATAAGTGTGTCAATGTCAACATCATCAGCGAGCTGATTAGTCATTGCAGCTCCGAGTGCGACGAACAGCTGTGCATTTTCGGGCGTGGTAAAGCTCTTTGCACGGCTTTCGAGCGTTATTTCAAAACGTTTCCTGAGAGCACTTAAAAAGTGCAGCGGTCCGCCTAAGAATACAATGTTGCCCGTAATGGGACGTCCTTGCGAAAGACCGCTTATAGTTTGCGTTACAACCGCCTGAAAAATTGAGGCAGCGATATCCTCGCGTGCTGCACCCTCATTTAAGAGCGGCTGTACGTCAGATTTTGCGAAAACACCGCAACGAGCGGCAATGGGGTATATATTGGTATAATTTTCTGCAAGGGCATTAAGTCCTGCGGCATCGGTTTTAAGAAGTCCTGCCATCTGGTCTATAAAAGAGCCGGTACCTCCTGCACAGGTGCCGTTCATTCTCTGTTCTAATCCGTTTGTCAGGTAGAGGATTTTTGCATCCTCGCCGCCAAGCTCTATTACGACATCTGTATCAGGCAACAGCTTGGATACAGCCTGCTTGGTCGCAATAACCTCCTGTACAAAACCGAGGTTTAACAGCTTTGCAATAAGAAGTCCGCCCGAGCCTGTAAGAAATACCGTCGCACTGATGCTGCCCAGCTTTTCTTTGATGTCAATTAAAAGCTTTTTGACAGTACTTTTAATATCTGAATAATGACGCATATAGTCTGCGTATATTATTTTGTCATGGTCGAGAACGACAGCCTTGACGGTTGTTGAACCCACGTCAATTCCCATTTTAAGCATGAAAAACGCCTCCGTTAGTAAAATATTCCATACTTTCCCTCATTATATATCAATTATATTCTTATTCCGATG
>JAZRPK010000050.1:0-13634 GCA_045649145.1 Clostridia bacterium
GGCCTCCGACTTAATTAAAATAGTTCATGAAGAGCTTGCGCTTATTATGGGTGGTGAAAACCCCAATGAGGGCCGTGTTAAATTTTCTTCCAAACCGCCTACAATAATTATGCTCTGCGGCTTGCAGGGTGCAGGTAAGACAACAGCCAGCGGTAAGCTTGCACTGTCGGTGAGAAAGCAGTTTGGCAAACGTCCGATAATGGTTGCCTGCGACGTCTACAGACCTGCCGCTGTTAAACAGCTTGAGGTTTTGGGCGCGCAGATAAACGTTCCCGTATTCACACTCGGAACGGACGTAAGTCCTGTTGAGATTGCGAAAAAGGCGGTTGAACACGCTAAAATTCACGGTAACGACCCCGTTATTATAGATACTGCGGGTCGACTGCATATTGACGAGGCGCTGATGCAGGAGCTAAAGGATATTAAATCGGCGACTAACCCTGATGAGATACTTCTTGTGGTTGACGCAATGACAGGTCAGGATGCCGTTAATGTTTCCGAAAGCTTTGACAAAGAGCTTGATGTTTCGGGCGTTATACTTTCAAAGCTTGACGGCGATACCAGAGGCGGTGCGGCACTTTCGGTGCGAGCAGTTACCAATAAGCCGATTAAGTATGCGTCAATGGGCGAAAAGCTCTCCGACTTAGAGCCGTTTCATCCGGAGCGTATGGCGAGCAGAATTCTCGGAATGGGCGATGTGCTTACTCTCATTGATAAGGCACAAGAAGTCATAGACGAGGAAGAGGCGGCAGCTCTCGAAAAAAAGATGCGAGAACAAAGCTTTGACCTTGAGGACTTTTTAGCTCAATTGCAGCAGATTAAAAAGCTTGGGTCTTTTGGGCAGATTTTGGGAATGTTACCCGGAATTGATAAAAAGGCTATGGAGCAGATAAATACCGAAGAAACGGAAAAGAAGATGAAACGCACCGAGGCTATTATCCGCTCGATGACGCCGGGTGAAAGACGTAAGCCGCAAATTATTGCAGCAAGCCGAAAGGTGAGAATTGCAAAGGGTAGCGGAACGAGAGTTCAGGACGTAAACGAGCTTTTGAAACAGTTTGACCAGATGAAGAAGATGATGAAAGAGCTTTCGGGACCCAAACAAGCACGTCTTCTTAAAAAGATGCAAAAAATGAAGGGTAAGATATAACAAGTCTATAAGGCTTTTATATACAAAAGAAATAATTTTGGAGGTGAAATAAAATGGCAGTTAAAATCAGACTTAGAAGAATGGGTGCAAAGAAGGCTCCTTTCTATAGAGTTGTAGTTGCTGACTCAAGATACCCCAGAGACGGTAGATTTATCGAGGAAATCGGAACATATAACCCCTTGACAGATCCCGCTACTGTAAACATTGATTCAGAACTTGCTAAGAAGTGGCTTGGTAACGGCGCACAGCCGACCGATACCGTAAAGGCTCTTTTGAAAAAACAGGGAATTATGTAATTTTCCTAAACAGGAAAGGATTGTTTTTGAAATGAAAGAGGTTTTAGAGCTTATTGCAAAGGCTCTTGTAGATGACGAGGACGCTGTGTCAGTAACTGAGGTTGAGGGCGAGCAGTCTGTTATCCTTGAGCTTAGAGTGGCAAACGCAGATATGGGCAAGGTTATAGGAAAGCAGGGTAGAATTGCCAAGGCTATCCGTACCGTTGTCAAGGCAGCAGCAAGCCGTGAAAACAAGCGTGTTGTTGTTGAGATTGTATAAGTGTACTCTATGGAGCGGCTCTTTTTAAGAGCCGCTTTTTGCCATTAGAAAGGAATGAGTTTTATGGATTTACTCGAGGTTGGAAAGATTGTAAATACGCACGGGCTTAAGGGCGAGGTAAAAGTTGTACCATGGACCGATTACCCCGAGGTATTTGAAAATATAAAAAAAGTATCTCTTGCAGACGGAAAAGAATTATCTGTGAAAGGTATAAAATATCAGAAGAATAATATTATTGTAAAGTTTGCAGAAATATCGTATATTGATGAAGCAGAAAAGCTTAAGGGCTGTGTTTTGTTTGCTCAAAGGAGTGAGCTGGGTGAGCTTGATGACGGAGTACACTACATTGCCGACCTTATCGGTATGCAGGTTATCTCTGACGAGGGCGAAAAGCTGGGCGAAATTTCCGATGTGCTGCAAACGGGTGCAAATGATATATACGAAGTAAAAAGAGAAGGGAAAAAGCCGTTACTGATACCGGTTATAGACAGCGTTGTTTTGGATATTGATAGCAAAAATGCTGTTGTAACGGTACATTTGATTGACGGCTTGCTTGATTTGTGATGAAATTTGATGTATTAACGCTTTTTCCGGGTATGTTTGAGGCAGTACTTGGGGACAGTATTATTGCGCGTGCCGAAAAAGCAGGCATTATTGAAATGAACTTTATCAATATACGCGATTTTTCGACCAACAAGCATAAAAAAACCGACGACTATCCCTATTCTGGCGGCGGCGGTATGCTTATGACACCGCAACCGATTTATGATGCGTATAAAAGTATTGAAAATAATGCTAAAGTAAAACCCCACACAATATATATGTCACCACAGGGAAAAACATTTACCCAACAAAAAGCACGTGAGCTTGCTCAGTATGAGCACATTGTAATCCTTTGCGGACATTATGAGGGTGTTGACCAGCGTGTTCTGGATATGATTGTAGACGAGGAAATTTCAATAGGAGATTTTGTCCTGACAGGTGGCGAAATACCAGCTATGGCAGTTATTGACTCGGTATCGAGAATGCTTCCGGGAGTCTTGTCGGCTGAGGAAAACTTTATGAACGAGAGCCATTTTAGCGGTCTTTTGGAATATCCGCAGTACACAAGGCCTGAGGAATTTATGGGCGTAAAAATTCCGGAGGTACTTCTTTCGGGACATCACAAGAATATTGAACAATGGAAAAGAGAAAAAGCGATAGAAACGACGTACAAAAAACGCCCCGATCTTTTGGAAACTGCACAGCTTTCGGATAAGGATTTGTTGTATATTGAAAAGTTGAAGAAAGGTGAAAAATAAAATGTATGTAGGTATTGATTTAGGCGGTACAAATATAGCAGCAGGTGTTGTGACAGAGGACGGAAAGATTTTGACACAGTCATCCGTTCCTACCAGAAAGGAACGCACACCTGAAGAGATAGCCGATGATATGGCAATGCTTGCAAAAAAGGTAATTGCAGACGCAGGTCTTAAGGAAAGTGATATTAAGGCTATTGGTATTGGTGCGCCCGGTTCGGTTGTTAATGAAACGGGTGTTGTGGCGCATTCCAATAACATTAAAATGAACAAATTTCCGCTTGCAGACAGAATAAGACAGCATATAGACCTTCCCGTAAATCTTGAAAATGACGCTAATGCTGCAGCATACGGCGAATATGCAATAAACGGAAAAGGCGCAGATAGCTTTGTGTTTATCACATTGGGAACAGGCGTCGGCGGCGGTGTTGTTATAAACGGCAAGCTTTTCAGAGGCTTTAACGGCGCAGGTGCAGAGCTTGGTCATACAGCTATAGAACTAAACGGAAACCAGTGTAACTGCGGAAGAATAGGCTGTTGGGAAACATATGCATCGGTGACAGCCTTGATTAATCAGACCAAGGAAGCGATTGAAAAAAATCCCTCAAGTCTTATGGCAGAAATTGCAGCAAAAGAGGGAAAGGTTACAGGTAAAACTGCTTTCGTCGCTGCTAAAAAGGGCGATGCTACAGGTAAAGCAGTAGTGGACAGATACTTAGAGTATGTAGCCATAGGTATCACCGATATGGTAAATATATTCCAACCCAACAAGCTCATTATAGGCGGCGGAATAAGCCGAGAGGGCGATTACCTCTTAGACCCCATAAAGAAATATGTGGAAAAGAACGATTACAACAGATATCTGCCTAAAGTACAAATAGAGGTTGCGACATTATTTAATGATGCAGGAATAATCGGTGCGGCACTTGCTGCAAAATCCGAAAACTAAACTTAAGTGCAGTCTTATGACTGCACTTTTTTATGTCCTAATGTAATTGTAAAACTGCTGTTTTTCTGAAAAAGTGCAATTGTTAAGATATATCCTGCAACGCCTATTAAGCAGCTTACAATAAATGCGAGTCTTGTGTTCAAATAAATCCCTAAAACTGCATTAAAAGGCTTTATAAGTCCTGTCATAATACAGGAGGCGGCAAATGGTATACTGATAAGCCTTAAAAAATGCACAAAGTTGCCAAAGCTTTTTTTGAATATACAAGCAAGAATGATAAAGATGATAAAGGACGAAATGCACGTAGCAATTCCTGCACCTAATATGTTTATTTGGGGTATGCGTATCAATAGAGCAGAAAGGACGATTTTACAAATTAGCCCTGCTGACATTGCTACAAACGGCTCAAAGATTTTACCCGAAAGGTGCATTGCGGCAATCAGCATATTGCTTGATGTCAGGAATATGAGCGAGGGGGACAGCGAACGCAGCATATCAGCAGAAAAGCGGTTACCAAACAAAAGATACAAAATATCCTCTGCGAAGAAAAAACAGACAGCAGCTGCAGGCACCGCTAAGGTGAGGATAAGTCCCAAAACACGCTCTGCTGTACGCACAGTATCTGAGGGTCTTCCTACATTTATCGAAGATGCAAACATAGGAGTTGCAGCGGCACTGACAGTTGCAATAATACCGATTGGGAGATTAAAGACCGTTTGTGCATATCCCGAAAATGCACCATAAAGCTTTCTTACGCCGTCTGTTGAGAGGGCAAGAGTGTTTGGAAGATTATCAAACACGTCAGTATATGCCGAATATCTTATTAGGAATTTCTCGGCATCGGCGGGGGAAAAACGAATTGACGAAAGAGCACTTCTTACAGCCGCAACCTCAGCCATTCCCAAAAGGGAAATAGCACCACCTGTTAAAAGCAGAGGAATTGCGACATTAAAAACTGCTTTGAGCTCACTATGGTCAGATTTTGATTTTGGCAGATGCCGTATCCTTATGCGCCATACTATTACTAAAAGAGTGGTAGCAAATGCTTCTCCGATTGTAACACCCCAAACAGCGCCCTCTGCAGCCTTAAAAACGGATATGTTTACAAGCCACGACGCTAAAAAGAAACCGCAAAAGAGTTTAACCGCAGCCTCTGAAACCTGAGAAAATGCCGTCGGCATCAGGTCGGAGCGTGCCTCGTTTGAGCTTTTAATTACGGCACCGACGCTTACCAATACTACCGATAACGAAATTGCACGTATCGCACCCACGGCGTTTGGTTCACGCAAGGAGAGCGCAAGCTCGGGAGCAAAGAGATACATAACCACGCTTCCTGCAGCACCGATTATCAGAAGAACTGTGCCGATGCTTCTCACGACTGGTCTTATTCTGTCCTCACGCCCCAAGACGTTATACTCTGCCAGAAGCTTTGTTGCTGCAAAAGGGAAACCGCTTGTAACGAGCGAGAGGAACATCATATACACCGAAAAAGCGGTGGAATAAACCGCCATACCCTCTTCTTTTAGTATATATGTGAGGGGTATCTTAAAGACAGCACCAAGAATTTTTGCAACTGCGTTTGCGCATATCAATATGATTGTCCCTTTTATAAACTTGCCCCGCTCTGTCAAAAAATCACCCCGATAAATAAAAAAATATTGTTATGTTAATATATTTGTGTTATACTTAAAATATGATAAAATTTCCTTTAGGGGAGAATATATATGACAGAGCTTAAGAAGATGAATAGAATAAAAGGCGAGATAACCGTGCCGGGTGATAAATCAATTTCCCACAGAGGTGTGATGCTTGGTGCACTTGCAGATGGTATCACCGAGATAGACGGGTTTTTGACAGGTGCGGATTGCCTTTCAACAATTGACTGTTTCAGAAATCTGGGGATAGACACTGAAATTTCCGGCACTAATGTTATTGTGCACGGCAAGGGACTTCACGGACTTAAAAAACCGCAAAAAACTCTCTATACGGGAAATTCGGGCACTACAACAAGGCTTCTTTGCGGTATACTTGCTGCACAAAGCTTTGACAGCGTTATTACGGGTGATAGATCTATATGCAAAAGGCCTATGTCAAGAGTGGTAAAGCCATTATCGCAAATGGGAGCTAACATTGACGGTGAGTACTGTCCGCTTTCAATCAGCGGTGCTGAGCTTAAGGGTATTAGGTACAATATGCCCGTAGCGTCTGCTCAGGTTAAAACTGCTATACTTTTAGCAGGTCTTTATGCTGATGGCGAAACAGAGGTTGTTGAGATAGAAAAGAGCAGGGACCACACAGAGAGAATGCTCTCTGCAATGGGTGCTGATATAAAGTCTGAGGGGCTATCGGTTAGGATAAATAAGTGCAATAGCCTGTCGGGCGTACACATAAATGTACCGGGTGATATATCCTCGGCAGCATTTATCATTGCTGCTGCAAGCATTATGAAGGGCTCGGAGGTTTTGATAAAAAACGTCGGTGTCAACCCTACCAGAACTGGAATTTTAGACGCAGCACGTGCTATGGGCGCAGATATAACCGAAACAAATCAGCGTATAGAGAACAACGAGCCCGTATGTGATTTGCTTGTTAAAAGTGCTGATTTGAAGGGGATAAGAATTGACGGTGCTATAATACCCAGATTAATAGACGAGCTACCCGTTATTGCAGTAATGGCACTTGCCTGTGAGGGAGAAACGGTTATAGCGGATGCGGCAGAGCTAAAGGTTAAGGAAACGAACAGAATAACAGCTGTATGCACAGAGCTTAAAAAATGCGGGGCGGATATAACCGAAACGGATGACGGTATGATAATAAGAGGTGGGAAAAAGCTTACCGGAGCAAAGTTTTCAAGCTACGGCGATCACAGAATGGCGATGAGTCTTGCAGTGCTTGCACAGATTTTGGAGGGTGGGTCTTCAATAGACGATATTAGCTGCTGCGCCATTAGCTACCCTGAGTTCTTTGATGATTTTTACAGGCTGGAGGATAAATAAATGGAGCTTAAAAAACACTATACCATTGATGACCTTTTGGAGATAATGCGTATTTTAAGAAGCGATAATGGATGTCCGTGGGATAGAGAGCAGACGCACGAGAGTATTAAGAAGAATTTGATAGAGGAATGTTATGAGGCGATTGATGCTTTTGACAGCGGTGATGACAGGGCGTTTGCTAACGAGCTTGGTGATGTGCTGTTACAGGTAGTATTTCATGCACAAATTGCGTCCGAGCGAAACAGCTTTTCCTTTGATGATATTTTGTATGAGCTTTGCACAAAGCTTATAACACGCCACACGCACGTTTTCGGGGAAGATAACGCCGTATCAGCCGAAGAAGCGCTTGGCAGCTGGGAAAAGAACAAGAAAAAGGAGAAATCTGCCGTTAGCTATACCGATACGATTTTAGACATACCGCACGGCTTTCCTGCACTTTTGCGTGCGCAGAAGGTATCTAAAAAAGCGGCTGCTGCCGGCTTTGAATGGGACGATATTGAGGGCGTAATAGACAAGGTGGCGGAAGAGGCTAAAGAGGTTTCTAATGCCAAAACGCAAGCTGAACGAGAGGAAGAATTTGGTGATTTGCTTTTTACAATGGTAAATGTGGGCAGGCACTTAGGCATAGACTCAGAAACTGCTCTTGGCAGTGCAACGTCAAAATTTATAGACAGATTTTCGCGTATGGAAAGTGCCGTAATCGCTGATAATAAGAGTCTGGATGACCTTACTGCAGCAGAAATGGACGGTTATTGGTGTAAAATTAAACAAAATACTGACAAAAAGTAGTTAATTATGCTAAAAAATTCATAAAATGCTTGACAACATTGATTAAATATTATACAATGAACAAAGGTAAATCAAGGGAATATCCCATTTTTATTAAATTTTAAGGAGGATTTCACAATGAACAAATCAGAATTGATTGCAGCTGTTGCTGAAAAAGCAGCTCTTTCAAAGAAGGATGCTGAAAAGGCAGTAAACGCAGTTGTAGCAGCAGTTACAGACGCACTTGTAGACGGAGATAAGGTACAGCTTGTTGGCTTCGGTACATTCGAGGTTAGAGCAAGAGATGCAAGAACAGGTAAGAACCCCAGAACAGGCGAGGTTATCAAAATCGCTGCTTCTAAGGTTCCCGCTTTCAAGGCAGGTAAGGCTCTTAAGGATGCTGTAAATAAATAAGTTTACATTGCGGAGTCCTCGTGTTTTATGAGGACTCCTATTTTTTTGTATCGGAGGATTATATGAGACTGGATAAATATCTTAAGGTATCAAGACTTATAAAACGCAGGAGTGTTGCGAATGAGGCTTGCGATGCAGAACGTGTCAGCGTAAACGGCAGGGTGGTCAAGGCTTCTTATGATGTAAAGGTTGGCGACGTGCTGGAAATTAGAATGGGAGAGCGTGTGATTAAGGTTGAAGTTCTCCTTGTAACCGAACACGCACTTAAAAATGACGCCCCTCTTATGTATAAGGTACTCTCTTAAAGGTAAAATCAGAGTGGAAACCATCCAATTTTTGTTATTTATTTAATAGCAAATTTATGCAAATTATCCGATTTTTGAAAAAAACGGAAAAAACGTCAAAAAATTAACGTAATCCTCTTGTATATTTTCCAATTTTGAGTTAAAATATAGGGGTAAGCGTAAAAAATACGCAAATTATATAATAATGGAGGAATTCAAAAATGGCAGTTAAAGTTGCGATTAACGGTTTCGGACGTATTGGACGTCTTGCATTCAGACAGATGTTCGGTGCAGAGGGTTATGAGATTGTTGCTATCAACGACCTCACAAAGCCTTCAATGCTTGCAGATCTTCTCAAGTATGACACAGCACAGGGCGGTTACTGTGGCAGAATTGGTGAGAACCTTCACACAGTAGAGGCTGATGATGAAGCAGGTACAATCACAGTTGACGGAAAAACTCTTAAAATTTACGCTATGGCTAATGCAGCTGAGCTTCCCTGGGGCGAGCTTGATGTAGACGTTGTACTCGAGTGTACAGGTTTCTACTGCTCAAAGGATAAGGCAATGGCTCACGTTAATGCCGGCGCTAAGAAGGTTGTTATTTCTGCTCCTGCAGGCAACGACCTTAAGACAATTGTTTACTCTGTAAACGAGAAGACTCTTACAAAGGATGACCAGATTATTTCTGCTGCATCTTGTACAACAAACTGCCTCGCTCCGATGGCTGACGCTCTTAACAAGTACGCTCCCATCCAGGCGGGTATTATGTCAACAATCCACGCTTACACAGGCGACCAGATGATTCTTGACGGTCCTCACAGAAAGGGCGATATGAGAAGAGCAAGAGCAGGTGCTGCTAACATCGTTCCGAACTCAACAGGTGCTGCAAAGGCTATCGGTCTTGTTATCCCTGAGCTCAACGGTAAGCTTATCGGTTCTGCACAGAGAGTTCCTGTTGCTACAGGTTCTACTACAATCCTCACAGCTGTTGTTAAGGGCGACAACGTAACAGTTGACGGTATCAACGCAGCTATGAAGGCAGCAGCTTCCGAGTCTTATGGCTACAACACAGATCCTATCGTATCTTCTGACGTTATCGGTATGAAGTATGGCTCACTTTTCGATGCTACTCAGACAATGGTTAGCGAGATTGGTGGCGGTCTTTACGAGGTTCAGGTTGTTGCTTGGTACGATAACGAGAACTCATACACAAGCCAGATGGTTAGAACAATTAAGTATTTTGCTGAATTGAACTAATTGATTATATTAAACAGCGGTGCTATAGCATCGCTGTTTTTTTATGCACTAAAAAACAGCACCTTTTAGGTGCTGTTTGGTTTTAGATTAAATTTTACGCATCGTGGATAGTTTCAACAGCCTTAATTGCTGTACGCTCAAACTTAAGAACAGCTCTTTCGTCAGGTGTACCAACGTTGCCTGTTTCGATAAATACGTAATCGTCCTTAATTTTTGTAACCTTACCGCAGATGCCGCCGATTGTTACTACCTTATCGCCAATCTTCATAGCGTCAATCTGTGCCTTTAATTCCTTTTCCTTCTTGCGCTGGGGTCTTATCATAACAAAATACAGCAAAACGATAACCAAAATCATCGGAAGCATAGAACTGAGCATTGCAAGAATACCACCGCCTGTGCCTGCTGCAGCTCCTGTTGCACTTGCCGCTCCTGCTGCACCTGCTGAGCCGCCTACAACTGCTACGCTGTCTGCTGCTGATGCCAATACCTTTGTAAATCCAAACATAATAATTCTCCTTTGTTCATTTGTAGTAGCCGTTTTTTAGCATATAAATAATTATAGCAAAGTTTACCCTTTAATGCAAGAGTTATTTCAACTTTTTTATCTCCTCAGCCATCTTGACCAGTCCTTCGCCCTCGGCTATCGGATTTCCGTGCTCGGATAAAAATAAATCGTATGTTCCGATTGGCGGAATTTTATCTGCAAATTCGAGTATTTTGCTGTCTGAATGTGTTGTGATTATAAAATATGACTCCATATAGGAAAAGAGCTTCATACCCGAAAGAACAGAGCTGTCCGCTTCTAAAAGATAATCACACAAATCATCAAAGTCTGAAAAACGAAACATTTTGTCGGTGTTTTCCTTCTTCTTGACTTTAATTGATTTAGGATCAATTTTTGCTTTTTTGCGTTCTGGAGTAATCTTGGTTACCGTGAGCACAACACCGCCGTCGGCAGGTGACGCCTCAACGACAATCTGTCCGCTTTTCGCATTAAAGCCTGTTTCACGGTTAATAAAGTCCATAATTCTGTAGAGAAAGTTGCTAAGCTCGGGCGAATCAGCGGTAAGTGTTCGTATATTTATATTCATTTCGCTTAAGTCATTTTGTGTGAGAAGCACCCGCACCTTGCGATTACCCTCAACCCGTTCGATTTTCATTTATGATACCTACCTTTCGGCGGCATATGATGCCGTCTGCACTCGTATTATACTATACTTTATGCAGTTTGGGAATAGATTTTTTCAATTTCTTGAAATTTCCTCTAAAGCCTTGTAAATAAGCTCTTCTGCCTCGGACAGACTGTTTACCTCAAAAAGCCTGACCTTTAGCTGAGTTGAGCCGGGCAGTCCTTTTATATACCATGCAAAATGCTTCCTTGCCTCTTTGATACCTCTTATCTCGCCCTTTTCTTCGCACAAACCACGTGCGTGCGTAAGTGCCATATTAAGCCGCTCGTGAGGTGTGGGGAAGGAGCCTGCATTACCTGTTTTAATAAGTGAGTTTATTTGGCTGAAAATAAAGGGATTACCCTGTGCGCCTCTCCCGACCATAACAGCATCGCAGCCTGTTTGATTAAACATATCAACAGCATCTTGGGCACAAAAAATGTCGCCGTTTCCTATTACGGGAATAGTGACAGCCTTTTTAACAGCGGCAATTATGCTCCAGTCGGCTTTTCCGCTGTAAAACATCATTCTGGTCCTCGGATGTACGGCAATGGCTGCTGCGCCGTTATCCTCGAGGATTTTTGCGACCTCAACTGCATTTATTGAACTGTCGTCCCAACCTGAACGTATCTTTGCTGTAACTGGTGCACCGCCTGCGCCTTTTACAGTAGCACGCATAATTTCACCTGCAAGACGGGGGTTTTTGAGAATTGCACTTCCGTCGCCGTTGTTTACAATCTTCGGTGCGGGACAGCCCATATTTATGTCGAGAATATCAGACCCGTAGGAAAGTGCCTTGGCGGATACCGATTCAATTATATCAGGCTCGCTGCCAAAAATCTGTGCCGCTGACGGCTTTTCATTATCTGAGAGCGCCAAAAGCTCAGGGGTTTTCTTGTCCTTATAATAAAGCCCCTTTGCACTTACCATCTCTGTATAGGTAAGACCTGCACCAAAATCCCGGCAGATTTTGCGGAAGGTAAGGTCGGTTATGCCTGCCATTGGTGCGAGGAATATATTGTTTTTAATTTCAATGTTTCCGATTTTCATTTATCTCACCTGCTAATTTCAGTTAGAGATTATTATAACAAATTTAGCCGATTTTGTAAAGGTTTTGGGACTTAGAACATATAATATAATTGAATAATATTACGGAGGTAAGTGTATGAAAGACGATATAAAGGGAAAGTTAGACTCTATCTTGGGCGGCGCAGATGCCGATAAAATCAAGCGTTTTCTATCAAGTGACAAGGCTGAAAAGCTGATGAACAGTCTGTCCGATTCGGATAAGAGCCGTATTGCAGAGGAATTTATGAAGATGGATAGTACAGACTTAAAGAAAAAGCTCCAGTCGGTAGATTTGTCAAAGATAGACATTGACGGCATTATCAAAAAGATGAGGTGAAAGATAAATGGCGGATATGATGGATACGCTAAAGGGCTTACTTGGTGACGATGCAGAGGATAAGATAAAGTCTGTTTTAGAATCGTTGTCAAGCGATAAAGGGGAAAGTAAGCAGTCGGGCGGCGAGCTTGATGTCGGTGAGCTGATGAAGTTAAAGAGTATAGCGGACCAGCTTTCAAACACAAACGATGCAAGGTCGAAGCTGCTCTTGTCATTAAAGCCGTTTATGCGTGATTCAAGGCAAAAAGGAATAGACAGTGCAATAAAGCTTTTAAGCTTATCCAAGATTGGCGGTTTGTTACAATAAGGGAGTGTTTTAGAATTGTACCGAAAATATTACAGCTATAGCGATATGCCGCAGCCGATAAAAACTCAAAAGCCTCAAAAGGCCGTTGCAGAGGTGAAAAAGGAAATTTTGCCTATTGCAGAGAAAAGAAAAGAGGGTATTTTATCGAGATTTGAAAAGGATGACTTGATTTTAGCGGCTGTACTTATAATTTTGCTTATGGACGGATGTGACGACTGGCTGCTTGTTGCTGTAATTGGCGGTCTGTTCCTTTTTGACAAATAAAAATGCGACGGGATTCCGTCGCATTTTTTCAGTATTATTTGTGCTTTTCTATATATGCTTTTAATTTCTCAAAGGTCTGCTCGCTAATATCGTGCTCGATTTTACAGCTGTCCTCGTAGGCAGTTTCTTCGTCTACACCGATTGCAATAAGAGCCGCCGCAATTGTACGGTGGCGTTCATAAACGCTCTCGGCGATTTCACAACCTTTGCTTGTCAGCGAAATGCCACCATCCTCGCCGATTGTAATATAGCCTTCCTCACGAAAATGCTTCATTGCGACCGATACGCTCGGCTTGGAAAAACCAAGCTCATTTGCAATATCAATGCTACGGACATATCCCTTTTTACCTTTTAGCATCAGTATGGTTTCAAGATAGTTTTCAGCAGATTCTTTTATTTTCATAGCATCTATACCTCATATCATTCACATACAAACAGTATAACACAAAGTCCGCTTTTTGTCAAAGTATTCCTTTAACCTATTACCTTGTAGCCCTGATTCTCAACTGCCTTTTTAAGAATATCATCGGAAACGTCCTTAGAAAGCTTTACAACCGCATTGTTTTCCTCGTGGCTCACGATTGCTTCTGTAACACCGTCTATCGCCTCTAAGGTCGCTTTGACTCTGCCCGAGCAATGCCCGCACATCATACCTTCAATGTTCATTGTCTTTTCCATTGTCATTTTCTCCTTGTTCTTAATTTTTCTGTCCCTCTTAGTGCTGTGCACGTTAAACAAATTAAGCCGCAATGCGTTTGAAACAACACAAAAGCTCGAAAGGCTCATTGCAGCAGCACCGAACATCGGGCTTAAGCC
>JAZRPK010000051.1:0-20419 GCA_045649145.1 Clostridia bacterium
AAGGGTCACCGTTTGATTGGGATAATTCTTCTTAAACTTCGCCAATACAGAATCGACCAGCTCCTCCAAAACAACAGGGTTTTTGATGAGCTTAACATTGCTATTATCTATTTTTGTGATAGAAAGCAGGTTTTCAACCATACGGATAAGCCATTGGGAATCTGCCTGAATCCCGTTTAATATGTCCATCTTTCTCTCACGGGAGAGAGCGTCATAGTTTTCGATTACTGTTGATATTGCACCGTAAATAGCGGTAAGAGGCGTCCTCAAATCGTGGGATATAGCCCGTAGCAAATCGGCACGCATTTTCTCCTTTTCCGCCTCGAGCTTTACCTTGTCCTGCTCCTTGATTTTTGTTGTTAAGGTGCTTGTTGCAGCAGTTACAAAAATCAGAATGATTGCGGAAATGATATTTTCGTGTATGGTAAAGTTAAAAGAAAAATACGGGAAAGTAAATGCAAAATTCACCGCCATCACGCTTAAAAGTGCGGAAAAGATACCGTAAAAATATCCAGTTGTAAGCATAGATATTAAAAATACCGCCAAAACAAAGCATGGCGTTATAAGCTCCTTAGCGTCCCATATGGTATGTATAACAAGGCTAATAAAGAAAAACGCTATAAGCACAATAAACGTAATAGCAAAGTCCTTCAAATAAGTTTTCTTTCTCATATTACCACCCTCCGCTATTATTATAATTCAAATAGATAATAAAATCAATACGAGTGTAAATAATATAATAAAAGGGGAAATATTGCTGTTGAAATAAAAATATTTTTATGGTATAATGGTACAAATGACTGTTTCGGGGGTGTATTGAAATGACAATAACAAATGACATAAAATATATAGGCGTAAATGACCACAAAATTGATTTGTTCGAGGGTCAGTACATTGTTCCTAACGGAATTGCATATAATTCTTATATAATCACAGACGAAAAAATCGCTGTAATGGACACGGTTGATAAAAACTTTACACACGAATGGTTTTCTAATATGGAAAAGGCTTTGGGCGGCAGAAACCCCGACTACCTCATAGTACAGCATATGGAGCCAGACCATTCTGCAAGCATTGCAGTATTTGCAAAGCGTTATCCCGAGGCAAAGCTGGTTGCATCTGCCAAGGCTTTTGAGATGATGAAAAACTTTTTCGGCATAGATTTTATACCAAACGGCATTGTTGTAGGCGAGGGCGATACACTTTCACTCGGTAAGCATAACCTCACATTTGTAACCGCTCCGATGGTGCATTGGCCCGAGGTTATCGTAACATATGACAGCACCGATAAGGTTTTATTCTCGGCTGACGGGTTTGGCAAGTTCGGCGCACTCGACGTTGACGAGGACTGGGCTTGCGAGGCAAGACGCTATTATATCGGCATTGTCGGCAAATACGGTGCACAGGTGCAGGCTCTGCTTAAAAAGGCGGCTGCGCTCGATATCGAGATAATCTGCCCACTGCACGGACCTGTTCTTAAAGAGAATTTGGACTATTATCTGGGACTTTACGATATATGGTCAAGCTATAAGGTGGAATCTGACGGTATTGTAATTGCATATACATCAGTTTATGGGAACACTAAGAAAGCGGTGTTAAAGCTTGCCGAAAAACTCGAGAAAAACGGCTGCGGAAAGGTTGTAGTAAATGACCTTGCCAGATGCGATATGGCAGAGGCTGTTGAAGATGCGTTCCGCTACGGCAAATTGGTGCTTGCAACAACCACCTATAACGCAGATATATTCCCCTTTATGCGTGAGTTTATCAACCATCTGACCGAGCGCAATTTCCAGAACAGAACGGTTGCATTTATCGAAAACGGAAGCTGGGCTCCGATGGCGACAAAAGTGATGAAGGGTATGCTTGAAAAGAGCAAAAATCTTAACTTTGCACAGACAGAAGTAAAGATTGTATCCGCTCTTAATGATGAAAGCGAACAACAGCTCAATGCTCTTGCAGATGAGCTTTGCAAATAAAATAATTATAAGGAGGAAAAAAGATGAAAAAGTATGTATGTAATGCTTGCGGCTGGGTATACGACGAAGCAGAGGGAATGCCCGCAAAGGGAATTTTGCCCGGAACAAAATTTGAGGATTTGCCTGAAGATTTCGCTTGTCCTCTTTGCGGCGTAGGCAAGGATATGTTCTCGGAAGAATAAAAACTATTCCCGCCTGAGCTTAACGGCTAAGTGCGGGAATTTTTACATATACTAAAGGAGCTTGTTATGGAACTGGTATTACTTACCGCTTTGGGAGTTGGTGGCGCTACCGTAATCGGTGCTTTGATTGGCTTTATATTCAAGGAAATGTCCCACCGCTTTTCTGATATTGTGCTCTCCTTTGCAGCGGGCGTTATGCTTGCGGCTGCCGTTTTGGGACTTGTGCTGCCGTCATTGGAATACGGCGGCGATTACGGACTTGTAATTACAATTGTGGGGATTTTTGCAGGCGCAGTCTGTCTTAATCTGATTGACAAGCTTGTACCGCATCTGCATAAGCTGATGGGCGCAGATGCAGAATCGCATAACAACGCAAATTTAAGCAAGGTATTACTTTTTGTCGCAGCTATTGCGATACATAATCTCCCCGAGGGTATCGCCGCAGGTGTCGGCTTTGGCTCGGGCGACACATCTCAGGCACTTATTATAGCGGGCGGTATTGCACTTCAAAACATACCCGAGGGTATGGTGATAATTGCACCTATGCTTGCAGCAGGTGTATCGGCAAGAAAGACCTTTGTCTGTGCTATGCTGACAGGTCTTGTCGAGGTAGTAGGAACGCTGATAGGATTTTTTGCAGTAAGCGTTGCATCTTTGATACTCCCGTTCGCACTTGCCTTTGCAGGCGGTATGATGCTGTATGTAATAAGTGACGAAATGATACCCGAAACACACGCACACGGCAGCGAACGGGGTGCTACCTATTCTCTGCTGGTGGGCTTTTGTATTATGCTTATTACCGACGTTCTGTTGGGGTAACTAAAACAGATTAAATTTATCGGAGGACTATTTTTCTATGACTAAAAAAAGGCACAAATTCAAGCTTTCGACCTTTATCGGACTTACCATTGCCGGCTTTATAAACGCATTTGGCATAACAGTTTTCTTAGCACCGGTAAGGCTTTACGACAGCGGTATATCGGGAACATCTATGCTCCTGTCGCAGATTACGCCGATACCTCTGTCTGTGTTTCTGCTCTTGCTTAACTTCCCGCTGTTCTTGTACGGCTTAAAAAAGCAGGGGGCAGAATTTACCGTGTATTCACTCTATACAGTAGCGATGTATTCACTGGGTGCGTTTTTGATAACCGATGTGTTCCCGATAGATGTGAGCATCACGTCACCATTGGCGGGCGAGGATTTGCTTTTGTGCTCGCTGTTCGGCGGTGTTATCTCGGGTATCGGCAGCGGTCTTACAATACGCTTAGGCGGTGCGATAGACGGCGTGGAGGTTATGTCTGTTATATTTGCTAAAAAACTCGGTGTTACAGTCGGTACATTCGTAATGGTCTATAACGTGATTTTGTACATAATAAGCGGAATAATCTTAGATAGCTGGATATTGCCGCTCTATTCTATTCTGACATATGCGGCAGGACTTAAGACCATCGACTTTATCGTAGAAGGTCTTGACCGCTCGAAAGCGATAATGATTATAACAGATAAGGCTGACGCTGTGTGCGATGCGCTAATAGAGGAATACGCAACCGGCGTAACACTTCTTCCCGCAAAAGGGCACTACTCCAAGCAGGAAAAGACAGCTATATACTTTATCGTGAACAGATTTCAGATTCCGAAGGTAAAAGAAATCGCACACGAAATAGACCCCGGCGCATTTATGACAATTACCGAGGTAGCTGACGTTTACACAAGCATCAACTAATTGACAATATACCTATAATATGGTAAACTAAGCGAGGATATTTTTACAGGAGGTAAAGCATATGGACATAAGACAGGAGTCGCTTAAAAAGCATTACGAATGGAAGGGCAAAATAGAGGTCATTTCCCGTGCACCTATCGACTCGAGAGAGGATTTGTCCCTTGCATATACACCGGGCGTTGCAGAGCCCTGTCTTGAGATAAACAAAGACACAAACAAGTCCTACGAGCTGACACGCCGTTCAAATCTGGTGGCAGTTGTTACCGACGGCACTGCCGTACTGGGACTTGGCGATATAGGACCTGAGGCGGGTATGCCCGTGATGGAGGGCAAGTGTGCTCTCTTTAAGACCTTTGCAGACGTTGACGCATTCCCTCTTTGTATAAAGTCAAAAGACGTTGACGAAATTGTCCGTACAATTTATCTGCTTTCTGGCAGCTTTGGCGGTATTAACCTCGAGGATATTTCCGCACCACGCTGCTTTGAGATTGAGAGAAAGCTGAAGGAAATATGCGATATCCCCGTATTCCACGATGACCAGCACGGAACTGCAATAGTTGTAGCTGCAGCACTTATCAACGCACTTAAGATAGTCAAAAAGGAAATCGGCGAGGTCAAGGTGGTTATTAACGGTGCTGGCTCGGCAGGAATTGCTATCGGCAAGCATCTTATGAACATCGGCGTTAAAAATCTCACCTTCTGCGACCGCTTCGGCATCATATGCGAGGGTGATGAGAATAACAACCCCGCTCAGGAGGAGATGGCAAAGGTTACAAATCTTGGCGGAAAACACGGCAGCCTTGCAGACGCTTTGGAGGGGGCAGATGTCTTTGTCGGCGTGTCTGCACCTGATTTAGTGACCGCTGATATGGTTAAGTCTATGGCATCGGACGCAATTTTGTTCCCGATGGCAAACCCCACTCCCGAGATTGTGCCCGATGTTGCAAAGGCGGCAGGAGCGAGGATTGTCGGCACAGGACGCTCTGACTTCCCCAACCAGATAAATAACGTGCTTGCCTTTCCTGGCATATTCCGCGGAGCACTCGACTGTAGAGCAAGCTGTATTAACGAGGAGATGAAGGTTGCAACCTCATTTGCACTTGCATCGCTTATAGCCGATGACGAGCTTAATGAGGATAATATCATAGTATCCGCACTCGACAAAAGAGTGGCACAGGTTGTCGCAAATGCTGTCATTAAGGCCGCTAGAGAAACCGGTGTTGCAAGAATATAAATTACAAACAAATTGCCCGTTTGCCGTTTATGGCAGACGGGCTTTTTTGAATTCACCAGTCAGCTGACACTGACAGCATATATGCGCCCTCCTTGCCTAAAGGATGGGGGACCGCCTCAGGCGGTGGGAGGATACAAATTGCAAACTTCGACATCTTTGACAAATACCGACCTATTTAACAACCATATTTCAAATATTACCAAAAAGCAACAAATCTTTTGAAAAACTATTACAAAAACCTATTGTTTACCTATATTTTTATATGATAATCTTTATATGCAGACAAAAAATGAACTTGAAAGGAAGAAGGAGAAAATGAATTTGAAGGTATCGGTACTGATAGCAGATGATAACCATGAATTCTGCGACGAAATGTCAGATTACATCAAAGCAAGCTCGGATATGTGCGTAGCAGGAGTTGCAAATGACGGTGACGAGGCGTACGGTCTTATATGTGCGGCAAGGCCCGATGTGGTGATTTTGGATATAATTATGCCTAAACGTGACGGAATAAGTCTTCTTAAAAAGCTTGCCAATACGAAGATGACCAAGCGTCCGCTTATTATAGCACATTCGGTAACAGGCAACGAAAAGGTGATGGAAAGCTGCTATCAGGCAGGTGCGGAGTATTTCCTCCTAAAGCCGCAGACCTGCGAGGCGATTGCAGACACCATCCGCTCGCTTGTACCGGGCAATAACCCCGCCCAAGCTCCTGCTCTGCCCGCTCAGGCAAAGACAGAAAAGGACTCGGACCTCGAAACAATTGTTACAGATTTTATGCACGAACTTGGTCTGCCTGCACATATTAAGGGTTATCAGTACATAAGAACAGCTATTATGATGGTAGTAAATAATATGGATTTGCTTAATTATATCACAAAACAGCTCTACCCCGATATTGCCAAGAAATACGGCTCAACCTCGTCGAGAGTTGAGCGTGCGATACGCCATTCGATAGAGGTAGCGTGGACAAGAGGCAGGCCCGAAACAATGAATAACATTTTCGGTTATACTATTGACACAGGAAAAGGCAAGCCGACCAATTCCGAGTTTATCGCAATGGTCGCCGACAGAATTAGATTACAGATTAAATAACGTATGGAACGACCCTAAGGTCGTTCCTTTTCTTATTCCCTTGTGCAAAAGGAGGCTTTACCTTATTGGTGTTCATTGGTTAACCGCTTTTGAACCACATGGTTATACAAACGAAAATGAGTAGCAAGTCTTGCTACTCATTTTTATTTTATTCCGCTCATTTTTTCATATGCCATAACTGCAGCATCTTCACTGATGGTGCAGCCCATTTTATAAATCGGGGTCTTACTTATGACAACATCGAGTGTATCCAGAAGAAGCCCCATCTGCTTTTCCTCCGACGGACGAATGGTCTGATTAAGCACCCTTACAACAGCCTCCGCCTTGGACATCTCCTCGATATGATTGGTAGTATCTCGCTCCAAAAAGCATATCCCCGCCAGCTCTGCCTCTGCATTTATATTAAGGTCGGTCTTTCCGCTCCAGGGTGTACCGAACACCTTGATATTATCATCAATAATCCTTATGGCAGGCTTATCATCATTCAAAATCTGCGCTCTCTCGCCAAAATGCTTAAGCCACAGTGATGTGTGGGTAGACTTCCCCGTACCGCTCGGTGCAGAGAAAAGATACGCCTTCCCGTCCATCATAACTGCAGATGCGTGGAGCAAAAATCCCTCAAAGTTTATAAGTGCATCATAGAAAATCGAGCCTGTCCAGATATATTCGCACTGATCAAGCGACAGATGCGGATTTTCGGCAAAGCGGTCATTTATGTACTTATCGGAAAGATGGATTGTAATATTTGGTTTTTCATTTTCATCAGTCTTGTATGCCGCCGCTTGTTTTACAAGACGGTTATGCTTGTAACCCAAGTCAACATAAAGACCGACAATCTTATGCATACTCATACAAATCCCTCCATTTTCCATTATACTGATATGCTGTTGATATGTCAATACAGGTAATCAAAATTTAACATTTAAGTATTCCTACTGCAACACGGTCATTATTACATAAATCCTTAATGACTCTCACATCAGCAAAGCTCTCGCTCATAAGAGAAGAAACCTCTTCCCCCTGGTCAAAGCCTATCTCAAAGGCAAGGAGTCCGTTTTCGTTAAGCAGCGTCTTTGCCTCGGAAATTATCCTGCGGTAAAATTTAAGTCCGTCATCACCGCCGTCGAGGGCAAGATGCGGCTCATAAAACTGCACCTCACGCATAAGCGTGGGTATCACGCTACTTCTTATGTACGGCGGATTGGATACTATAACGTCATATTTGCCCGAAAGATGCTCCGAAAGGATATCCGCCTTTACAAAATCCGCTCTGTCGGTAAGATTAAGCTTTTCGGCATTACGTCTTGAAAGGGCGAGTGCAGCGTCAGAAATATCTACGCCCCTTGAATATACCCTTTTATTATGATATGCAATCGAGAGTCCCACACAGCCTGTACCGCAACCGATATCAAGCACGCTCGCACCCTTTTTCCCAAGATGCCTTAGCACCGTTTCAACAAGCGTTTCTGTATCGGCACGTGGTATCAGAACTTCTCTTTCCACATCAAATTCAGTACCCATAAACTCCTGCGTGCCTAAAATATACTGCAGCGGCTCGCCGTTTTTGCGTCTTATAACAGCTAAGCGGACAGACTCAATATCACTTTCCTGTACCTCTTTTGTGTGCGACAGAACCAAATCCATCGGCGACATTTTAAGTATACTGCGTACCAGAAGATGTGCCTCGAACATATGGTTATCCATACCCTCAAGCGCCTTTGCCGTTTCCTTCAAAAGCTCACGGATTACCATTCGTCATCCTCCGATTTTTCGGGGATAACAGCTTGCATCGACCGAATTGCAACCTCAATCTGTGATTCGTCAGGCTCTCTGGTGGTAAGTCTTTGCAGCCATAGTCCCGGCTTGGTTAATATCTTGATGCAGCCTTTTTGATAACGGCCTGCAAGCTTTATCACCTCGTAGGAAAGTCCCGCAACCACCGGCAAAAGCGCCAGTCGCATCACCATACGCAGAATTATACCTGTACGCGGCAAAAGCGAGAATAAAATTATACTGATTATCATAACAAATAGCAGAAAGCTCGTGCCGCATCTGGGGTGAAAACGTGTGTATTTCTTGACATTTTCCACAGTAAGCTCGTCGCCGCTTTCATAGCAGGCAATTGTCTTATGCTCTGCACCGTGGTATCCGAACACTCTTTTTATATCGGACATCTGCGAAACAAGCGCCAGATAGCCGAGGAAAATAGCCATACGCACAATACCCTCGCACACACTTGTAAATACACGTGTACCTGCCGCACCTGCAAAGGGTGTTATTGAAAACAGCCATTCGATGCCTCTTGTCACAACGGTGGGCAAAAGTATAAAAAGACCTACGCTTAGAATAATCGACAGGAAAATGGAAAAGTAAATGACAACGTCCTTTATCTTGTCACCGAGCTTATCCTCCAGCCAACGGTCGAATTTGCTCTCGCTCTCCTCCTCGTCCTCGATGTCAATAAACTCCGCCGAGTACATCAGCGCCTTCATTCCGATAACCAGACTGTCAACAAAATTGACACAGCCTCTTATTATCGGAAGTTTACAGAATTGGGGACGGGTTTTAGAGCCGTTTTCGTCCACACGGCATTCTATCTCGCCGTCAGGCTTTCTTACCGCCATTGCGGTCTTAAAGGGGCCTCTCATCATAACGCCCTCGATTATCGCCTGACCTCCTATTGAGGTTATATGTTGCTTTTTCATATATTTATCCCTTTCATCAGATATATTTAACAATAACAGAAACACGGCATAAACCTTACTCCGCAGCAAACTTGCGAACAGCAAAGACTTGCCATACAGCAGGCAAGCGGGTTTATCCTCGTACCGTAGCTGTGATAGGTGGTACTTCGTGCAGAAAAATTCTCTCTGGCATTAGCGTATTCGCTGTTACCGGGGTCCATCGCACAGGCTATATCAAAATTCTCCTTTGCGTTCTGGTACCAGCCACGGTTCATATATATTACACCCTTTAGATAATACCATTCAGCAGTTTTCGGCAGCTTTTCGAGCATTTGCTCGGCAGCGTCGGTCATATGCATTGTAATAAGCATCCGCACACTCTGAAAGCTTACCTCAAAATTAGTGCTGTAACCGCCATAACCACTGTAACCGCCTGAAGTACGGTTGGTGTTGCCCGTCGGCTGTGCCTTGCCCGTTATGATGTCATAGGCAAGATTTATTTCTTTAAGCTTCTCACTTGCCTCTTCGGCAAGAGGTGAGTTGGCATAGCGGTCGGGGTGGTATTTCTTAACCAGATTTCTGTATGCTTTTTTAATAGTTTCCTCATCGTCGTTAGGACTCACGCCCAAAACCTGATATGGGTTCATACCCTCTTTTTCCTTTCTTTGCCCGACAAGGCCTCTAAAAGCCGTGCAGGGAGTCCAATATATATTATATTCTCTAAAAGAGTCTTGTATCTTTTAACAGACAGCAAATCAAATGCCGCAGCCGCCTCCGCCAGTGTAAAGTCAAGCATCGCAGTAATCTCATCGCCGTCACGTTCTCTTATTTGTTCTGCAGCTTGACCGTCGGCAAACGGATTGTAGCTGTTCTTTTTTATATCGTGGTCAAGGTCTTGATATGCGTCGGTAAGATAAATCCAACGCCCTAAGTTATATCCGAGCCAATAAAGAGCCTTTTTCTCACTTTCGGGTGCAGGAGAGAGCTTAAACATCTCACCGCAAAGCCGCGCAAAGCAATCGGCAGCCGCATCGGGATTTTTTATATTATTTTCTTCTATTGCGGCAAGCTCCGAAAGGCACTCAAAAACCGCAGCCTTTGCCGCATCAATGCCAGTTATATTCTCCCTTATAAGTGCATTTGCAATACTGCAGATGGGATTTTTTTCGTCACGTGCATCGTCATCAAGCTTTGCCTTAATCAAAACAACACTCATATCCGCTGCATACGAAATCGCATCTCCCGTTATATAAGGTGTTTTTTTCATAGGGTGCAGCGGACATCTTACAGCCTTTTCCCAAACAGGCTCTTCGTCCATCAGCGAGGATATTAAAATCGCAAGAAATGTCATATCATAGCTTAAAGACAGCCTTGAAAGCTGAGACCTCTTGCCTATTTCACGGCAGAGCGAGCAGTAAAAGCTTCGAAACAGCTCCCTGTCATCATCTGACAGCGCATCGGGTGCAGGTACGATATATCCGAACATTCCGCCTACCTCCCCCATAATACATTCTTATTTATAATTATACCCTTTTACGAGCAGTTTTTCAACAGTTTTGACCGATTATCTTAAAAAGTTTAATCTTTGTTCATAAAATGTCTGACAGATTTTGTCGCACAATTTTAGCAAACAGGTCTTACACTTCGACAGAAAACACACCCATCCTCTGCTACAATAATAACTGTACTACTTGTTTGGCGGTGAATGCTATGACTGTTTACATAGATTTGGTTTTTCTTATTAATTTTTTCGGCGATTTTTTGTGCCTGTGGCTATCGTCGACCGTGTACCGCAGGATACCTTTGTGGCGACGTATAACGGCTGCTGTGTTAGGCGGTCTTTACGGCGTGGCGGCGGTTTTGCCTGAGTTTTGGTTTATGAGTTCCTTTGTGGCAAAGCTTTTGGGTGCGGCGGCTATTGCTGCTTTGGCGTATCTACCTGCAGGGACAAAAGAGATTTTGCGTGCGGCGGCAGTTTTTTGTATGTCGGCAATGCTCCTTTCGGGCGGAGTGGAATTAGCGGGCACAAATGCGGGAATATGCCGTATGCTCTTGACGGTTTTTGGCACGGCGTGCCTTATTCTGTGCGGTCTGTCGCTGATAAAGTCGCGCATCTATTCACGCTATCTCCCCTCAGAGCTGTGCTTTTGCGGCAGAAAAATCCGTGCAAACGGCTTTTATGACAGCGGCAACCGCCTGATTGTCGGCGACAACGGAGCAAGCGTAATAATAGCAGACGAACGTGCATTAAAAAAGCTTGTTTCGCCTGACGCAACCCCCTCTAACATAAGCGAATGGGCAGATATCAACAAAATTGTTTCAATTCCCTTTAGCGGTGCGGCAGGCGGTGTGATGCTCGGAATTAAGCTTGATTATGCCAAAATTGACGGCAGACGTTATGACGATGTTATACTGGGCATCAGCGAAAACCGACTCGCCGACAGCATTGTGCTGCACAGCACAATGATTTAATAAAAGAGAAAGGAAGTACTAAAATGACCTTATTGGGACTTTTTCGCAGAATTATTGTATTTTTGGGAGGGGACGGAAACGAGCTTTTATATATAGGCGGGGCCGACACCTTGCCCGCACCGCTTTCCAAGGAGGAGGAACAGGGACTTTTGCTGCACATAGACGAGGACAGCGCAAAAAAGAGCCTCATAGAGCATAATCTGCGGCTTGTAGTTTATATAGCACGCAAGTTTGAAAATACGGGCGTCTATGTCGAGGACTTAATATCCATCGGCACAATCGGGCTTATAAAGGCGATAAACACCTTCCGTCCCGAAAAGAATATAAAGCTCGCAACCTACGCCTCACGCTGTATCGAGAACGAAATTCTTATGTACTTAAGGAAAAATCAAAGCAGGCACGTAGAGGTTTCGATAGACGAACCGCTCAATGTCGACTGGGACGGAAACGAGCTTTTGCTCTCGGATATACTCGGCACCGACAACGATGTCATCTGCAGAAATATAGAGCACGAGGTCGATTGCCAGCTTTTAGACGACGCAATATCCCATCTTTCAAACAGAGAACAGCAGATTATGCGCCTGAGATTCGGACTTGGCGGTATAAAGGAGCGGACTCAAAAGGAGGTTGCCGACCTTTTAGGCATTTCACAGTCCTACATATCAAGGCTTGAAAAGCGAATTATAAGCCGTCTTAAAAAGGATTTTATGCGTATGAACCGCTAACCTTCGGGAAATAATACCGAAAAAGGAGGAATGTGGTATGGACGCATCAAGCTACAAAAAATATTCCGATAAAAAAGCACCCCGCTCGCCAATTGTCAAAAACTGTGTAAAGGCGTTTTTAGTCGGCGGTGCAATCTGTACTCTTGGCGAAGTCTTTTCGAAACTGTATCAGAGCTTCGGTATGGGCAAAGAGGACGCAGGAGCACTCGTTTCGGTTACTCTGATATTTTTAAGTATGCTCTTTACAGGCCTCGGGCTATACCCCAAGCTCGCAAAGCACGCAGGCGCAGGCACCCTTGTTCCTATAACGGGTTTTGCCAACGCTGTCGCATCAAGCTCTATCGAGGCAAAAAGCGAGGGATTGGTGATGGGTGTCGGAGCCAAGCTTTTTACAATAGCAGGTCCCGTTATAGTTTACGGAATATGCGCCTCGGTAGCGGCAGGAGTTTTCAGCTATTTCTTTATGATGTAATCCTCTCTTATAAAGCAGGCCCCGCACCCAAAAGGTCAGGTCTGCTTTATAAATGGCAAATATGCCCGATTGTCTAAATGCCTCGCCTTTTTGTCCAAATAAAAACCCCCGAAAACATTATATAATTGTGGTAGTATATAACCGAAAGGGGTAGTTAAAAGTGGAAAAAATTTCATTGGTAGTAATGGCAGCAGGTATGGGCAGCCGTTTTGGAGGATTAAAGCAGCTGGCGCCTGTAGGCCCGAACGGCGAGATTATACTCGATTACTCGATTTATGACGCAGTTCGTTCAGGATTTGGCAAGACTGTATTTATTATAAAAAAGGCGATTGAGGATGACTTTCGTGAGGTTGTCGGCAAGAGAATAGAAAAGCTTTGCGATGTTGACTACGTTTTTCAGGAGGTAGACGCTCTTCCCGAAGGCTACAGCTTTGAGGGCAGAGAAAAGCCCTGGGGCACAGGACACGCAATACTTTGTGCAAGGGATAAGGTAGCTACTCCGTTTGCTGTTATAAACGCTGACGATTTTTACGGCAGAGGTGCTTTTGAGGCAATAGGCTCACATCTTGCAAACGGCGGCGGTACATCTATGGTCGGCTACAAGCTGGGCAACACTCTTACCGAAAACGGCACCGTTTCACGAGGCATCTGCGAGGTTGAGGGCGGTCTTCTTAAGAGCGTTACAGAGCATACATCTCTTGACAAAAACAGCGAGTTCCCGATGGATTCATTTGTTTCGATGAACCTGTGGGGCTTTAAGCCGTCAATTTTCGACGAGATTGAGGTACAGTTTAAGGAATTTTTGGACAATGTTTCCGACACCAAAAAGCAGGAATTCTATATTCCGTCGGTTGTTGACACAATGATTAAAAAGTATGATGAAAAGGTAAGTGTACTCCCCACCGACGAGCGTTGGTACGGCGTAACCTACAAGGAGGACACAGATTCGGTACGTGCTGCTATCGCAAAGCTGATGGAAAGCGGTATGTACGAAGGAATTTAACGGAGGGCTTTAATATGGATTGCATTTTTTGCGGTATAATAAACGGTGATATCCCCTCAAAGACAGTCTACGAGGACGATATGATTAAGGCGTTTTATGACATAGAGCCGCAGGCTCCTGTTCACGTTATTATAATTCCTAAAAAGCATATAGCCTCTGCAAACGAAATTGGTACAGAGGACGCTAAATATATTGCGCATATTTTTGCACATATTCCCGAAATTGCAAAATCGCTCGGCATTTTTGAAAGCGGATACCGCATCATTAACAACTGCGGCAAGGACGGCGGTCAGACGGTCGGACATCTGCATTTTCATCTGCTCGGCGGCAGGGATTTAGGTGCAAAGCTGGTATAAACAGAAAGGAGAACAAGAAAAATGGATCTTAAAAACTCAAAAACATGGGACAATCTGCATGCGGCATTTGCAGGCGAGTCGATGGCTCGTAACAAGTACACCTACTTCGCATCAAAGGCAAAAAAGGACGGCTATAACCAGATAGCTGAAATATTTACCGAAACTGCAGACAATGAAAAGGAGCACGCAAAAATCTGGTTTAAGCTCTTAGACGGCATCAACGATACCGAAGAAAACCTAAAAGCTGCAGCAGCAGGCGAGCATTACGAGTGGGTAGAAATGTACAAGGGCTTTGCTGAAACGGCAAGAGAAGAAGGCTTCGGCGAGATTGCAGAGCTTTTTGAGGGTGTTGCTTTAATAGAAAAGCATCACGACGAGCGTTACACAAAGCTTTTGGACAACCTCGAAAGAGGCATTGTGTTCAAAAAGGACGACGTTGTTGTATGGAAGTGTATGAACTGCGGACACCTCCACACCGCTAAGGAAGCACCTCAGCTTTGTCCGGTGTGTGCTCATCCGAGAAGCTACTTTAAGATTAACGAAGAAAACTATTAAGATATGTATAATCCATTTCCCTATTCTCTCGATAACAAGAGATATCACACGTGGAATTGGTTTTTGCAAAATAAGTTCGGCTCTAAGGTCACAAAAATCGCTCTAAACGGCGGTTTTACCTGTCCGAACATAGACGGCACAAAGGGAGTCGGCGGCTGCAGCTACTGCTTAGGCGGAAGCGGCGAGTTTGCCGGCTCTCCTGCCGAGAGCGTCACCGACCAGTTCCGTAAAATCGCCGCTAAAATGAGCAATAAGTGGCAGAATACCAAATACATACCATACTTTCAGGCAAACACCAACACTTATGCACCGCTTTCTAAGCTAAAGGCACTATATGAGGAGGCTCTGTCGCAGGAAAATGTAGTGGGGCTTGCAATATCAACAAGGCCCGACTGCATATCTGACGAGGTTTTAGACTATCTTTCAGAGCTTAACAATCGTACATATCTTTTGGTGGAGCTGGGTTTGCAAAGTATATTTGACGAAACGGGTGACAGGATAAACCGTTGTCACACATACAGCGAATTTGAGGACTGCTATATGCGTCTTAAAGCACGGGGTATAAATGTCTGTGTGCATCTTATAATGGGACTTCCCGGGGAAACGCACGATATGATGCTTAAAAGCGTCAAAAAGGTCGCGTCATTAAAGCCCGAGTGCGTAAAGCTGCATCTTCTGCATATATTAAAGGGGACTAAAATGGCGAACGAGTACGAAAATGGCGAATTTCGGTGTATGGAGCTTTCGGAGTATGTCAAGGTGATTGTAGATTCCTTAGAGCTTCTCCCGCCCGAAACTACCGTCCAGCGCTTGACGGGCGACGGTGCGAGGGATAGTCTTATTGCGCCCTTGTGGAGTCTTAAAAAATTTGTTGTCCTTAACGAAATTGATAAGGAAATGGTAAGAAGAAACACTATGCAAGGTGCAAAATATCATAATTGATACCAAAACAGCGGTAGCTCCGCTGTTTTTTTGTTATGAAACTGTTACTTGCTTTTTTTCGTCTATCATTATATAATTACTATGTATTACTGTTTAGGGAGAATAACTATGAACAAGAAACTTATATCTATACTATCCGCAACAGCACTCATATTCGGTACTGTTGCAAGTGCAAACTACGGTTGGGCAACAGGGGCGGTTAACTTTTGTGTCGAAAAAAATATCCTGAGCGGAATGGAGGACGGCGACCTTGCTCTCGGCGACAACTTGACCCGCGAGCAGATGGCAAAAATGCTCTGTGACAGCTTTGGGATTGAGCCTGACACCACTTTAGAGCCTGTATTTGATGACCTTTCTCCTGAGCGTTGGAGTTATGGCTATGTAAGTGCAATTGCTCCCAAGCTTTTTGGCGGCGTGGCGCAATCACAGCTTAACCCGACAGAGCTCGTTTCGCGCGAGGAATTTTGTGCTACTATGATACTTGCTTATGGTATGACGGGCGGTTATCAGCGAAATCCGTATCTTCTTGACTTTAACTTCCCCGACAGCATTGATGTTACTTCCAAGTATAAAAAGCTTTTAACAGTAGCTGTTGAGCGTGGCTTGATGTCAGGCTCGGACGGAATGTTATATCCCGAAAGAAATCTCACACGTGCAGAGGCTTGTTCATTCCTCTACAGAGCAATATCGGTCAAATACGGCACTATGAAAATTGACCCCAAAGAGCTTGGTGTAATACAGTCCAAGACATCAATGTTTGGCGAGCCTGAGGTATCCTTGGAACAGGCGCAAGCTTGGGCACAAAAACGTGGTGCAACCGAAAGCTTTATTGCTGCTGCCGAAATCTACTGGAAATACGGCGAGATTACCAACATCCGCCCCGACATTCTCTATGCTCAGTCGGCAAAGGAAACGGGCTTTGGCAAATACGGCGGTGCGGTACTGCCCGAGCAAAATAACTTTGCGGGAATTAAGAAATACGGCGCAACAGGCGACGCAACCGAGGACCACGAAAGCTTTGAAACTCAGGATGACGGCGTGCGTGCGCACTTTAATCATATGACAGCATACCTTGGCACTACACCTGTGGGCGAAACTCACGGCAGATACAAGTCTGTTAAATCAATGCCGTGGGCAGGTACGGTCAAGCTTTTAGAGGAGCTTGGCGGAAAATGGTGCCCCGACCTCTATTACGGCTTTTCGATACTTCACGATTACATAGAGCCGATGAAAGGAAACTAATAAACTGTGTTAATAAGTGTTAATTCGCTAAGCAAAAGCTTTGCCGACGAGGTGCTGTTCGAAAATGTCAGCTTTTCGATTGATGACGGCGACAAGATTGGCTTTGTAGGCGCTAACGGTGCAGGAAAATCCACTCTTGTCAAAATTCTGATGGGAACTCAAAGTGCGGACAGCGGCGATGTTTTTAAGAACAAATACACAAAAATCGGATACCTTGAGCAGTATGCGTGCAGCGACTCTGATTGCACGCTGACCGACGAGCTTTTATCGGTATTCAAGGAGCAAGTAGCCATAGAAGAAGAATTGGAGGATATCCGCATTGACCTCGAAGGCACACGTGCAGGCGACGAGGATTTAATCGCCCGCCAGAGCAGACTTTCCGAGCGTTACGGCGAAATAGGCGGTTACACCTACAAGAGCAGAATTCGTGCAACTCTTATCGGGTTGGGCTTTTCGGAGGAAGAGCTTAAAAAGCGCACCTCCACCCTCTCAGGCGGGCAGAAAACAAGAGTCGCATTGGCAAAAATACTCCTGTCCGACTGTAATCTGCTCTTTTTGGACGAGCCGACCAACCATCTGGATATTGGCTCTATACGTTGGCTGGAGGATTTTATATCCACATCACGCTCGGCATTTCTTATAATTTCGCACGACAGATATTTCTTGGACAGGGTTACAAACCGCACCTTTTCTTTGGAAAGCAAGCGGTTTCATTCGATGAATCTCCCCTATTCCGCCTTCTCCAAACAGCGTGAGGTGGAGCGTATTACAGAGCAGAGAAGCTTTGACAATACAATGAACGAGATTGAACGCCTTGAGGGCATAATCGAGCAGCAGCGCAGATGGAACAGGGAAAAGAACATCAAAACCGCCGAAAGCAAGCAGAAGATTGTCGATAAGCTTAAAAGCTCGCTTATAACTCCCGACAAGGCGGAAAAACGTGCTGTTTTCAGCTTTGGCGGCTTTTCGGGTGGCGGTGATGATGTACTGATTTTAGAAAACATCGCCAAGAGCTTTGGTGACAAGCGGATTTTTAAGAATTTTAATATACACATAAAGCGTGGCGAGAGGGTGTTTTTGCTCGGTGCAAACGGCTGCGGCAAAACAACACTCCTTAAAATTGCACTCGAGATGTTAGACGCCGACTGTGGCACTATTACAAACGGTGCAAACATTAAAATCGGCTACTATGACCAGCTGCAAGAGAGTCTTTCTCCGCACAAGAGGATTATAGACGAGATTTGGGACGAGTTCCCGCGCCTTACCGAAACAGAGGTCAGAAACGCACTCGCAGCATTTTTGTTTCGGGGCGAAGAGGTTTTGCGTGAAATTGAGAAGCTCTCGGGCGGCGAGAGGGCAAGGGTGGAGCTCACAAAGTTGGCACTTCGTGATGTCAATTTCCTTATCCTCGACGAGCCAACCAACCATCTGGACATTGATGCGAGAGAGGCACTCGAGGAGGCATTATCAGGTTTCGAGGGTACAATTCTCGCCGTAAGCCATGACAGATATTTTATAAACCGTCTTGCAACAAGGGTGGTTTATATGGACGAAAACGGCTCAACCTCTTATGCGGGAGGATATGATTATTTCCTCGAAAAGCACACATCGCAAGGTGCGCAAAGCGAAGAAAAAGCGCAAACAAAAAGCGGCGGCGAGGAGTACAAGCTGAGAAAACAGCTACAGGCGGAGCGTAGAAAGCTCGAAAATGACCTAAAACGTACAGAGGATAAAATAGCCGAGCTGGAAGAGAAAATTGAGGAGAACAACAATCTTCTCGCAAGCGAAGACATAGCAACCGACTACCTCAAAGCTGCCGAAATCTCCGACCAAAATTCCGCTTTGGAAAAAGAATTGCAAGATACTTATGCTTTGTGGGAAGAGCTTGCATCAAAGGCACAATTATAAACGATAGCTAAAAAAGGAACGCTTTATTAAGCGTTCCTTTTTATCATTTCTTTGCCTTGTTAACCGCACTTATAAGTGCATAGATAGACGAGGTTGAGATGTTGGTGTCAACTCCCACTCCCCAATATTTCTTCTCATCAACACTTATGCAAATATAGCTGACCGCCTTTGAAGATGACTTACGCTCCAAATCGTGCTGTGTGTATGATACAACATTGAATTTCATGCCCAAAAGTGATGAAAGTGCGTTGCTAAGTGCGTCAAGAGGTCCGTTTCCTGTGCCGTCAATGGTGATTTCCTTGCCGTTATACTCAATATCAGCAGAAATTGTAGTAATATTATCCTCTACGCCACTGCGGTAAGACTTAAGCCACACAGGTGCTTTATTGATATAATCGTCCTTAAATGCGGCATAAATCTCCTCAGGCTCAAGCACTGTCTGCTTTTTATCCGAAAGCTCGGTAATATGCTTGGAAAACTCTGCAACCATCATAGGCGGAATGGTGTAGCCGAACTTCTTTTCCATTACATAGCTTACACCGCCCTTGCCCGACTGCGAGTTAATTACAATCGGCTCGTACTTTCTGCCGATATCGGTCGGGTCGATTGTGAGATACGGGTTTTCCCAAATCTTCTCGCCCGCCTCCTCATATGCAGCCATAGCTTTCTTGATTGCGTCCTGATGCGAGCCTGAAAAGGCAACATATGCCATTTCGCCTGCATAGGGGTGTCTGGGGCTTATGGGGATTTTATTGAATTTCTCAAACTTCTCGATTATCTCGTCGATGTTGTCGATATTAAGCTCGGGGTCTATGCCCTGACAGAACATATTAAGAGCAATCATTATAATATCGGCATTTCCCGTACGCTCGCCGTTACCGAAAAGTGTACCCTCTACCCTGTCCGCACCTGCTAAAAGTGCAAGCTCGGTAGATGCAACGCCCGTACCTCTGTCATTATGTGCGTGCACGCTGATTTCTACGGCATCACGGTATTTGAGCCTTTTGTGCACATACTCAATCTGGTCGGCATAGACATTAGCAGTTGCAACCTCAATGGTAGACGGGAGGTTTATGATAGCCTTTCTGTCCTTAGTCGGCTTAAAGACGTCCAAAACAGCGTTACATACCTCAACTGCGTAATCGGGCTCTGTACAGGTAAAGCTCTCGGGCGAATACTCGTAGCGGATATTGCCGTCAAGGCTCTTATCCACCAAATCAACCACCAGCTTAGCACCGTCTATCGCAAGCTGTTTAATCTCGTCCTTCTCCTTGCGAAATACTACCTTTCTTTGCAAGGTTGAAGTTGAGTTATAGATATGTACAATCGCATTCTTTGCACCCTGCAAAGCCTCGATTGTACGCTTGATGATATGTTCTCTCGCCTGTGTAAGAACCTGAATGGTAACATCGTCAGGGATAAGGTTTTCGTCAATCAGGCGGCGTACAAACTCAAATTCCGTACCGCTCGCAGCAGGGAAACCTACCTCAATTTCTTTAATTCCAAGCTTTACCAAAAAGCTAAAGAACTCAAGCTTTTCGTCAATTGTCATAGGTGAATAAAGTGCCTGATTTCCGTCACGCAAATCGACGCTGCACCATACGGGCGCGTGTGTAATTTCCTTAGACGGCCAGTCACGCGTTTCCATCGGCACGCTGTGGTATTGCTTTCGGTATTTTTGATAATTCATTTGGTTACTTCCTTTCTATAAGCCGTGTGCTATCATATTTTCAGTTCTGTAAAGCTCCCGAGCTGGCGGGAGGTTGAGATGTGCCGTATTATCAGAAATATAGGCGTGCATAGGTCAGCCGACAGGTCAGCGACGACGTACGATGGTACTCCGAGCTGGA
>JAZRPK010000052.1:0-7340 GCA_045649145.1 Clostridia bacterium
CCTGACATCAGAGTATGCAGTCAGCTTTAAGGCATTAAATACATCATTCTTTTCCGGATATACTGTATGCTCTTTGTACTCTTCGCTTAGAAAAGCGGCAAGCTGTTTATAATAATCCTTTTCAAATTCGTCGGCTAAAAGTCCGTCCCAATCATTTTCGAACATAATCAAAGTCCTCTCATCAATCTCCATTTTCCTCTATTATACAATATTTTAATCAAGATTGCATCAATTTTTTGCAAAAAAATAATAAAATGGGGTTGATACCAAGTATCAACCCCAAAAAATCATTGTCAAAAGATGCAAGCATATCGATATGTCTATTCCATTTCAAATGCACCCGTGTAAAGCTGATAATATTTGCCCTTTTGTGCAATCAATTCGTCGTGACTTCCACTCTCAATTATTCTGCCGTGGTCTAAGACCATTATGACGTCAGAGTTTCTGACGGTGGAAAGTCGGTGCGCAATTACAAACACAGTTCTGCCGTACATAAGTCCGTCCATACCACGCTGAACTATCTCCTCTGTTCGTGTATCTACAGATGAGGTCGCCTCGTCAAGAATCATAACGGGCGGGTCGGCAACTGCCGCTCTTGCAATTGATATAAGCTGGCGCTGACCTTGGGAAAGACCGCTTGCACCGCTGTCAATCATAGTATCGTATCCGTCAGGCAGCATACGGATAAAGCCATCGGCATTTGCAAGCTTTGCCGCTGCAATACATTCTTCGTCGGTAGCATCAGGTCTGCCGTAACGGATATTTTCCATAACCGTACCGGTAAAGAGATTTACCTCCTGCAGTACCACACCCAGCGAGCGTCTTAAATCAGGTTTTTTTATCTTATTTATATTGATGCCGTCATAACGGATTTTGCCATCGTCTATGTCATAAAAACGGTTTATAAGGTTTGTAATGGTTGTCTTACCAGCACCCGTCGCACCTACAAAGGCAATCTTCTGACCTTTTTTTGCGTGAATAGATATATTATGCAAAACGATTTTTTCATCTGTATACCCGAAATCAACATCGTCAAGCTCAACCTCACCGCCAAGCTCTGTGTAGGTAATGGTGCCGTCAGAGTGGGGGTGCTTCCACGCCCAAAGTCCTGTTTTCTCGTCGGTTTCTTCGAGAGTTCCGTTTTTCTTGGTAGCATTTACAAGCGTTACATAGCCGTTATCAGTTTCCGACTCCTCGCTTATTAAGCTGAATATTCTGCCTGCACCGGCAAAAGCCATTACAATAGACGCTATCTGCTGTGATACCTGGTTAATCGGCATAATAAAGCTTCTGGAAAGCTGAAGGAATGACGCAATCATACCGAGTGTAACAACACCTGTGCCTGTAATGCTTACATTCCAGACACCGTTTATCGCCATAAAGCCGCCAAACACCGCAAGCAAAACATAAAGCACATAGCCCATATTGTTAGTAACAGGGCCTAAAATATTGGCAAAGCTATTAGCCTTGGTGTTATCGCTGCAAAGCTGCTCATTTCTAACGTCAAAATCCTTTTTTGCATTATCCTCATAGCAGAAGACCTTGATAACTCTTTGTCCGTTTATCATCTCCTCAACATAGCCGTTAAGGTCGGCAACTGCCTTTTGCTGATGGATAAAATACTTACTGCTGTTTGCGGTGATTTTCTTTATCATTCTTAAGATAACCGCTACCAGCACGAGTGTGATTGCAGTCAGCCACAGGCTTAAAGACAGCATTGATACAACAACAGCCACAATTGTAATAATCGATGATATTGCATGAGGAATACTCTGCGAAATCATCTGTCTTAAGGTGTCGGTATCATTGGTATAAAAACTCATTATGTCGCCGTTTGTATGGGTGTCAAAGTACCTAACAGGAAGTGTCTGCATATGCGAGAACATATCATCACGGATTGCCTTTAGTGTGCCCTGTGAAATGGTGACCATAATTCTGTTATAGGCATAAGTCGCAACTATTCCCGCCGCAAAAAGCACGCCCATTGCGGCTATTGCAGCAACAAGACCGGAAAAGTCGGTGCTTCCCGTCAAAAGCATTGGCGTAATATAATCGTCTATCAGCGTTTTCAAAAACAGCGATGAGCTTACGCTGGCTGCTGCGCTTATTATGATACATATAAATACAATCAGCAACCTAACCTTATATTTACCGATATACGAAAAGAGCATTTGAACGGTTTTTTTATCAATCTTTCCGGGCTTTGCATTTAGAGGAGGTCTTTTATTCATTCTCATCGCCTCCCTTCTGCTGTGACAGGTAAATTTCCTTGTATATTTCACTCTTTTCTATGAGTTCACTATGTGTTCCGACGTCGGTAATTCTGCCGTCTTCCATTACTATTATCCTGTCAGCGTCCTCTACCGACGAAATTCTCTGTGCGATAATAAATTTGGTGGTATCGGGAATTTCCTCGGCAAAGGCACGGCGGATGAGTGCGTCTGTCTTGGTGTCAACAGCGCTGGTAGAATCGTCAAGAATAAGAATTTTCGGCTTTTTGATAAGTGCTCTGGCAATACAGAGTCTTTGCTTTTGTCCGCCCGACACATTAGTGCCGCCCTGCTCGATATATGTGTCATAGCCGTCGGGCATTTCGGCTATAAAACCGTCAGCCTGTGCAAGCTTACATACTCTTTCTATTTCCTCGTCGGTTGCGTTTTCGTTGCCCCATCTTAAGTTTTCCTTTATTGTACCCGAGAAAAGCGTGTTCTTCTGCAATACAACCGCCACCGAATCTCTCAAAGACTCTATGTCATATTCACGTACATCTTTTCCGCCCACCTTAACGCTGCCCTCATTGACATCGTAGAGCCTCGGGATAAGCTGCACCAGACTCGACTTTGATGAGCCTGTACCGCCGATTATTCCTATCGTTTCGCCCGATTTTATATCGAGGTTTATATTATCAAGTACATATTTATCACGCTTTTTTCCGTAGGAAAAGTAAACGTTTTCAAAGCTAACCGAGCCGTCTTCAACCTCTGTTACGGCATTTTCGGGAGATTTGATATCGCTTTGTTCGGAAAGAATTTCGCATATACGCTTAGCTGATGCTCTGGATATGGTAATCATAACAAATACCATAGAAATCATCATAAGGCTGTTTAGTATCTGCATTGCATAGGTTATAAGACCCATCAGCTCACCCGTAGTAAGCCCGCCCGCAGCGCCCGCAGCAAAAACGATTGCCCTTGCGCCCAGCCAGGATATAAAGAGCATACTTACATACATACAAAACTGCATCAAAGGGCCGTTTAGTGCCAAAAGCTTTTCCGCCCTTGAGAAATCGGAATAAATCTTTTCCGATACCGAGCCGAATTTCTTTTTCTCAAAATCCTCACGCACAAAGGTTTTAACTACACGAACACCTCTTAAATTCTCCTGAACAACGCCGTTTAAGCGGTCATATGTCTTAAAGACACGTTCAAAGGTCGGATGTGCGCTGCTCATTATAAGCCACAAGCCTATTCCAAGCACAGGTATTGAGGCAAGGAATATAAGCGACAGCTTTGCGTTAATACTAAACGCCGCAAACAGCGAAAAGAGCATCATAAACGGCGAACGGATTGCCATTCTTATTATCATCTGATATGCCATCTGCAAGTTGGTAACGTCCGTTGTAATTCTGGTCACAATGCTCGCTGTGGAAAACTTATCAATATTGGAAAAGGCAAAGTTCTGCACATTATAATACATATCACGGCGCAAATTTTTAGCAAAGCCACACGACGCCGTTGCAGCGCATTTTCCCGCCACAACACCAAAAAACAACGATGCTATTGCAGCGATTACAAGCGTGACGCCGTATTTAATAAGCACATTCATATTGCCTGCATCTATTCCCTTATCCACAAGGTCTGCCATCAAAAGCGGTATTATAACCTCCAGTACAACCTCGAGTGCGACAGTCAGCGATGTCAGCACCGACGGCAGCTTGTATTCTCTTATGCTTTTTGCCAGTCTTCTTATCATATATTCCTCTCCTTAAGCTGCCCCAAAGGGCAGACTCAGCTCCAATTTTTACCTAAATATTATATCACTATTATTTCCAAAGTCAACGTAAGAGTAAAATAATTAACACAATGTTAAAATTTGCCTAATTGCACATTTTAATACACGAACTTTGCCCTTCTTTTCAAAAAAATCTACAAATATACTTTTTTTTCGCTGTGGTGTTGTAATTACCAAAAAAATATTGTATAATTAAAGTAATTGTGACTAAGAGAGGGTGAGTAGGTAATGCTTTTTCGGAATATTGCATATGATGTAAGGGCCGTTCTTGAGCGTGACCCTGCGGCTCGCAACGCTGCAGAGGTATTCTTCCTCTACCCCGGCTTATGGGCGGTATTATGGCACAGACCGGCACACTTTCTGTATAAACACAATATGAAATTTTTAGCCAGATGGCTGTCGCAGACGGTAAGGTTCTGGACAGGAATTGAAATCCATCCGGGTGCGGTTATCGGTAAGGGACTTTTTATCGATCACGGCATGGGGGTTATAATAGGCGAAACAACTGTTATCGGCGATGACTGTACTATCTATCAGGGCGTCACACTCGGCGGAACGGGAAAGGAAACAGGCAAACGCCATCCCACACTCGGCAATAACGTAATGGTTGGCAGCGGTGCTAAGGTTTTAGGACCTTTTACAGTCGGAGATAATTCCAAAATCGCCGCAGGTGCGGTTGTCTTATCCGCCGTACCTCCCGATTCAACTTGTGTCGGTGTTCCTGCACGCATTGTAAAGCGTGAGGGAATAAGAGTAAATGCAGACCTTGACCAGATTACCATTCCCGACCCTGTATCATCGCAGATGTGCACACTCTCTGTGCATATGGCAAATCTTGAGAAAAAGCTCAAAGAGCTTGAGGAGAAGATAAATGAGAATATTTAATACAATGACAAGAAAAAAAGAGGAGTTTATCCCTGCCGACAAAAATGAGGTAAAGATGTACTCCTGCGGTCCTACCGTTTACGATTATTTCCATATCGGAAACGCACGTCCTTTTATTATATTTGATACTATGCGCCGTTATCTTGAGTATCGCGGCTACAAGGTTAAGTTTGTACAAAACTTTACCGACATAGACGACAAGATGATAAACCGTGCCAACAAAGAGGGTATTACCGTAAAAGAGCTTGCCGAGCGTTTTATCGGTGAATACTTTACCGACGCAAAGGCTCTCGGTATTAAAGAGGCAACAGTGCACCCACGAGCAACCGAAAATATTGACGCTATTATCGAAATCATCAAAAAGCTCGAGGACAGAGGCTATGCCTACAATGTTGACGGAAATGTTTACTTCCGCACCAAAAAGTTTGACGAATACGGCAAGCTGTCAAAGCAGCCTTTAGAGGATTTGGAGGCAGGTGCGAGAATTGACATAAGCGAGCAAAAGGAGGACGCAATGGACTTTGCTCTCTGGAAAGCTCAAAAGGAGGGCGAGCCTGCGTGGGAGAGTCCGTGGGGTATGGGACGTCCGGGTTGGCACATCGAGTGCTCGGCTATGGCGAACAAATACTTAGGCGAAACAATAGACCTTCATTCAGGCGGTCAGGATTTGATTTTCCCGCATCACGAAAACGAGATTGCACAGTCCGAGTGCGCTAACTGCAAAACCTTTGCAAGATACTGGATGCACAACGGCTACATTAATATAAACAATCAGAAAATGAGTAAATCTCTCGGCAACTTCTTTACCGTAAGAGATATATCCAAAAAGTACGACCACGAGATTATCCGTTTCTTTATGCTGTCTGCTCATTACCGCAACCCTGTCAATTTCAGCGACGAGCTTATGGAGCAGGCGAAATCGGCTGTTGAGCGTGTTTATACCTGTATAGATAACCTCGAGTTCCTTAAAAAGAGTGCAAAAGAGCGTGCTGCTACCGAGGCGGAGGAGGCTTATCTTTCAGAGCTTGACAAAATACGTCAGAAATTTATCGACGCAATGGACGATGACCTAAATACCGCCGATGCCGAGGCGGCAATATTTGATATAGTCTATGCTGCAAACACCAGCCTTTCCAAAGACGGCGACAACTCTTTAGAGGTCATAGACAAAACCCTCGCTCTTATCGACGAGCTGGGCGGCGTTTTGGGTCTTTTTGCAAAGCGTGATGAAAAGGCCGCACCCGAGGAAATTGATGCTCTGATAGAAGCAAGAGCAAAGGCACGTGCCGAGAAGAACTGGGCCGAGGCGGATGCAATCCGTGACAAGCTTAAGGAAATGAATATTGAATTAAAGGATACACCAACGGGTGTAAAATGGTCATATATAAAATGAGCAAAAAAAGAGCGTGCGATTATTCGCCTTTAGTACTTGCCTATATGGGCGACAGCGTATATGAGCAGTATGTGCGCAGTAGGATTATAACCGAAAACCCCGACCTGCCTGCATACAAGCTGCACAAAGCGGCAATCCGCTATGTCAGTGCAGAGGCGCAAAGCCGCAGTATAGGTAATATCGAACAGATGCTCAAAGAGGAGGAGCTTGCCGTTTACAAGCGTGGCAGAAATGCCAAATCCCCCACCGCATCAAAAAACGCATCCATTACCGATTACCGCCGTGCGACAGGGTTTGAGGCACTTATAGGATATCTTTTCCTTAATAATGATGCCGACAGACTAAATATCGTTATGAGTGCGGCTTACGAGAATTCAATATAACCACAAGAAAGGACAAAAGAACAATGGACTCAAAGAAAAGACTCGAGCTTGCATTGATTGCAAACAAGGCCAGAAGAAATGCCCTGACAGCCGTATATAATGCCGCCTCTGGACATCCTGGCGGTTCGCTTTCAATAGCAGATGTACTTACCCTTCTTTATTTCGAGGTAATGAACATAGACCCGAAAAATCCCAAAAACCCGGATAGAGACAGATTTGTGCTTTCCAAGGGACATACTGCTCCGGCGCTCTACAGTGTGCTGGCAGAAAGAGGCTTTTTCCCAACAGAAGACCTCAAAACCTTTCGACGTGTGGACAGCTATCTGCAAGGTCATCCTGATATGAACAAGGTTCCGGGCGTTGATATGTCAACAGGCTCGCTCGGTCAGGGCGTTTCCGCAGCAGGCGGTATGGCTCTTGCCGCAAAGCTTGATAACAAAGATTACAGAGTATATACCATTCTCGGCGACGGCGAGCTTGAGGAAGGTCAGGTTTGGGAGCAGGCTATGTTTGCTGCTCACTACAAGCTGGACAACCTTACTGCAATTATTGACTTTAACGGCTTGCAGATTGACGGTGATATCACCAAGGTTATGAACCCGACTCCAATTGACAAAAAGTTTGAGGCGTTCGGATGGCATACTATTATGACAGATGCACACGATTTC
>JAZRPK010000053.1:0-16966 GCA_045649145.1 Clostridia bacterium
AACTTCGAGTATGTTATCTCGTCACTTCGTGTAAGCCACTCAGCATCCGACAACGGCTGGTCAGCTTGCATCTATTCAAGAGATACCAAGGAGTTCTATCACTCAAGAGAATACAGAATCAGCCCCATCGTAGACAGAGTAGGCGGCGGCGACAGCTTTGCCGGCGGGACTATCTGCGGCTTTATGGGCGGCAAGGACTTCAAGTCAGCGCTTGAGTTTGGTGTTGCTGCATCAGCGCTCAAGCACACAATCCCCGGCGATTTCAATATGGTTTCAAGAGCAGATGTTGACAACCTCGTCGGCGGCGACGGTTCGGGCAGAGTCCAGAGATAATTTATAAATATCGGCGATTGGGGGAGGGTATATTCCGGCTGTGCGGCGGTTTTTTAGCTGTGCAATCGGACAAACCTCCCCTTTGGTTATTTTCACATTATATTGCGAAAGGAGTTTTCTTTTTGGTGAGTAGTAAAATTCTTATAGTTGATGACGAAAGTAATATAGTTGAGCTAATAAGGCTTTATCTCGAGAAGGAAGGCTTTGAAACTGTAATCGCCAGAGACGGCAGTGATGCTTTGTCAAAGTTTAAGTCGGAAAACCCCGATATGATAATACTCGATATTATGATTCCCGAGCCTGACGGTTGGCAGGTTTGCAGAGAAATCCGCAAAACCTCAACCGTACCCATTATTATGCTTACTGCCAAGTCGGAAACCTTCGATAAGGTTTTAGGTCTTGAGCTTGGTGCAGATGACTACCTCACAAAGCCGTTTGAGCCGAAGGAGCTGGTCGCACGTGTAAAGGCAGTTTTAAGGCGTACCGACTCAAAAGAACCCGACAAAAAGCTCATCGAGTTTGAAAACCTGTCGGTCAATATTCAAAACTACGAGCTTACCATAAACGGCTCTCTGACAGACGTTCCGCCCAAGGAGCTGGAGCTTTTGTACTTCCTCGCCTGCAACCCCAACCGTGTTTACACCCGTGAACAGCTTTTGGAGGAGGTTTGGGGCTTTGACTATTTTGGCGACTCAAGAACGGTTGACGTGCATATCAAAAGACTCAGAGAAAAACTCGAGGGCGTCGAGGGTAATTGGCAGCTTAAAACCGTCTGGGGTGTAGGCTATAAATTTGAGGTGAGATAAAAGTGTTTAAGTCGATTTTTGCAAGGCTGCTTTTCTCATATACTGTTGTCGTTTTGCTCGTGTCGCTGGTTATGTTCGGCTCTATGTCGGGTCTGTACCTGCATTATATCGGTATAGACCAATACGAATCTGCAAAGAAATCCGCAGCAAGCATTGAGCATATGACTATTCTTTTGAGCAGCGATATGAATGACCACCGTGTTAGGAATATATATAACACCTCTTTGGTTTCGTGGTCGAATGTTGTCGGCTCAGATATAACCGTAATCGATGCCGAGGGCGAGGTGTTTGCGTCCACCAAAGATATCAAAATGGTACCCAAAAATATGAGCGAACAGGTGCTCTCGGGCAAGGATATGCGCCGTTATACACGCTTTGGCAGCTATTACAACGATATAATTCATACTGTTGGTCTGCCTATCAAATACAACGGCACTATAATCGGCGGTATTTTCTTTAATACCACATTAGATGAAATATTCGGACTTCTGGGTAATTTTTCCGAGATATTTTTGCTGTCGTTTATTATATCCATAACCTTTGCAATTGTTCTTTCTTACTTCCATGCACGAAAGCTGGCAAAGCCGATTGAGAACATTAACTCTGCTGTTCTGGCGATTGCATCGGGAAACTTCAGCAAGAGATTGGACGTGACAACAGCAGACGAAAGAGGTCAGCTTGCATCAAGCTTTAATTATATGGCAGAGTCATTAGAGCAGCTAGACAAAATGCGTGAGAGCTTTATTTCCGACGTATCGCACGAGCTTAGAACGCCTATGACCTCCATTTCCGGCTTTGTAGGCGGTATTTTAGACGGTACTATTCCGCCCGAAAAGCACAAGGAATATCTTAAACTCGTGCTTGAGGAGTCAAACCGACTTTCACGAATGACCTCCGATATGCTCGAAATGTCAAAAATGAGCTCAGCCGAGTACAAGCTCGATATGAAAAAGTTTGACATTTGCGAGGTGGTCAGGCTGGCAATTATCAGTCTGGAGAATAAAATCGACCGCAAATCTCTCGAGCTTGACGTGAATTTTGCACACGAGCAGATAAATGTACTTGCTGACAAGGACTCAATCCTTAGGGTTATCATAAATCTTCTCGACAACGCTGTTAAATTTAGTTATGATAATACCAAGATTACAATTTCTGTCTGGTGCGATGTTTCCTCTGCGTATGTACGTGTCGGAAACTTTGGAATGGGCATCGAGCAGAAGGATTTGGACCATATATTTGACAGATTTTATAAGACTGACAAATCACGTGGCAAGGATAAAACGGGCGCAGGTCTGGGTTTATCAATGGCTAAGAATATTATGAAACTGCACAACAGTCGCATCTGGGCAGAAAGCACCACCGCAAAAGAGGGCAGCGACGTTAAATATACTATCTTCACCTTTAAGCTTGAATTGGCATAGGAAAGGAATTTTAACTTATGATAATTATTGCACACGCAAGTAAAAATTGGGGCATCGGAAAGGATAATGACCTGATGTTTAAGTTACCTTTAGATATGAAATTTTTTCGGGAAACTACATCAGGCGGGGTAGTAATTATGGGCAGAAAAACGCTCGAAAGCTTCCCCAACGCAAAACCGCTCCCGAACAGAGTAAATATCGTTATTACAAAAAACACCGATTACGCACCCGAGGGCGTACTGATTGCACACTCTGCTGAGGAGGCAAAAGAGCTTGCTAAGCAGTATTCTGACAGAAAAACCTTTGTAATTGGCGGGGCAATGATTTACAATCTTATGCTCCCCTACTCTAGCACAGCTCTTATAACAAAGGTTTTTGCAGATAGCGACGCAGATACCTTTATACACGATTTTGACAGCGACTCCGAATGGGAGTTGGCGTCTGAAAGTGATGATATAGTTGATAACGGTTACACAATTCGATTTTGTGAATACCGCAGAAAATAAAAAATTCATATTAGTTTCGATAGAAAGAAGGCGCTATATTTATGAATATGGATTTTATTGTAAAACTACCGATACCGCAGGATGTCAAGGCGCAGTATCCCTTGACAGACGAGCTTAAGAAGGTGGTTGAAGAAAGAAATAAGGAGATTACAGATGTTTTTACCGGAAAATCGGACAAGTTTGTGCTGGTTATAGGTCCGTGCTCTGCTGATAACGATGACAGTGTGCTCGATTATATAGCGAGACTCCGCACGGTTCAGGACAAGGTTAAGGACAAAATCTTAATCGTGCCGAGAATTTATACCAACAAACCCCGTACAACAGGCGACGGCTACAAGGGTATGCTTCATCAACCCGACCCTAACGAAAAGCCGGATATGCTAAAGGGCATTGTTGCTATAAGACATCTGCATATGCAGGCACTCAAGGACACAGGCTTTACTTGCGCTGACGAGATGCTCTATCCCGAAAACCACAGATACCTAAACGATATTTTAGGCTATGTGGCAATAGGCGCACGCTCGGTTGAAAACCAGCAGCACCGCCTTACCGCCAGCGGACTTAAAATCCCCGTTGGTATGAAAAACCCGACCAGCGGCGATATTTCCGTTATGATGAACTCCATTACAGCCGCTCAACACGCGCATACCTTTATCTATCGTGGTTGGGAGGCTCATTCTCACGGCAATCCGACAGCACACGCAATTCTAAGAGGTTATGTAAACAAGCATGGTCAGTCTATGCCCAACTACCACTACGAAGACCTCCTCCATTTGCACGAGGCATACAGTGCATCAGGTCTTGCAAATCCTGCAGTTGTTATTGATACAAACCATGCAAACTCGGGCAAAAAGCCGCTTGAGCAGCCGAGAATTGCAAAAGAGGTACTCCACAGTATGCGTCATAACAGCGATATTCATAAGATGGTTAAGGGTCTTATGATAGAAAGCTATATCGAAGACGGCGCACAGAAGATTGGCGAGTGTGTTTACGGAAAGTCCATCACCGACCCGTGTCTTGGTTGGGAAAAGACAGAAAAGCTTATTCTTGAAATGGCAGATTTGCTGTAATTGAATATGAAAGCCAAAAAGCGCCGGACTGTTGTCCGGTTCTTTTTTGTACGCAAAAAAACAGACGGTGCATAAAGCACCGTCTGTAAAAAGCATTATTTATAATACTTATTTCATATCCTTGATAGCCGCCTGAGCTGCTGCCAATCTTGCGATGGGCACTCTAAACGGTGAGCAGGATACATAGTCAAGACCAATCTTATGGCAGAACTCAACGGAAACAGGGTCACCGCCGTGCTCACCACAGATACCTGTGTGCATTGCAGGACGTGTCTTCTTGCCGAGTGTTACAGCCATTTCCATAAGCTTACCAACACCTGTCTGGTCAAGCTTAGCAAACGGATCGTTCTCGTAAATCTTTGTATCATAGTAAGCATCGAGGAACTTACCAGCGTCATCACGGCTGAAGCCGAATGTCATCTGAGTAAGGTCATTAGTACCGAAGCAGAAGAACTCTGCCTCTGTTGCAATCTCGTCAGCTGTAAGAGCAGCTCTGGGGATTTCGATCATTGTACCAACCTCGTACTTAAGGTCTGAACCAGCCTTTGCAATCTCAGCATCTGCAGTTTCAACTACGATAGCCTTAACGAACTTAAGCTCCTTAGTATCGCCAACAAGCGGAATCATAATCTCGGGAACAAGGTTCCAGTCGGGATGAGCCTTCTTAACATTGATAGCCGCACGGATAACAGCACTTGTCTGCATCTTAGCGATTTCGGGGTAGGTAACTGTCAGACGGCAGCCACGGTGTCCCATCATCGGGTTAAACTCGTGGAGAGAATTGATGATATTCTTGATATCCTCAACTGTCTTGCCCTGAGCCTTAGCGAGAGCTGCAATATCAGCTTCCTCTGTCGGAACGAACTCGTGAAGAGGGGGATCGAGGAATCTGATGGTAACGGGGTTACCCTCAAGAGCCTCGTAAAGTGCCTCAAAGTCGCCCTGCTGATAGGGAAGAATTTTCTCAAGAGCAGCTTCTCTTTCTTCAACTGTATCAGCACAAATCATCTCACGGAATGCAGCAATTCTCTCTGCCTCGAAGAACATATGCTCTGTACGGCAAAGACCGATACCCTCTGCACCAAGCTCACGAGCCTTTTTAGCATCAGCGGGTGTATCTGCATTTGTACGAACCTTAAGTGTTCTGAACTCGTCAGCCCACTGCATAATTCTGCCGAACTCGCCTGCGATTTCAGCATCAACTGTCGGGATGATACCGTGATAGATATTACCTGTAGAACCGTCGATTGAGATGTAATCTCCCTCGTTGTAGGTCTTACCTGCGAGTGTGAACTTCTTGTTCTCCTCGTCCATAATGATATCGCCACAGCCTGATACACAGCAAGTACCCATACCACGAGCAACAACGGCTGCGTGAGATGTCATACCGCCACGAACTGTAAGAATACCCTGTGAAGCCTTCATACCTGTGATATCCTCAGGTGAAGTTTCAAGACGTACAAGAACAACCTTCTCGCCTCTTGCATTCCAAGCCTCTGCGTCCTCAGCTGTAAATACAACCTTACCGCAAGCAGCACCCGGAGATGCACCAAGACCTCTGCCTGCAGGTGTTGCAGCCTTAAGAGCCTTTGCATCAAACTGCGGGTGGAGAAGTGTATCGAGGTTTCTCGGGTCAATCATAGCAACTGCCTGCTTCTTATCAATCATACCCTCATCAACGAGGTCGCAAGCAATCTTAAGAGCAGCCTTAGCTGTTCTCTTACCGTTTCTGGTCTGGAGCATATAAAGCTTACCAGCCTGAACAGTAAACTCCATATCCTGCATATCTCTGTAATGGTCCTCAAGAGTTTTGCAAACCTGCTGGAACTGTGCAAAAGCCTCGGGGAACTTATCTGCCATTTCTGCAATCGGCATCGGAGTACGAACGCCTGCAACAACGTCCTCGCCCTGTGCGTTTACAAGGAACTCACCCATAAGGCCTCTCTCACCTGAAGCAGGGTCACGTGTAAATGCAACACCTGTACCGCAATCGTCACCCATATTACCGAACGCCATCATCTGTACGTTAACGGCAGTACCCCATGAATACGGGATATCATTGTCACGACGGTATACGTTTGCACGGGGGTTATCCCATGAACGGAACACAGCCTCAACTGCGCCCATAAGCTGTTCCTTCGGGTCAGACGGGAAGTCCTTGCCAATCTTATTCTTGTACTCAGCCTTGAACTGCTCAGCAAGAGTCTTAAGGTCATCAGCAGTAAGCTCGATATCCTGAGTTACGCCCTTTGCTTCCTTCATTTCGACGATAAGCTGCTCGAAGTATTTCTTACCAACCTCCATAACAACGTCGGAGTACATCTGGATAAATCTTCTGTAGCAGTCATATGCCCAACGAGCGTTGCCTGACTTTGCAGCCATAACCTCAACAACCTCTTCGTTAAGACCAAGGTTTAGGATAGTGTCCATCATACCGGGCATAGATGCTCTTGCACCTGAACGAACGAATACGAGAAGCGGGTTCTCCTTATCACCGAACTTCATACCGGTGATGCCTTCCATCTTGTCGATGTATTCCATAATCTCTGCCTGAATATCATCGTTAATCTTTCTTCCATCCTCGTAGTACTGAGTACAAGCCTCTGTCGATACTGTGAAGCCCTGCGGAACGGGAAGACCGATTTTGGTCATCTCTGCAAGGTTTGCACCCTTACCGCCAAGAAGTTCTCTCATGCTTGCATCGCCTTCCGAGAAAAGATATACGTACTTCTTTGCCATTGGAATCTCCTCCTATTGTATTGAACTATATGATGCCAGGACGCACCATAACGTATATATTATACCACAAATTTCAAAAATGTCTACTGATTTTCAAAATATTTCCGTTATTTTGCAATAATTTTAACAAACTTTACCTATTTTCGTCTATTTTGACCATTTTTTTAGCAAAATATGCTTCAATTGCCTTTGCAGTCTCAACTACCACAAGCGGTACTACCGCAAAAGCTGCACATATTCCCCACGCAAGAGGTGACAGTTTGCAAATACCGAACAAGGTTGCCGCAGCGGGTATATTTATCAGCAAACCTGTAAGTAATATTCCTGCCAAAAATGACAGCACGAGCGCTTTGTTCTTAAAGAGTCCGTCTTTAACGACCGAGCGGTCACTTCTTAAGTTGAACGAATGTACCAGCTGTGATGATGCCAGTACAACAAATGCCATTGTTCTGCCCGTTATCGGCACACCGCCCGAGTCAAACATAATTGCACCTACCGTATAAGCAACAAGTGCCAAAGCACCAATCATTGCGCCCTCGGTAACAATCGCTGCCCACGAAGCAGCATTTATCAATTTATCCCCCGCTCCGCCGGACCTTTTCATTATATCTCTGTCGGCAGGGTCAAGTCCGAGAGCAATTGCCGGCAACGAGTCGGTCACAAGATTTATCCACAAAAGCTGCGGTGCGGTAAGCGGCGCTGCCCACCCGAAGAGCAGTCCCAGAAACACGCACAAAAGCTCGCCTATATTTGATGATAGCAGAAATAGCACCGATTTTCTTATATTCGCAAAAATCCTCCTGCCCTCTTTTGTAGCGGCAACTATTGTGGCAAAGTTATCGTCTGCAAGCACCATATCCGATGCCTCTTTTGCGACATCTGTGCCGTTTTTGCCCATACTGCAGCCGATATCCGCCGCCTTTAATGCAGGTGCGTCATTTACACCGTCGCCCGTCATTGCAGCAATTGCACCGATGCTTTTGAAGGTTTTTATAATACGCAGCTTCTGTTCGGGGGTGACCCTTGCGAAAACGCACACCTCGGGCAGAATTTTGGCAAGCTCGGTATCGGATATGCTGTCAAGCTCCTTGCCTGACATAACCCGCCCCTTTTCGCCTAGTATACCTACTTCACGTGCTATAGCAGCAGCGGTGGCTATGTGGTCGCCTGTTATCATAACCACCTGTATTCCTGCACGCTTACATTCTGTCACCGACTCTTTGGCTTCCTTTCGGGGCGGGTCGGATATTCCTACATAGCCGCAGAAGGTCAAATCCTGCTCTAAAAGCTCATTCCTGTCGGCATAAGCTACGGCAAGGACTCTGAGTCCCTTTGCCGCCATCATTTCCGCTTGTCTTAGAAGCCTTCCCCGCTCATTTGCATTAAGCTCGGTTGTTCCTGTTTTTGTACGCTTGCTGCTGCAGCAAAGGAGCAGTATTTCTGCCGCTCCCTTGGCAACACAGCGGTATCTTGCGTCCTTTTCTACTAATGCGCTCATCATTTTACGTTTTGAGTCAAAGGGGTTTTCTGCCCTTCTGACCCAGCCCGATACGCTATTACTCCAGTTTAGAATTGCGGTTTCGGTAGGGCTTGTGCCGCCCTCCGATGCAAGTGCGGCTATTTCACGCATAAATTCGGTGTCCTCCGAAAAACTTTCCGAAACTGTCATTTTATTTTCGGTAATAGTTCCCGTCTTATCGGTGCAAATTACATTCGCCGCACCGAGAGTCTCCACCGCCGAAAGCTTTTTTACTATGGCATTCTTTTTTGCCATACGCTCTACGCCAATTGCAAGCATAACCGTCACCGTTGCAGGCAGACCCTCGGGTATTGCCGCTACGGCAAGGCTTACGGCTGTTATGAACATATCAAGCGGCTCAAGCCTTTTTGCAATACCAATAACAAAGATGGCTGCACAGATAGAAAGTGCCGCAATGCCGAGCGTTTTGCCAAGCTTGGAGAGCTTTTTCTGCAACGGCGTCTGTTCGTCCTCCTCCGATAGAATAAAGCCTGCAATTTTGCCCATTTCGGTGTCCATTCCGACAGCGCAGACAACCGCTTTTGCGTGACCTGCCGTAACCGACGTGGCCGAATGGAGCATATTTCTTCTCTCGCTCGGAGCAACCTCTTCCGTGAGGGTACATTCCTCCTTCTCTACCGGCACCGCCTCGCCTGTTAAGGAGGATTCGTCAGCCTCTAACCCGACCGACTCAATAATACGCATATCTGCAGCTATTTTGTCGCCCGCCTTGACACTTACAATGTCACCTACCGACAGATTTTCCGCCGGAATTTTCTGCCATTTGCCGTCACGTATAACCGTAACCTGCGGGTCTGCAAGCTTTTTAAGAGCATCTATTGCCCGCTCCGCTCTTCTTTGCTGAAACACTCCCAAAAGTGCATTCAAAAGCACAATTGCAACTATCAACAGCGGCTCAAAAATATCATTATCACCACGCATATGCGTGGAAAAATATGACGCCGCTGCCGCAACCAACAGCACCACCGTCATAAAATCGGACATCTGGGAAAGCAGCTGGCGTATAAACCCGACCTTCTTTTTGGTCGAAATTACATTCTTTCCCACCTTTGCCTTACTTGTTTTAAGTCCTTTATTGAAATCTGTCCTCAAGTATTGCTCCAGCTTCGACAGCTCTTCTTGAGAATAATTCATTTCCCGCTCCGCCTTTCACGCATTTTCTTTTATATGGTTATTTCCCTTAAAAGCTATATATGCAAAAATTCATTTAAGGCGAATATTTTTTTATGTCCCTATTGCAAAATATGACAAAAGGTGATATACTGTATTGTATAAAATGAGTGTTAACGTGGGGGTGTGTATAATGGCAAGAACAGGAAGGCAAAAGAGCAAAAGCGGAGTGTATCACGTTCTTTTAAGGGGTGTGGACAAGCTCTTTGTTGATAGCTCAGATTACATAGAGTTTCGCTCACGTCTTCGTGAGTATTTTGCGGGAGATGTTAAGCTGCTGGCTTTTTTGCTGCTGCCGAACAGAGTGCATCTTTTAATTGACGAGGGTGACTCCGAGCTGGCCGCCGCAGTAAAGCCGCTTTGCACAAGCTATGCAAGGTATTTTAACCGTACATATTCATTAGACGGCAAGCTTTTTTATGACAGATACAAGAGTCTTCCCTGTCACGAGCTTTCCGATATCAGCGATACAGCCGCATTTATAAACGCTGTCGGAAGTAACTTTGCTAAAAAGGAGAATTTTAGTCTTTCGGAATATCAATCGGGTGCAGTTATATGCGATACAGCAAGGCTTGGTGCTTTAATTGGCAGCGATGCATTATCCCTTAAGCCTCAGTCTTTGCATCTTGATGATTACAGCCAGCTCTCCCGTGCGGAAATGGACAGATATCTCAAGTCGGTTGCCGACTTAAGTCTTGACGATTTGGCAAAGGCTGACCGTCAGAGCGACAGCTTTAAGAGAATTTTCTCGGGCGGTGTATCTGCACGTGCAATCCTGCCCTTATTCGATATACATACCACACCTGATACAAAGAAGAAAACGGCAACAAAAAAAGCTCCCTCTGTCAAGAAGGAGAGTGCTCCTGAGCCTAAGCCGGCTGAAAAGAAAAACCTCAGCGTGTGGCTGCTTTAATCTTGAAAGGAATGATTACACAGTGAAAATTTTTCAGCAGGGTATGGGCAAACAGATTTGGAGTCTGCTTTCTACGCATATGATATCTGTACTGGTAATAGCTGCTTTTGGCTTTATGATTACAGTTTCAATTATGGATAAGCCTGTCCTCTATACTCTGGCATCGTTTGTAATGACAGCGCTCTATTTTTCATCTATATATCAAAAGGCGTGGGAGCTGGCGCACCAAGATAAAATGTCAGCCACCACAACCTCTGTATATATGTTAAAGGGTGCGGTATTGTCGGTGGGAGTAGCGGTATTCAACCTTGTATTGTGGCTTATTTACCTTTTCGCGTGGAATTACCTTACAATAGACGGCTCGCTTGCATCCCTAACTGGAATAATATATAATCTTCTCTATGTCGTCAACACCTTTGCATACTCAGGCTTTGCAGAGATTTCACACGGCTTCGTTGCCCCAAACGGACATCTTCTGATTTACCTTGTGCCTTTGTTGGCATCGACCTTTGGATATATCGCAGGTGTATATGACTTTACACTCTCCTCTAAGCTGATGCCCCTTGTTTACGAAAAAAAGAAGGATGAATAGCAAAAGACCGCCTTTTCAGGCGGTCTTAGTTTTTATTTAATATATTTCAAAGGGTTCATCGCAACGCCGTTATAATGTATTTCGAAATGGCAATGCGAGCCTGTCGAACGGCCTGTTGAGCCCATCTTTGCGATAAGCTGTCCCTTTTTAACCGGCTGGCCAACAGAAACCAATATCTGCGAATTATGTGCGTAGTAGGTTTCAAAGCCGTTCTGGTGGTCAATTTTTACAAGGTTACCAAACGAGTTCTTATACTCGGCACAGCTTACAACACCGTCATCTGCTGCATATATCGGTGTTCCTACCTTGGCCGCAATGTCTATGCCATAGTGCATTCTGCCCCATCTTTGTCCATATGATGATGTATGTCTGCCGCTGGTCGGCATAATAAAGCTTCCCGTACCAACACCTAGAGGTCTTTGTTTTGTTCCTACTGCAATCTTTGCAGGTACGCCTGTGTCGATAACCTCTGTCTCGGTCATAGTTGCAATCAGCTCGCCGTTTACATAGCTGCTGACAGTTATAACCTTTGTTTTCCCTTTTACTCCGTTATCTGTTGTAACCCTTACACCTTCGTAGAGGTTATTATCCTCATATTCCAGAGGCTCTGGGATATAATCCTCCAAGCTTTCCTCGCTGACATCGCTGCGTACGGTCAAAAGCTTTTCTGCTATAAAATACTCCGCCGCAGCCTCGGGGGTCATAATATCCGCCTCAGGCGCAAGCTCCGAAGTGTATCCTAAAAGCTCTACAACGCTCGAGCTGCTTCCTTTCATTCCAAGCGTGTCAGTTACAATGCTGATGCTCGCCTCGGCTGCCGCCATATCCGAAACACATATGCTTTCTGCACCATCGATAGTTATTCTGATTGCCTCAACCATCTTATCGGATACAGACGCAATCTCGTCGTGAAGTGTATTCTTGTCAATAAGCTTATCGCTCGAAACCAGCTTTGCTCTTAATTGAATGTCAGGGCTGATGGTTTCTTCCTCGGTATACGCGGATGCAAGCTGATAGTTTACCACCGCAAGCATCGAGCTTACCTCAAGCTCATTTTCTACTATTCCAATACTGTTTCCGTTTAGTAAAACCTCGTATCCGTTAGTCCAGTATGCCGTTGCACTGGCAGGCATCATAGCCGCCATCAACGATACAACACCGATTAAGGCCGTAAGTTTGTTTCTCATTATACAATGTTTCTCCCAACTGATATTTCAGGCAATCTCCGCCTGATAGTTATTTTATGCAACAAAATATGATTTATTACAAAATTATTAACCGTTAACTATTTTACCACAAAAATTGTAATAATTCAAGGCAAAGATGTTACAAATTTGTTAAATTTATACATATTATACAATATATTGTTCATTCCAAACCCATAATATAGTAAATATGCCGACGAAAATTAAAAGATTGTAAATAAAGCAAAAAAAGCCTTGCAGATTGAATTAAATATGATAAAATAAAGGATATGTTAAGGCTATACGAAGGGAGTAAGTTAAAATAGAAATGCAGTTATGTTCACGCTGCGGGAAAAATCCTGCAGTAATATATATTTCAAAGATTGAGGGCGACAAAACCTCGAACGAGGGGCTGTGTCTTGCCTGTGCCAAGCAGCTTGGTATTGCGCCGCTTAATAATATGATAGAGCAGATGGGCATCAGCGACGAGGATATTGATATACTAAACAGCCAGATGGCAGATTTTGCAGAGAATATGAGCGGTCTTGCCGCAGAGGGCGGTATGGAGGAAATGATGGCAAGTCTCTCGGACGGCGACTTTGACGAGGGCGGGGCGGCTACTACGCCTTTGTCCTTTATGTCAAATCTCTTTAATAAGGACAAGCCTCAGGAGGTATCGGGCACAAACGGCACAGATGCAGGCAAAAAGAAGAAAAAGAAACCAACCGCCCCAGGCAAAAAGTCAATGCTCGACACCTATGGTATAAATCTCACCGCAAAAGCGGCATCGGGCAAGGTTGACCGTGTAATAAATCGAAATGACGAGATTGAGCGTGTAATACAAATATTAAACCGCCGCTCCAAGAATAACCCCGTAATACTCGGCGAGCCTGGCGTGGGCAAAACCGCAATTGCAGAGGGACTTGCGTGCCGTATTTTCGAAAAGAGAGTACCTCCCAAGCTGTTCGGCTGTCAGCTGTATCTGATAGATTTTGCCGCACTTGTGGCGGGTACACAGTTTAGAGGTCAGTTTGAGGCAAGGCTTAAAAACCTCTTAACCGAGGCCGAGGAAGCGGGCAACACCGTACTTGTCATAGATGAAATTCACAACATTGTTGCTGCAGGCGATGCGGAGGGTGCTATGAGCGCCGCCAATATCTTAAAGCCCGCATTGGCACGTGGCGAAATTCAGATAATCGGCGCAACTACTCTTTCCGAGTACAGAAAGCACATCGAAAAGGACTCGGCATTGGAACGCAGATTTCAGCCTGTTATAGTTGACGAGCCGAGTGTTGAGGAAAGCATTGAAATCCTTAAGGGCATACGTGACTATTACGAGAATTACCACAAGGTAAAAATCAGCGATGATGTTATAGAAGAAGCCTGCCGTATGAGCGAAAGGTATATTACCGACCGCTTTTTGCCCGATAAGGCTATCGACGTTATCGACGAGGCGGGCAGCCGTGTAAATCTCAAAAATATTGCACTCTATGATGCCAAGGTTATCCGTGAGCGTCTTAATGCAATCGGCGGCGAGGAGCAGGAGGCATCGGAAAACGAGGACTACGAGCGTGCAGCAGAGCTTAAGTGCGAAAGATTAAAGCTCGAAAGCGAGCTTAAGGAAAAGGAGCTTTTGGCAGCAGATGCGGTTATTACCCACGATGACATTGCCGCAGTTATAGAAAGCTGGACAAAAATCCCCGTGCACAAGCTGACCTTAGACGAAACGGAGAAGCTTAAAAATCTTGAGGAGCTTATACACAAGCGTGTAGTAGGTCAGGACGAGGCAGTCGAGGCGGTAAGCCGTGCCATCCGCCGTGGCAGAGCCAACATTTCACGTCGGAAAAGGCCTGTTTCCTTTATATTTGCAGGCTCGACAGGCGTTGGTAAGACCGAGCTTGTTAAAACGATAGCCGAGGTAATGTTCAATAACGAGGACGCTTTAATCCGCCTTGATATGTCGGAATATATGGAAAAGCATTCTGTATCAAAGTTAATCGGCTCACCTCCCGGATATGTCGGATATGACGATGCGGGGCAGCTTACCGAGAAAGTACGCCGCAAGCCATATTCGGTTATTCTCTTAGACGAGATTGAAAAGGCACATCCTGAAGTATTTAACCTGTTTTTGCAGATACTTGATGACGGCAGAGTTGCCGACAGTCACGGCAAGATAGTCAACTTCGAAAATACTATTATCATAATGACAACCAACGCAGGCGGCGAATTTAAGTCGGGTGCACTCGGCTTTAATTCGAGCGATGAGGTCAAGCTTTCCGAGAATGTTGATAAGAGCCTAAAGGAGTTCTTTAAGCCCGAATTCCTTAACAGAATTGACGAGATTGTGACCTTCTCCCCGCTTACAAAGGACGAACTAAGGAAGATTATCGACTTGATGCTCAAAGATATCACAGAGCAGCTTGCCGACCGAAATGCAAAAATTGAGGTTACCGACGCCGCAAAGGAGATTATCCTCGAGGAAGGCTATGACGTTAAATACGGTGCAAGACCGTTAAAGCGTGCTATTCAAAAGCTGATTGAGGACAAGCTGGCACATCTTTCATTAGACGGCAAAATCGGTGACGGGGCAAAAATCATTGTCGACGCAGAAAATAACAGTCTAACCTTTACAATAGCAAATATATAACAGACAAAGCTCTCTGATAAAATGCAGAGAGCTTTGTTATATTAAGAAAAAATGTCAACGATGCCTTAGTTTTTGGTACAATTTATAAAATAGAAAATGAGATTTTAAGAGAAAAACGGCGATTTTGAAAGAAATCGAGAGCATTGTAATAATATTTTGAATTTTATTGAAAAATGTGTTGACACTAAAGGAAAAAAGTAGTACAATACATTTTGCGCGGTGAGAAATCGCCGAAAGGATAAAAGAGCAAAAAGGCTCGAAATGTATAAGGAGGTAATTTTCAATGAATAGCAGTTATATGGCAAAACCGGCTGAAATTGAAAGAAAATGGTATATCATTGATGCGGCAGGCAAGCCCCTCGGCAGAGTTGCAGCAGCTGCTGCAAGCATCTTGAGAGGAAAGCACCTTCCCACCTACACACCGCACGTAGATTGCGGCGACCACGTTATCGTAATCAACTGCGATAAGGCTGTCCTTACAGGTAACAAGCTTGCGGACAAGGTTCGTTACTACCACACAGGCTGGGTTGGCGGTATCAAAGAAATCCGTTACAGCAAGCTTATGGCAGAGAATCCTGAAAAGGCTATGATGTACGCTGTTAAGGGAATGCTCCCGAACAACACAGTAGGCAGAACATCTCTTACAAGACTTCGTGTTTATAAGGGTGCCGAGCATGAGCACGCTGCACAGAAGCCCGAGATGTGGACTCAGGAAATTAAGTAAGGAGGTAACGAGCAATGGCAAAAGAACAGTATTGCGGTACAGGCAGAAGAAAGTCATCAGTTGCACGAGTTCGCCTTGTTCCCGGCAACGGCAAAATCACAATTAACAAAAGAGATTTAGACGAGTATTTCGGTCTTGATACATTAAAGGTTATCGTTCGTCAGCCGCTTGCAGCTACATCAACAGAGGGTAAATTTGATGTAATTGCAACAGTTGAGGGCGGCGGCTTTACCGGTCAGGCAGGCGCAATCCGCCACGGTATTGCACGTGCACTTCTTGAGGTTGATTCTGACGCTTACAGAGCAGCTCTTAAGAGCGCAGGCTACCTCACAAGAGATTCAAGAATGAAGGAAAGAAAGAAGTACGGCTTGAAGGCTGCACGTCGCGCTCCCCAGTTCTCAAAGAGATAATTATTATCTACCAAAAACCCCGCAAGGAATTCCTTGCGGGATTTTTTATTATCCAATAAATTTAAGTACCGTATTATAAACCGCCGCAACCACCAAAGCAGGCAACATATTGCCGACCTTGATTTTCTTTCCAAAGCATAGGTTTACTCCGACGCAGAAGATAAGCGCCGACCCGACAAGCGAGAGGTCGTTTATCACAGCATCACTAACAAACGAGCCGCCGATTGCCGCCAGCACAGTTATCCCGCCCTGATACACAAAGAGCGGTATCGCCGAAAAGATTGCGCCTGCACCGTGCGTTGATGCGAATATCATCACTATCACGAAGTCAAGCACAGACTTTGCCGCCAGCATAGAATAATCTCCGCTGATGCCGTCCTGCATCGAGCCGACAATCGCCATTGCACCAACACAGATTATCAGCGACACATTGACAAAGCCATCTACAAACATTGTATCATTCTGCTTTTTAACCGCCGTTTTAATCCGCTCTCCCAGCGAGTCCATCTTAGTTTCAATGTCCAGCATCTCTCCCAAGGAAGAGCCTATCACCAGCGAGAATATCAAGAGCATCGTACCCGTTGTGTCAAACTTTCCGTCGGTTAAAACAAGCATTTTTGAAATTGTGCCCGCCGCACCGATAAATATGGTAGAAATTCCGCACGCCTGCATCAGGATACTATGTACACCGGGCTTGATTCCATTTTTCAAGCCCATACCGATAATGCCCGCAACTATAACCGCCGCCGTATTTATAATCGTTCCCAATCCAATCATCAAAACATCCCCTACAAAGTCATAATATAATATATAACAGGCATTGTAACAAGTCCTGCTATCGTGGTTATCAATATACACTCAGAGGTATATACCGTATCACCGCCATATTCCTGTGTGAGCACTGCCACAAT
>JAZRPK010000054.1:0-1598 GCA_045649145.1 Clostridia bacterium
AAAAGCACTTTTGCCAGTGCGGTTCTTTGTTGTTCACCACCTGAAATATCGTAAGGGTGGCGGTCGAGAAAATCGTGAAGCGAACACAGAGCGACCACACGGGCAACTTGGGTGTCTTTTTCTTCTTTAGAAAGCTTTACGCCTCGCAAGGCTTCATATAAATCCTCCCGCACGGTTCTTTTTACAAAAAGCGTCTGCGGATTTTGCGGTAACATTCCGACTTTACCGTTCGTTTGTACCGTTCCACGATAGGCAGAGCGGAGTCCGGATATCACTTTCAGTGAGGTGGTTTTGCCTGCACCATTACCGCCGAGGATTGCATAGAATTCGCCTTTATGTAAGCTCAGCGAAAAGCCTTTTACCACGTCGGGCAAATCCTTTTCGTAGCGAAACCAAATCTCATCACATTGCAAGGTGATTTCGTCGCTGTAGGTATGCTTTTGTTTCGCTGTAAGCGGTAATATTTCTTTTTCGTTGTTTCTTGCAGATAAAAAGTCACTGCCGTCACGCACGGTCAGAGGACAAGGAAGGTCCGTTTTCACGCCTGCCCATACTCGCATCGCAGTAGGCATAGCAAGGAACATTCCACTATCCTTATCACGAAGATGAAGAGGAGCCTGATCGGGAGCATCGTCACAAACGATTTCACCCTTTTCCATTACGATAACCCTTGTAGCAAAAGGGAACGCTTCTTCCAAACGATGTTCGGTTAGAATAACGGTAATGCCGAGCTCACGATTGATTTTGCCGAGAAGCGCCAAAAAGTCAGCGGCGGCAATAGGATCAAGCTGTGCGGTAGGCTCGTCAAGCACCAAAATTTTAGGACTCATCGCCATGACAGAAGCAAGACTTAAAAGTTGCTTTTGTCCGCCCGAAAGCTCGGTAACGTTTTTATAAAACCAATTTTCAATACCGAAGAAAGCGGCAACCTCTGCAACACGGCGGCGAATGGTAGGCGTATCAAGCCCGAGACTTTCAAGACCGAAAGCCAATTCGTGCCACACCTTATCGGTTACCACCTGATTTTCGGGGGATTGCAACACAAAGCCGATTTCTTGTGACTGTGTCCGCTCGTCGACCTCATTTAAAGCTTTGCCGTCAAACAATATTTCGCCCGTCAATACACCGTGAGGTGTAAGGCAAGTTTTAAGGTGACGGAGAAGCGTCGATTTACCGCAACCCGAAGGGCCGCAGAGAATTAAAAACTCGCCCTGATTAACCTCGAAGGAGATATTGCGGAGCGCTTTATTCTCTTGCTCGGGATAGGCAAAACTTACATTTTTGAAACTAAAGTTTTCCATTTTCTCTCCTCCTTCAAGTTTAGTATAACAGGGGTAATGCAAAGGGCGAAATAAACACAGTAAAACGGAATGGTCGTCATATCAAGTGCCGCATAACGCACGTTGGGGAAATATCTGAAACCAAACGCCGAAAGTAAAGTACCTGATAACAAAAACAATCCGCAAAATGAAAACCAAATCAACGTATATTTATCACGCTCGTCAAAGCGATAAATGGAGAAAGCCGTTCTGCCTTTTAGTCCGTAGCCACGGCTTTTCATACTGTCGGCGGTTTCAATAGCATTTTCAAGCGCCCAC
>JAZRPK010000055.1:0-3683 GCA_045649145.1 Clostridia bacterium
AATCTGTGCATTTTTAGCTTTGGCGTATTTCTTATAATATTTTTGTGCATTTTCGGAGGGGGAAAGCTGCGGTGAAAGTGATATGGTAACTGTTGGCGTATCAGGTTCGAAATAATCATCCACAGTAATTTCTGTCATACCTGGAGCTATCATATATATTGACGATGTAATAAGGTCGCCATACTTTCTGAATTTGTCCTTGTTTTCTGCGTCTTTTAAGGTTTTTTGCTGAATTACCAGCTTTTTTGATAAACGTTCAAGATTTGATGTAATAAGTCTTAACAGGTCGCCCGAACGCTGTTTCATACGCTCCTTTGATGCTCTTTTGAAATAAAAGCTTTCTATTGCATCCGACATTGAATTATATGAAGATATTGTGCAGGCGTTCTCGTACTGTGCTATCTCAAAGGGAGCAAAGTCAATAAGCCTGCCTGTTTCAGTTTCTGTAATGAGTACAGGTGAGAAATTACTATCAAGAGCTTTGTTTCTCAAATCATTAAGAATTGTTATAATTTTTTCCTTTTCTTCGTTTGTCAAGGATGAAGACATTGTGTCCGTTCTTGTAGTTGCACGGTAGACAATTTCACGTGCAATTATTGGTGATATACCCGAAATCTGTGACATAAGAGCGGCTTGGGCGGTCAAGGTTATATCATCAAAGCTTATATCAAAATCTGTATCCTTATCAAGAAAAGCAATTTTATTCTGCGCAGGCGGTGCGGTGTAGGTGACACCGGGCATTATCTGTCTTACAGAGCTTTGCGTAAAGTCGATATGACGGGCAGCTTCGATAATTCTGTTGTTTTCGTCTGTGAGAATAATGTTTGAATTTCTGCCTGTAAGCTCTACTGTCAAATAACGGAGTACAATGTCGCCGAGTTCGTTTCTGGTCTGGACAGATATTTTAATAATTCTCTCAAAATCAGGCTGCTCAACAGCGACAATCTTTCCACCCTGAATATGCTTTCTTAAAAGCATACAAAACATAGGAGCAGTTTTTGGATTTTCCTTTGTTGTATTGGTAAAATGAATTCGTGCGTTTGACGGACTTGCGCTTATGACTAACTTAAAGCTGTCGGTAAATGTACGCACAGAAAGAGTAAGCTCATCACGTTCGGGCTGGTGAATTTTGTCAATTCTGCCGTCGATGAGAGCCTTTTTGAGATCATCTCTTAAAGCTGAAACTGCAATGCTGTCAAGTGCCATTTTCATACTCCTTGCATTTGTGTTTTATAATATTCTATCCAAAAAGTCCCTAAAAGTCAAGAAGAGCTATATCCATAACAACTATTTCTGTGTTTTTGTTTTTTTCTCTTTGAAAATTGTTGACTTTTATTATGAATTGGTGTATGATATAGTTATAATAATAGGAGGTATAGATTATGAAGAAAGTTTATACTGCTGAAATAAGAAAATCTGAGCGTATTCAGAAGCTTATAGATGACCTTTATTCCGGCACGCCGACTATCGAGTCGACTCGTGCCGAGATTATAACCGAGAGCTTTAAGAATACTGAGGGTATGTCGATTTATCTTAGAAAATCGAGAGCTTTCAGAGCTATGGCGGAGAAGCTGCCTGTTGTCATTCGAGATGACGAGCTTATCGTCGGCTGTAACAGCTTTGCCCGCAGAGGCTGCCAGACCTTCCCTGAGTATTCAAATAAATGGCTTGAGGAGGAGTTTGACACAATTGCAACAAGAAGTGCAGACGCCTTCTATATTTCGGAAGAAACAGCCAATAAATTAAGAGAAGTACATAAATATTGGCAGGGCAGAACTACAAGCGAACTTGCCACATCTTATATGACACCTGAAACACTTACAGCAATTGAACACAATATATTTACTGTAGGTAACTATTTTTATAACGGCATCGGACACGTGAATGTGGATTATGCCAAGGTGCTTAAAATCGGATTTAAGGGCATTTATGACTATGCTAAAGCTGAGCGTGACAAATGTAACGTTTATGACGGTGATTATGCAAGCCGCCACGCATTTTTGACCTCTGTTATGGAGAGCTGTGAGGCTGCTGTTATATTTGCAAAGCGCTACGCAGCTGCAGCACGTGAGATGGCAGGTAAATGTACAGATATTGCAAGACGTGAGGAGCTTTTAACAATTGCCGAAATCTGCGATAAAGTACCTATGAACGGAGCGGAAAGCTTCCACGAAGCTTGTCAGTCCTTCTGGTTTGTACAGCTGCTTGTGCAGACAGAGTCGAGCGGCCATTCAATTTCCCCCGGACGTTTTGACCAGTATATGTATCCTTATTATATTAAGGATATCGAAAGCGGAAAAATTACACGTGAAAAGGCTCAGGAGCTTATCGACTGTGTATGGGTTAAGCTTAACAGTCTTAATAAGGTAAGAGATGCACTCTCTGCTGAGGGCTTTGCAGGATACAGTATGTTCCAGAACCTTATCGTTGGTGGTCAGGACGTTAACGGCGTTGACGCAACAAACGATTTGTCATATATGTGTATAACCGCATCTATGCACGTTAATCTGCCGCAGCCGTCCCTTTCTATGAGAGTGTGGAACGGCACTCCGCATGATTTGATGGTAAAGGCGGCGGAGCTTACTAAAACTGGTATCGGATTGCCTGCTTATTATAATGATGAAATAATTATCCCTGCGCTTATCTCAAGAGGTCTTACCCTGCAGGATGCAAGAGATTACTGCATTATCGGCTGTGTCGAGCCGCAAAAGGGCGGCAAGACTGACGGCTGGCACGATGCTGCGTTCTTTAATATGTGTCGTCCGCTTGAACTTGTATTCTCAAACGGCGTTGACAAGGGCGTACAGGTTGGACTTAAGACGGGCGAGATAGCAGAGCTTGATACATACGAAAAGTTCTTTGACGCATATAAAAAGCAGATGGACTACACCATCAAGCTGATGGTAAATGCTGATAACGCAGTTGATGCTGCACATATGGAGCGTTGTCCGCTGCCATTCTTGGCATCAATGGTAGACGACTGTATCAAAAAGGGTAAATCTGCTCAGGAGGGCGGAGCTGTATATAACTTTACAGGTCCTCAGGGCTTTGGTATTGCGAATGTTGCTGATGCTCTTTATGCAATTAACGAGTTGGTTTATAAAACAAAGACAGTAACACTTCAAGAGTATGCTGATGCACTTAGAAATAATTTTGGTCTTCCGTACTGTGATGGATATGCCAAAGCACTCACAATCGAGGTTTGCAACGAAATTGTTGCCAAGGGCTATAAGCTTACCGATGGACAGGTTGCCGAGATATTTACACAGATTAGGGACAATGATATTGACGCTAATAAGAAAACCGAGTATCAGGCACTTCTCGAAAAAATCAAGTCACTACCCAAATTCGGTAACGATTTAGACGAGGTTGACCTCTTTGGCCGTGAGGCTGCTTATACATACACAAGACCTGTTGAACAGTACAAAAACCCCAGAGGCGGAAGATACCATGCAGGACTTTATCCTGTATCGGCAAACGTACCTCTCGGAATGCAGACAGGTGCGACTCCAGATGGAAGATTGGCAGGTACTCCTATTGCAGACGGTGTATCACCGGCAGCAGGCAGTGATGTGAGCGGTCCTACAGCTGCAGCTAACTCAGTTGCGAAGCTTGACCACGGAATTGCGTCTAACGGAACGCTCTTTAATATGAAATTCCACCCGTCAGCACTAAAGGGTGCA
>JAZRPK010000056.1:0-3456 GCA_045649145.1 Clostridia bacterium
AGCCATTTCCTTTGTTCCGACCTTTTTCATACCGTCGGACATAATATCAGCTGTGCGGTAGCCCTCTGTAAGCACCTTATCAACTGCCGCCTCGATAGCGTCAGCCTCTTTAACAAGACCAAAGCTCATTCTTAGCATCATAGCCGCCGAAACGATAGTCGCAATCGGGTTGGCAATATCCATACCCGCAATATCAGGTGCAGAGCCGTGGATAGGCTCGTACATACCCAGCTTGCTCTCGCCCAAAGATGCAGACGGCAACATACCGATTGAGCCTGCTATTGCGCTCGACAAGTCGGACAGAATATCACCAAAGATGTTTGAGGTTACAATAACATCAAACTGAGCGGGATTGATTGCAAGCTGCATAGCTGCATTATCAACATACATATGAGAAAGCTCTACCTCAGGGTAATCCTTGGAAAGCTCTGTCATAGTCGCTCTCCAGAGTCTTGATGACTCAAGCACGTTTGCCTTATCTACAGATACTACTCTCTTTTTCCTGAGCATTGCTGTTTCAAATGCAATTTTTCCTATTCTTCTTACTTCCTCAACAGAGTACTTTTCTTCATCAGACGCCCACGAGCCGTCCTCTGCTTTTGTCTTTTTACCGAAATAGATACCGCCTGTAAGCTCTCTTACTACCATAATATCCAAGCCGTCTGTAAGCTTTTCACTCTTTAAGGGTGATGCCGCTGCAAGCTGCGGCTTTAAGATTGAAGGACGAAGATTTGAATAAAGACCGAGTGCCTTTCTGATACCCAGAAGACCTGTTTCGGGGCGTAAATTTGCAGGAACGCTGTCCCATTTAGGGCCGCCGACTGCGCCTAAAAGCACGCTGTCCGATGCCAAGCATTTATCAACCGTTTCCTTTGGCAAAGGCTCGCCATACTTATCAATGGCACAGCCACCCATATATACCTCGGTGTAGTTAAACTTACTACCAAATTTTTCCGACACGGCATCAAGCACTGTAACCGCACCTGCTACAATTTCAGGGCCTATTCCGTCACCCGGAATGAGCGCAATATTAAATTCTGACATTTTATTTCTCCCCCTTTATCTTGGAAATTAAACCACCTGCCGATATAATCTCCTGCATAAACGGCGGGAATGCAGCCGCCTTGTAGCTTTTGCCCTTTGTTACATTGGTAATTACACCTGTATCAAAGTCGATTTCCACCTCATTACCCTCATCAATATCAGCGCTTGCTTCAGGACATTCAAGAATGGGAAGTCCGATATTTATAGCATTTCTAAAGAATATTCTGGCAAAGTCCTTTGCAATTACGCACGAAATACCGCTCGCTTTAATTGCAATCGGAGCGTGCTCTCTCGACGAGCCGCAGCCAAAGTTTGCGCCGCCGACCATAATATCTCCCTTTTTCACTCTGCCGGCAAAGCTGGTATCAATATCCTCCATACAATGCTTTGCAAGCTCCTCGGGCACGCTTGTGCTTAAGTATCTTGCGGGAATGATTACGTCTGTATCTATATTGTCACCGTATTTGATGACTAAACCTTTTGCTTTCATATGTCATAAACCTCCTCACATAACCTCTTCGGGATAAGCTATCCTGCCAAGTATCGCAGAAGCTGCTGCAACCGCCGGACTTGCCAGATACACTTCAGATTCTGTATGTCCCATTCTGCCGATAAAGTTACGGTTTGTGGTAGACACGCATCTCTCGCCTGCTGCAAGGATACCCATATGACCGCCAAGGCACGGGCCGCAGGTCGGTGTAGAAATAACACAACCTGCCTCAAGAAGTGTCATAATAGTACCGTCTTCAATCGCTTCCTTGTATATAGCCTGCGTCGCAGGGAATACAATTGCACGGATACCCTTCTTTATCTTCTTGCCCTTTAATATTTCAGCCGCTGCTCTTAAATCAGATATACGGCCGTTGGTGCAAGAACCGATAACTATCTGGTCGATTTCAACCTCACCCCAGTTTTCGGGAGTGTGAGCATTTTCGGGCAAATGCGGGAATGCTACAGTATACGGCACTTTCGAAAGGTCAATGTCGATAACCTGTACATACTCTGCATCCTCGTCTGCAGTGTACTCTGTCCATTCTTTTGTAGAATGTTCCTTCATATACTCACGGGTCAAATCGTCAACCTCAAAAATACCATTTTTAGCACCCGCCTCAATTGCCATATTTGCAATAGTAAAGCGGTCGTCCATCGTAAGTGTGTGCATACCCTCGCCGCCAAATTCCATCGACTTATAGAGAGCACCGTCAACGCCTATCATACCGATTATATGTAAAATCAGGTCCTTTCCGCTGACGCACTTGGGCAATCTGCCTGTCAAATTAAAGCGAATAGCCTCAGGCACCTTAAACCATGCCTTACCAGTAGCCATACCTGCTGCCATATCAGTAGAGCCTACGCCCGTCGAAAACGCACCGAGCGCACCGTATGTACAGGTGTGCGAGTCTGCACCGATTATAACATCGCCCGCAACCACAAGTCCCTTCTCGGGCAAAAGTGCGTGTTCTATACCCATCTCGCCCACTTCAAAATAGTTTTCTATCTCCTGCTCTTTTGCAAAACAACGCACGCACTTCGCCTGCTCTGCCGACTTTATATCCTTATTGGGGGTAAAGTGGTCAGGAACAAGTGCTATCTTTGTCTTGTCAAAAACGCTTTTTATTCCTATCTTTCCAAACTCACCGATTGCAGGAGGTGATGTAATATCGTTTCCGAGTACAAGGCTTAAATCCGCCATAATAAGCTCGCCTGCCGAAACCGACTCCAAACCTGCCGCACGGGCTAATATTTTTTGTGTCATTGTCATTGCCATTTTATGTTCACTCCTTCTCATCTTATTATTGTACACCATTTTCTCCCGTTTGTCCAATATAATATTAGATTTTAAGAAATTTTTTTCCTCGCATTGCACAGCGCAATTATTTTGTCGAAAAATCTTGCATTATGCAATTTTTTGTGATATACTGTCTATAATTAAAAGGGAATTTCGTTATTTTATATTAAGGAGCTTGGGGAAAATGGGATATGATACAAAGAATATCGGCAGGATAATTGCCGAAAAAAGACGCGAAAAAGGACTTACTCTTGAGGAAGTAGGCAAAAGAGTCGGTGTTACAAAATCCACTATCCAACGTTACGAGGCAGGTCTTATCACAACGCCCAAAATTGCAGTTCTTGAATCAATTGCACGGGCATTGTCAATAGACTCCGCTCTTTTGACAGGCAAAAAGCCGACACCGCCAAGCAATGCCCTGCCTGTTCATTCGAGCGAGCAGAAAATTGCTATACCTATTTTAGGTAATGTTGCAGCAGGTGAGGGTGCGTTTGCAGACAGCAATGTTATCGGCTATATTATGGAGGACAGAACGCATCTGTCAAGTGCCGAGGAATACGCATATCTGGTGGTAAAGGGCGACAGTATGTACCCCGAATTCAAGGACGGGGACAAGGTTTTGG
>JAZRPK010000057.1:0-12270 GCA_045649145.1 Clostridia bacterium
AATATCCTTTTGAAATTCAATAGGCAAATCTCCGTAACCCGCACTAAACCTTGGCTTTATATGCTTGCCAAGCATTGCTTTTTCCTCTTTTATTTCTCTGTTAAAGCTGTCGCAAAGTGCTTCGATGCGTTCTGCACCGATTGCCTGAAAAATAAGTGCTTTGGCGGGCGAGAGTGCTGAATACCTTGCTATAAGCCGGTCAATCTCAAGACCAACAGTCGCCGCAAAAATCACAACACTACCAGAGCCGTCAAGATTTTTCCTCAAATCCTTCGAGTCTGACTTAGCAAACCCGAAGTCAATATAATCGTCACAAAAATTAACAGGAACTTCAAGATAGCAGACCTTGTATGTAAGCGAGTCCTTTATCTCATTAAGACAGCTTTCTAATAGCGTATCAGTTTCGGGTGTTCTCTCCCCTGCACCTGCATAGCGCAGAATTTCTCTTTGGCAAATCTTGGGATCATCATATACCTTTACATAAACTGTATTTTCCATACTTACCCCAAAATATCCGACAGATTGCTCTGAATTTTCTCTGCAACATCGGGCTTGTTCATAGAATAGACGTGGACATTTGTAATACCATTAGCAAACAAATCAATAATCTGGTCTGTCGCATATGCAATTCCTGCCTGCTTCATAGCCTCGGGCGAGTGTCCGAATTTGTCAACTAAGCTCTTAAAGCGTTGCGGCATAAACGAGCCTGAAAGCTTTATCGCACGTTCAACCTGTTTGGCATTTGTTATCGGCATAACACCCGGTACAACGGGCACTGTTATACCCGCTTCACGTATTTTATATAGGAAATTGTACAAGAGGTTATTATCGAAAAACATCTGTGTTGTAAGGAAGGAACAGCCTGCGTCTACCTTTTCTTTTAAGTGCTTTATATCTTCTCTCTGGTCGGTGCTTTCGGGATGTATTTCGGGATAGCAGGCAGCACCGATACAAAAATCACCGCACGCCTTTATATCATTTATCAAATCAATTGCGTGGTGATAGTCCCACGTGCTTCTGTCGCTGTTTTCAAGCTCGGGAGTCAAATCGCCTCTTAGTGCCATTATGTTCTCAATGCCAGCATTTTTAATCTGCTCTATTTTAGCCTTGACAGTTTCCTTAGTCGAAGAAACGCAGGTAAGGTGAGCAAGCGTGGGCACGTTGTAGTGTTCCTTAATATTCTTTGCAATATCGAGGGTGTATCTGCTTGTTCCGCCTCCCGCACCATAGGTTACGCTCATAAACGAGGGGCGCAGCTTTGCTATTTCTTCAGTTGCGTGTTTTACCGAGTCAAACGCCGTGTCAGTCTTAGGCGGAAATACCTCAAAGGAAAGGGAAAGCTTGTCTTTATTGAAAATTTCTGACAGTTTCATAATTATATATTCCTTTTACTTATTTTTACATTTATTTTAGCACAAAATATATTAACAATCAATACCCATTGACATTGTGTATTAAAATTCAACAATAAAACAGAGTATTTCGGCAAAAATATTATGAATATATATCTACATTAAAACATTGACAACGGGTACAAAGTATGTTAAAATATTAACAAAGTCAGAAATGGAGGGCATAATATGGATAAGAAAGAATACGAAATTATAGACAGCGTTACCAAGCTTGAAGAAGCTATCGGGCGCATAAGAAAGGCTCAGAAGGTTTTTGCAACCTACACACAGGAACAGGTTGATAAAATCTTTTTAGCTGCGGCATCAGCTGCCAACAAGGCAAGAATTCCTCTTGCAAAAATGGCTGTAGAAGAAACAGGTATGGGTGTTGTTGAGGACAAGGTTATAAAGAACAACTACGCTTCAGAATATATTTACAATGCCTACAAGGACACAAAGACCTGCGGAATTATTGAAGAGGATAAGGCTTTTGGTATAAAGAAAATTGCAGAGCCAATCGGTGTTGTTGCGGCGGTTATTCCTACAACCAACCCCACCTCTACTGCGATTTTCAAGTGTCTTTTAGCACTTAAAACCAGAAATGCTATCATTATCTCTCCCCACCCGAGAGCAAAGAACTGTACTATTGCTGCTGCTAAGCTTGTTTTGGAAGCTGCAGTCAAAGCCGGTGCACCCGAAGGTATAATTGACTGGATTGATGTTCCGAGCCTGGATATGACAAATACTGTTATGAAAGAGTCGGATATTATCCTCGCAACAGGCGGTCCGGGAATGGTTAAGGCAGCATATTCAAGCGGCAAGCCCGCACTCGGCGTCGGTGCCGGTAACACTCCTGCCATCATAGATGAGAGTGCTGATATTTTGCTTGCTGTAAACTCAATCATTCACTCTAAGACATTTGACAATGGTATGATTTGCGCATCCGAGCAGGCGGTGATTGTACTTGAGAGCATATACGATACAGTTAAAGATGAGTTTGCAAGACGCGGTTGCTATTTCTTAAGCCCCGACGAAACTGAAAAGGTAAGAAAGACAATCATCATAAACGGTGCGCTCAATGCCAAGATTGTCGGACAAAGGGCAGCTAAAATCGCAGAGCTTGCAGGCGTTAATGTTCCCGAAGGCACAAAAATCCTCATCGGCGAGGTTGAATCTGTAGAGCTTTTAGAGGAATTTGCTCACGAAAAGCTCTCCCCTGTTCTTGCTATGTACAAAGCAAAGAGCTTTGGCGATGCGCTTGATAAGGCGGAAAGATTGGTTGAAGACGGCGGCTTCGGTCACACTTCGTCTATATATCTTAACGAAATCACCGAAACCGAAAAGATAAACGAATTTGCTATGAGAATGAAGACCTGCCGTATCTTAGTTAATTCTCCATCTTCTCACGGTGGTATCGGCGGACTTTACAACTTTATGCTTGCTCCCTCTTTGACACTCGGTTGCGGCTCGTGGGGCGGCAACTCGGTATCTGAAAACGTTGGTGTTAAACACCTTATCAACATTAAAACTGTAGCTGAAAGAAGGGAAAATATGCTTTGGTTCCGTGCACCCGAAAAGATATATATTAAAAAGGGCTGTCTGCCAGTCGCTTTAGACGAGCTTAAGAATGTTATGGGCAAAAAGAGAGCGTTTATCGTAACAGATACCTTCCTTTACGAAAATGGCTATACAAAGCCGATTACAGATAAATTAGACGAAATGGGCATTGCACACACCACCTTCTTTGATGTTCAGCCCGACCCGACTTTAGCAAATGCCAAAAACGGCGCAGCTCAAATGGCAGCATTTAAGCCTGATACAATCATCGCACTTGGCGGCGGCTCTGCTATGGACGCAGCTAAGATTATGTGGGTTCTCTATGAGCATCCCGAGGCTGATTTTATGGATATGGCAATGCGTTTTATCGATATCAGAAAGAGAGTCTACGCTTTCCCGAAGATGGGCGAAAAGGCTTACTTTATTGCCATCCCCACATCAGCAGGTACAGGCTCTGAGGTGACTCCGTTTGCGGTTATAACTGATGAGGCAACAGGTGTTAAGTACCCCTTAGCAGACTACGAGCTTCTTCCTAATATGGCTATTGTTGATACGGACTTCCATATGTCAGCACCCAAAGGTTTGACCGCTGCATCGGGTATTGACGCCGTAACACACGCTGTAGAAGCTTATGCTGCAATGCTTGCAACAGACTATACAGACGGTTTGGCACTTAAGGCTCTTAAGACAATATTTGAATATCTGCCAAGAGCTTATGAAAACGGACAGACAGACGTCCTTGCAAGAGAGAAAATGGCAAATGCCGCTACCATGGCAGGAATGGCGTTTGCAAACGCATTCCTCGGTGTATGTCACTCTATGGCTCACAAGCTTGGTGCATTCCACCATTTGCCGCACGGCGTTGCTAATGCACTTATGATTGAAGAGGTTATCCGCTTTAACGCTTGTGAAGCACCCGCAAAGATGGGCACTTTCTCGCAGTATGACCATCCGCATACGCTCCGTCGTTATGCAGAAGTTGCTGATTATCTCGGCATTAAGGGCAAAAACGACACAGAAAAACTCGAGGGTCTTATCAAGGCAATAAACGACCTCAAAGCAAAGGTAGGAATTAAAGAAACTATCAAGGATTACGGCATTGAGGAAGATGTATTCCTAAGAAGCCTCGACGAAATGGTAGAGCAGGCATTTGACGACCAGTGCACAGGTGCAAACCCCCGCTATCCTCTTATGGCAGAAATCAAGCAGATGTACCTGAATGCTTACTATGGCAAGCATTTTACAGAAGCTGATATGCCTACCGCAAAAGCAGGCAAGGCAAAAAAGGCCTAAATCGAAGAAAAGGAGGAACTCAAAATGAAACTTGACAAGGTAATCGCAGTAAGAAAGAATAAGAAAATTTACCGTGACGGAGAATTATGTATTAAAGTTTTTGACCAAAACTATTCAAAGGCTGACGTTCTTAACGAGGCGCTTAATCAAGCAAGAATAGAAGAAACAGGTCTTAATATCCCGAAAGTGCTCGAGGTAACTATGATAGACGGCAAATGGGCTATCGTTTCCAACTACATCGAGGGAAAGACGCTTGCTCAGCTTATGGAAGAAAATCCCGATAAGAAGGACGAATATCTTGAGCTTTTGGTTGATTTGCAGCTTTTAGTTCATTCAAAAACTGCTCCCCTCCTTAATAAGCTTAAGGACAAAATGAACCGCAAAATCAGCGCATCAGAGTTTGACGCAACCACCCGCTACGACCTGCATACACGTTTGGAGGGTATGCCCAAGCATAACAAGGTTTGCCACGGGGATTTTAATCCTTCAAACATAATAATCAGCGAAGACAAAACCCCCTACATCTTAGACTGGTCCCACGCAACACAGGGAAATGCCTCTGCCGACGCAGCAAGAACATATCTTCTGTTCTGCTTAAACGGCGATATGGATGGTGCTAAGAAGTATCTTGAACTGTTTTGCAAAAAGAGTAATACCGCAAAACAGTATGTTCAGAAATGGATGCCGATTGTGGCAGCATCTCAGTCGGTTAAAGGCAACGAAGAGGAACGTGAGTTCCTGCTCTCATGGGTAGACGTTGTCGATTATCAATAATCATAAAATGACGGTATATGCAGTTTTGTGCACATACCGTCATTTTTTACTGTTATTCAAATTCGTGTACGTAATTTAGTTGCCCCAGTTTATTTAAGACGCTTGTAAATTTGTTATTTGCAACAATTACGTGGTCAATCAAACGCACATTTATAAACGAAAGTCCGCTGTCAATAATTTTAGTGGCACGAATATCCGCCGCAGACGGCATAAGCAGTCCGTTGGGGTGATTATGTGCCAGTATTACATTTGATGCGTTTGTTTCCAAAGCTTTAGTTATAACCTCACGTGAATAAACACTTGAGCTGTTATTGGTTCCAACAGATATTTTAGAGGTGGATATAAGTGAAAAATCAGCGTCCAGCATAATTGCGAACAAAACCTCGTCCGTATAGCCGTAAAATAGTGTCTTTATGTAATCGCCTGCATTGTCGGGGGTCAGCTTTAGATTTCTTACCTCGTACTTGTCCTTTAAGTACATTCGAAACATCGCAAGCTGAAGCTTTATAAGTGTAGCGGTATGCTCCTTTATACCATTGACTTTTACAAGGTCTGATATTTCCGCTTCCAACACTCCCGCAAGGCTGCCAAACCTTTGCAAAAGCTCGTGCGCTATTATATTTGTGTTCTTCTGAGGCAAAGCATAAAACAGCAGTATCTCAAGCGCCTCGTGAGGTTCAAAGTCCTCGCTGTCCGAGTTTAAGAACTTACGTTTTAATCTGTTTCTGTGCCCCTCGTGTATATTTTTGCTTGCCGCCATAGTTTATCCCACCTCTATTAAGTATCATCCATATTATAACTCTAAATACATTTTATGTCAATTCGCCAAACGCAAAAAAGAGCCGCCAAAAAGCGGCTCTCTCAGCATTATACGAAATTAATCGCAGCAGCAACCGTTGTTGCTGTTGTTGTTGCTGTTATTATCGCAGCAGCAAGAAAGGATAACAATGATTATAATAATCCAAATCCAGTTCTCTCCACCAAAACCACAGCTGTTGTTACCAAACAAATTCATATTTTCACACTCCTTTCGTCTGATAGTACAAAATACGCCGAAAGGGAGATTTTTGTGCAGGTTTTGAAACAAAAAAAGGACTTGCAAATGCAAATCCTTTTGATTTTTTTAATATACACGTCTTGCGCCCACATATGTACTATAGCTGCACATATGTTCAAGAGTTGTGTAGCAAACGGTGTATCCCGGACTTGGCGAATGAATAACCTTGCCGTTGCCTGCATAAATTCCGACGTGAGAGATGCTGCCGCCTTTAGAGAAGAATACCAAATCTCCCGCCGCCAGCTGTGAACGTGGTACTGATACTCCGTTTTTGTATTGGTCACGTGAGGAACGGTTTACTGTTATTCCTACCTTTTTCATTGTATACTGAACAAGTCCCGAACAATCGAAGCCTGACGGCGACGAACCGCCGTAGACATACTTAACGCCTAAATACTTTTCAGCCTCTGCTATTATCCTCGCACCCATTGTGCTATCTACAGGAACTGTTGCTGTAGCGGTCTTGGGTGAAGATGTCTGTGCGCTTGCCGCACGTGCAACCGATGTAGCCTTCTTGGCATTATAGTCGGCAAGTGCAGCCTCATCAAATACAGCGCTGGTAATCACATAAGCCGTTGTATTATTCGCCGTTAAGATTTTTGTCCACTTACTTCCCCTGCTTATTATTGTAAGGGTGTCACCATTCTTAACACTTGCTATAGCATCGCCCTTCTCAGAGGGTGCATTTCTTACGTTAACATAGCTGCTTGTTGTAACTACAGTACCCTTTTTGGCTACGCTGTTTAATCTGTCTTTCCTTGCATTATCGACGTCTGCCCTTAAAACCATATCTCCTGTGGTTATATAATCGGACATTACATATCCTGTATCATAATCATTACCAAAGACAACTTTAAGCCAACCATTGCCGCAATTTTCTGATATGTACACAACCACACCATCTTTAAGCTGGTCTATAACAACCGAGCCGCTTTCGGAGGGCTTGTTTCTTACATTAAGGCTACTGCCCGACACGGCAACCTTTCCCGTTTCGTACATAGTAGACGACAGCAATTGAGCCTTAATTACCTCATAGTCAAAGGATATAAGGTCGCACATCACGTAACCCGCAACACCATCAGACAGTAGCACACCGTACCACAATTCATCATCAGAAATGCCCGTTATTTCAACAGCATCGCCAAAGTTAAGCGAGCCGACTATTTGCGCCTCTTTAGAAGCTTTTGCACGCACATTAACACTGCCCGAGGAATAGCTTATGTATCCCGTTTTGCCCTCATATGCAGCCTGCTGCGCTTCTGTAAAAAGTCCAACATCGTTATAGTCGGCAAAAGCAGGCGTTTCGCCCTCGCCGTCACCGCTCAAAACAGCCAATTCTGCCGACTTTTCCTGTTCGTCTGCCATTGCTGACATAAAGCCGTTATACTGCACCGCCGCCACTGACACCACTGTTATTACAGCACAAAGTGCAGCAGCTGTATGCTTCCAATTATCCATTATCTAACCTCTCTTATCAAAATCACAAACGCCAAAAATGGCACAAAATAATATCTCATTTATTACAAAATTATTATACAATATATTGCGTGTTTTGTCAAACTTTTTTAACAACTTTTTGTTAGTTTTGTAATATTATTGTAATGAGATGTCTATATTTGCACCCTCGTTATGCAACATATACCATATTTAGTATAGCCAAAAATTGGCATAGAATGTCGTAATATGAGAGGTTCTTAACTTATTTGTAACATTTGCTCAATATAATACTCCCTCTCTATTTAGAGAAGGAGTATTCGTTTGATTTATTTAATTTAGCAAAAAGCCTTTTTAGCCGATATCTGTTATATCGTTGTATCATCGAAAAAGGAAGGTTTCCTATCATCATTGCCGTAGCTATAGTAAAATAGACATCTCGCCAGTATTCGATATTCTCGCTAAGTAAGCTGAAAAGGAGCGATATATACCCCACTAACCCCGTTACATAATGAATAATCTCTGCACGACAGGTTACAAAAATATATTTTACCAGATAGTCCTTAGTAATATCCTTAGCCAGATGCCGTTTATCAAAGTCGACATTATGCTGCGGCAGCTTATCCTTCCACTTCGGCAGTCGGATTTTTCGATAGAAACGCATCTCCCGTTCGCTGACCGTAAAAAATCTGTGGTTACTGTCAAACAGCTTTTTCTGCCATTTTTTCGGCAGAGCTACAATAGCCCCTGCTGTACCGTAAAAGACAACCAGCCAAAACGCAATATTGATAAGAGAAATTAAAACGGTCTTCGTCAATTTGCATCCTTTCCTTTCCTACCAAACCCTTAACTGTTCATCAGATAGTTTACCTCGTGCGAGGTAAGATGGCGCCATCTGCCAAGCGGCAGATTTCCCAATTCCACCTTGCCGATAGATACACGCTTTAGCTCCTTTACCTTAACGCCGACAGCCTCGAACATTTTTCTCACCTGTCTGTTCCTACCCTCGTGAATAGTGATTTTTACGAATGTTGCCGACTGGTCCGAGTCGAGGATTTCGACCTCAGCAGGTGAGGTTTTATAATCGTCTATACGAACACCTCTTTTGAGGGCATTTATCCCCGCTACCGTAAGTCCACCGCCTACAGTTGCGATATAGGTCTTGCCCAGTTCGAATTTCGGATGCGTTACACGGTAGGTAAAATCTCCGTCATTTGTCAAAAGCAAGAGCCCCTCTGTTTCGTAGTCGAGTCTGCCCACCGGGAAGATACGTGTTTTTATCTCCTCCGAGAGCAAATCAACAACAGTCGGACGTTCAAACTGGTCGGAGACGGTTGACACATAGCCTACAGGCTTATTAAGCATAATATAATACTTTTTCGATACAAGGGTAAGCTCCTCACCGTCAACAGACACACGGTCAGCACCGATTTCGACCTTTATCCCCTGCTCTATTGCTTTTTGCCCGTTAACTTTAACTCTGCCCTCGGCAATCATTTCTTCAGCCTTACGTCTTGATGCCTTGCCGCACATAGCAATATATTTTTGCAAACGTACAATCTCGCCCATTTGTCGTCCTCCTTTGCTGTATGGTAAAAATTGCGCTCTCCGCTAAAAGCAGAAAGCGCAATAATTATATCTTATTTATTTCTGCTTTGATGCCTCGATGTCAGCTTCCTTCCACGCTGCCCAGAACGGACTTGCTACGAAGATTGAGCTGTATGCACCTGCAATAACGCCGATAATCAGCGGGAATGCAAATTCCTTGATTGACGGAACGCCAAGCACATAAAGAAGCACAATTGTGATAAGGGTTGTAATGGTAGTGTTAAGTGTTCTTCCCATACTATCCCAGATGCTGCGTTCAACAACATCAGTTACTCTTGCTCCGCCCTTCTTTGACTTAAAGCCGCGCATATTCTCACGGATACGATCAAATACAACGATTGTATTATTAATCGAGTAACCGATAATTGTGAGCATAGCCGCAATAAAGGTTGTATTAAGCGGTGTGTAGGTAATAGCATACACTGCCATCATAACAAGGATATTAAGTGCAAGTGCAAGCACTGCCATAACCGCAGAACGCCATTCGAAACGGAATGCAATATATACAAGGATAAGCAGAATTGCAATTAGTGTATAGGTAAATGCTTTTCCCTGTACCTCTTTACCGAACGATGCAGATGCGGAGTTAACCGACATCGGCGCTTCTGCTGTAAGAGCGTACTTCTCCTTAAGTGATGAGAAAATCAAATCCTTCTGTGCATCGTCTATCGGCTGTGTTTTGATGGTAGCGGTTGTACCGCTGCCTGCCTGTACGATAACAGGGGAAATGCCAAGCTGCTCCTCTAAGAATGCGGAAACTTCTTCGTTATCGAAGCTCTGTCCCATATCCACCTGCATTCTGACACCGCCCATAAACTCGATATCGTAGTTAAAGCCACTGCCCTTTGTGTTATTATTCACAAAAAACATTGCAACACCCACAACTATAACGAGAAGCGGCAAAAGCAGAAACTTTACTTTATTATTTGTTACGTTCATAGTCTTCATTTCGCTTCCCTCCTTACTGTTTGCAGAAGAGCTTGCGGTTTTTTACATTAAGACCTACAAGCTGCTTAAGCAGGAACTTTGTTACAATAATTGCCGTGAACATACTTACGACAACACCAAGACCGAGTGTAACTGCAAAACCACGGATAGTACCGATACCGGAGAAGTAAAGTACTACGCAAGTGATAATTGTAGTAATGTTAGAGTCAAGGATTGCTGAGAATGCCTTCTTAAAGCCGGCATCAACCGAAGCCTTGATTGTCTTACCAATCTTAAGCTCCTCTTTCATTCTCTCGAATATAATTACGTTAGCGTCAACCGCCATACCGATTGAAAGCACGATACCCGCAATACCAGAAAGGCTTAGGTTTACTCTCATAAGTCCGAGCACAAGAGAAATAATGCCCACATAAATTGCAAGTGCAAGGTCAGCAAAGAGTCCGGGCAAACGATAGATAATAATCATAAACAGCATTACTACCAATATGCCAATTCCTGCTGCCATAAGGCTTGAAGGAAGTGCCTTTGCGCCAAGCTCGGGTCCTATGGTATCCTTAGAAATTACTGTAAGGTCAAACGGGAGTGCACCCGATTTAATCTGGTTTGCAAGCTCCTGGGCACTCTCCGGTGTGAATGAGCCGGAAATCACGCAAGTTTCGGAGTTAATCTCCTCTTTTACAGACGGAGATGAAAGTATTGTTTCATCCATCTTTATTGCGATAAAGTTCTTGCCCTCAGCAGATTTTGCAGCAGCCTCTCTGGTCGCTGTTGCAAACTTCTCAACCGCATCAGATGTGAGGGTAAGCTCGATATATGCTTCCTGAGAGCTTGTCTGCGAAAGCTGTCCGAACTTATACTCTGCATTTTTAATATCTGTTGCACCGTCTAAAACAGTGTTGCCGTCTGCATCAACAAAGGTAAGCTTTGCTGTTGAGCCAAGCAACGAAGCAGCCTTATCTGTATCTGTTTCAGCAGGAATTTCAACTGTTATCTTTCCTGCCTCGTCACGCGAGATACGTGCTTCTGTATATCCGGAATTGTTAAGACGTGCAGTAAAGATTGACTCTACTACATCCATCTGGGCCTCGCTCGGATTGTCGGCATTTGCCTGGAAGGAAATAACCGAACCTCCCGCAAGGTCAATACCTTTTCTTATTCCCTGCTCCTCGTCAAGTACACCGCCCCAGCTCATATCACCGATTGCTATTCCGAAAAATGCAATATAGTTCATTGCTGCGGCAATTACGATCATAAGAGCAAGTACTGCAATACTCTTCTTTTTCATAAAACCACATTCCTTTCTGTGAAATATAAAACACACTAGTATATTATACCTTTATTTCCCGCTTTCGTCAAGCGTTTTTCGCCACTATCCTCCAAATAATATGATTTTTTTGTGCAAATACTTGATGATTATTAAAAAATGAGATAAAATAATATGTGTAATTTTTATTTTAAGAAGGACGCAAAATGAGCAGAAAATATAAAGGTAAAAAAATCCCCAAAAAGCTGCCTCAGTTGGAGGGTATTCTCTCCTGCTCTACAAGCGGCAAATTCGGATTTGTTTCGGTAGAGGGCAGCGACAATGATATCTACGTCGAACAGCATATGATGGGCGGCGCAAACCATGGTGACAGAGTGTTAGTAAGACCTACACACAAAAAGCGTCACGGCAGAAATGCCGAGGGACGTATTATGAAGGTTCTTGAGCGAACAATCGAAACGCTCACAGCGGTAGTATTTGCCGATTTTGGCGGCACTCTCGCAGCAAGAGCCGACGACCCGAGATTTTATCCCGTTATCCATATACCCAATACTTCTTCAAAGGCAAAAAAGGGTGACAGGGTTTTAATCGAGCTTGTAGCATTTGATTATTTGGGTCAGCCTGAGGGCGAGATAATAAAAAATTTAGGCAGTGCAGACAGCATCAAAAGCCGCATCGACTCCATTGTTTATACGCATAACATAACAGAAGACTTTGACGCTGAAGCTATAGCAGAGTCGGACAGAATTTCCGACACAGTTTCTGAGTCGGAATTAAAATCAAGGCTCGACCTAAGAGGCGAGAAGATAATCACCATCGACGGCGATGACGCCAAGGACTTCGACGATGCCATAAGCATCAGAAAGCTTGCGGGCGGTTCGTACAAGCTTGGTGTGGATATTGCAGACGTTTCGCATTATGTACTCCCCAATTCCGCCATAGAT
>JAZRPK010000058.1:0-1730 GCA_045649145.1 Clostridia bacterium
GATGTAAAAATCAGCATTGCACAGGCGACAATTTATATCGAAACGGCACAGGATAATATTGATGAGGTGTGCGAAAGACTCGGACGTGTTTTTGGCATTGTATCTATTTCACGTGCAGGTGTGTGCGAGAAGAATATCGAGAGTATGAAAAGTGCTGCGGTTGAATACTGCGGTCGAAATCTTAAGGCGGGTATGAGCTTTAAGGTTGAGGCGAAACGCTCGGATAAACGCTTTGAGCTTAATTCTATCCAGATTGCTCAGGCTGTTGGCGGTGCACTACACGATGGCATTGACGGTATTATCGTTGATGTTCATAACCCCGACGTGCTTGTTCGTGCAGAAGTGAGAGATAATGCTGCATATGTTTACAGTACTTTGGACAAAATAAACGGCAGAGGCGGTATGCCCACAGGAACAGGCGGCAGGGCGACCTTGCTTTTGTCGGGCGGCATTGACAGCCCTGTTGCAGGCTATATGATTGCAAAGCGTGGTGTGGAGCTTGATGCGGTAAACTTCTTTAGTTTCCCTTATACAAGCGACCGTGCTAAAGAAAAGGTGATAGAGCTTGCGAGAATACTGTCCGGATATATTACAAAAATTAATCTTTACGTTGTTCCGTTTACCCAAATTCAGCTTGAAATACGTGATAAATGCCCCGAGGAGCATATGACACTTATTATGCGCCGTTTTATGATGAAGATTTCGGAAATAGTTGCAAAGAGGAATAAGTCTGCGGCACTTATCACGGGTGAGAGCGTAGGTCAGGTTGCCAGTCAGACTCTTGAGGCTTTGAATGTTACAAATAGCGTGTGCTCTATGCCTGTTCTAAGACCTCTTATAGGTATGGATAAGGAGGAGATTATCGAGCGTGCGAGGGATATTGGTACGTTTGAAACGTCTATCCTGCCGTACGAGGATTGCTGTACAGTATTTACGCCCAAGCACCCGTCAACACATCCAAAACTTGCGGATATTGAAAGAACGGAGTCGGTATTGGATATTGATGCCCTGATTGAAAAAGCAATAGAGGGAATAGAGAAAATTGAAGTATACCCTTGATTATGGAGGAAATGTATGACCGATTATGCCAGAAAGGCTTTCGATTTGCTAAAGGATAAAGAATTGAAGATTTCTGCCGCCGAGAGCTGTACGGGCGGTATGCTTACCAAAAAAATCACCGACATTCCCGGCTCTGCGGCTGTGCTTGATCTTAGCGTAGTGACATATGCCAATGCTGCAAAGGTCAAGATGCTTGGCGTGTCGGATAAAAGTATAGAAAAATACGGCGTTGTCAGCGAAACTGTTGCGGTGCAGATGGCAGAGGGAGTGGCAGCGTTGATGGATGCAGAGGTCGGTGTCGGGATAACAGGTATTGCAGGACCGGGCGGCGGCAGTGAAGAAAAGCCTGTAGGGCTTGTCTGGACAGCGGTCAGGTATAAAGGAAAAACCTATCCTGCCAGACTGCAGCTCTCGGGTGACCGTGATGATATAAGAAACGCCACCTGTGATGCAGTCTTTAAGAACATAATAGATATAATAGAAAATAATTAAAAAATTTGAGAATATTTTGAAAAATTATGTTGACAAATACAGGTGCCTGTGCTATAATATCATTTGTTCGGTACTCGAGAGGGTGTCCGATATGCGAGTGTGCTGGAATAGGCAGACAGGCACGTTTGAGGGGCGTGTGTCTTTGACGTATGGGTTCAAGTCCCATCACTCGCACCATA
>JAZRPK010000059.1:0-3088 GCA_045649145.1 Clostridia bacterium
GTTAATACGTCCATTATCCTGTCAAAGAGTCTTACAGGCTCGGACATCAGAACTTCAGGCTCGGGCAATGCAGGCGCTACCAATATGCTCCGTACCCACGGCAAAAAGATGGCAATTGCAACACTTGTCGGCGACATTCTAAAGGGCGTTGTGGCAGTGCTTTTGGCATATTTGGTGGACATTCTTCTGCGAGATATCCCCACCAACGATGCAGTATCGGCACACATACTTGGCTCTTTGCCGTATATCGCAGCATTCTTTGTTGTTTTAGGACATAATTTCCCCATATTCTTCGGTTTCCGAGGCGGCAAGGGTGTTGCCACGGGGCTCGGAGTTGTACTTACTCTTAACTGGCAGGTAGGTCTTATATCGCTCGTTATAGCAGTAGCTATAATGGCTGTGACAAGATACGTTTCTTTGGGGTCAATTATAGGCTCGGCACTGTTCCCCATTCTTCTTTTGGCATTTGGCTTAGGCAGCGGCGAGATTGATATTATCTCCATTTTATTTGCAGCAGCATTGGCTGTGCTTATCGTTGCACGTCATCACGCCAATATCGGAAGACTTATACGTGGCGAGGAAAACAAGCTTTTCGCCAAAAAGAACTGACGAAAGGTGTGTGGCTATAATATGAAAATTTCGGTAATCGGCTCGGGTAGCTGGGGTACGGCAATTGCAGTTTTGCTGGCAAATAAGGGCTATGATGTGTCCCTCTGGAGCTGGAAAAAGGAAGAAAGCGAGCGTCTTTCATCAGATAGAGAAAATAAGGAATTTTTGCCCGGAATACCCTTCCCCGACAATATTTCCTGTACTTATGATATGGCAGAGAGTGTTAAGGACAGTCAGCTTGTGGTTTGTGCATCGCCGTCTGTTGCGACCAGAAATGTGGCAAAGCAGCTTTCACCTCATATATCGGAGGGACAGCTTCTGGTTAACATATCAAAGGGTCTGGAGGAGAGTACGCTCCTTCGTCTTTCCGAGGTTTATAAAGAAGAAATTCCTAAGGCGAAAATCGCTGTTATGAGCGGACCGTCGCACGCAGAGGAGGTCAGCCGCTCGCTGCCGACAATGAACGTAGTTGCAGCAGAGGATTTGGAAACGGCACAGGAAATCCAGAATATATTTATGACCGACGTGTTCCGTGTTTATACAAGCGATGATATTATAGGTGTCGAGCTTGGCGGTGCGCTTAAAAATGTAATTGCGCTATGTGCGGGAATAACCGACGGACTCGGCTTTGGCGACAATACAAAAGCCGCTCTTATGACCAGAGGTCTTGCGGAGATAACACGCCTCGGTATTGCCATGGGCGCAAAAAGAGAAACATTCTCGGGTCTTTCAGGCGTAGGTGATTTGATAGTAACCTGCACCAGCATGCACTCAAGAAACCGACGTGCAGGCATACTGCTCGGCAAGGGCAAGACTCTTGCCGAAACCTTAGACGAGGTGCATATGGTGGTTGAGGGTGTAAATACAGCAAAGGCCGCATTTGAATTGTCTAAAAAATACGGCGTTTCAATGCCGATAACAGAATACTCACACAAGGTACTCTATGACGGAAAATCACCGCGCGAAGCGGTTTATGAGCTTATGACACGAGATAAGAAGATTGAAGCATATTAAAAGGAGCGGTTTATTTGACATTCTTGGGTACGGTATTTCAAGCGGTAATGCTTGGCATAGGTCTTGCGATGGACGCTTTTTCCGTTTCGGTAAGCGACGGAATTCTGCTTGGCAGGGTTAAGCTTTCTCAGGCAGCAAAAATTGCCTTCTTCTTCGGACTCTTTCAGTTTATAATGCCCGTATTAGGCTATCTTGCAGGTAGCACCTTTGCAGGCGTTATAGAAAGCTTTGACCATTGGGTTGCTTTCTCATTATTGGGTATAATCGGCGGCAAGATGATTTTTGAAGCAGTAAGCAAAAAAGAGGAAGAATGTACCGTGGCTAATCCTTTAGCTCTTAAAACCCTTACAATTCTCGCTATCGCAACAAGCATTGACGCCTTGGCTGTAGGAGTAACCTTTGCTACAATAGCAACACCTGTTCTGCTGTCCTCGGCAATCATCGGCGCAGTTACCTTTGTAATCTGTATAGCGGGCGTCTATTTAGGCGGCTGCTGCGGCAATATTTTCGGCAATAAAGCAGAAATCGCCGGCGGTGCGATACTTATTTTTATTGGTGCTAAAATTTTGATAGAACACACACTCTTGGCATAGCAATCGCCTTCTCCTTGAGGAGAAGGCTTTTTTATTCAAAAAATTCCATTTTAGATATTGCAATAAAAAAGCTAAAGTGATATAATATATGATGAAATAATTTTATCAGGAAAGGGCGATAAAAATGTTAAAAGAACAGGTTTTGACCAAAATGACCGATGCAGGTCTGGTTGCGGTTGTACGTGCAAACTCCGCAGATGAAGCAATGCGTATCTGCGACGCTTGTTTAGAGGGCGGCTGTCCGTCAATCGAGCTTACCTTTACCGTACCCGGTGCACACAAGGTTATTGAGGCTCTTGCCGCTAAATATACAAAGGGCGAAATGCTCCTCGGTGCAGGAACAGTTTTAGACCCCGAAACTGCAAGAATTGCTATCCTTTCGGGTGCAAACTTCGTGCTAAGTCCGGCATTTAATGCTGATGCTGCCAAGCTTTGTAACCGTTACAGAGTTCCGTATATGCCCGGCTGTGCTACCATTACAGAGGTTATAACAGCTATGGAGGCAGGTTCTGACATCGTTAAGATTTTCCCCGCTGACCTCTATGGCCCGACCATTATCAAGGATATCAAAGGTCCGCTCCCTCAGGCACAGATGATGCCGACAGGCGGTGTTGACGTTGATAACGACGCACAGTGGATTAAGGCAGGTGCAGTTGCAGTAGGCGCAGGCTCATCACTTACGGCAGGTGCTAAAACAGGCAACTATGCTGACATCACAGCAAAAGCATAGGCTTTCATCGCAAACATTAAGGAAGCAAGAGCAAAATAAATATTACATATAGCGAGGTAGATAAAGATGGGAAAAATAGTTACTATGGGAGAAATTATGCTTCGTCTTTCCACTCCCGGAAACGAGAAGTTCCTTCAGGCAG
>JAZRPK010000060.1:0-37446 GCA_045649145.1 Clostridia bacterium
GACGGTTTCATTTATCTTGTTGACCGTGCAAAGGATGTAATTATTTCAGGTGGCGAAAATCTTTATCCTGTTCAGATTGAGGATTTCCTCAGGAAGAATGAGCATATCAATGATGTTGCGGTAATTGGTCTGCCGGATGCAAGACTAGGTGAAATTGCAGCAGCAATTATTCAGTTAAAGCCGGATCATATATGCACGGAAGAGGATATTATGGAATTCTGTTCTGAGATGCCGAGATATAAACGTCCGAAGAAGATTATCTTCGCAGACGTACCAAGAAATCCTACAGGGAAAATCGAAAAGCCGAAGTTAAGAAAAATATACTGCGGCGAGAGTGTCGTAAAAACACAGATTGAAAACTAAATTTTTTTAAGCGGTTCGGATATTTTCTGAACCGCTGATTTTATACAAGAAATGGTCATCTGCAAAAAAGCAGATGACCATTTAAAGTTTATATTTAACAATTATGCATTTAAGTTAGCCTCTAACTTTGCTAACTCGTCAGCCATTTCTGACGGAAGCATATCACCGAACTGTGCGAAGTATTCCTTGATGTTCGCAACGTCTTCTAACCAAACGTCCTTATCAACTGTTAAGAGAGCCTTAATGTCATCGATTGACATATCAAGACCTGTTACATCAATATCCTCAGGCTTCGGAACATAACCGATAGCAACCTCGTCAGCGTCAACCTTGCCTGCACATCTGTCGAGAATCCAGAGGAGGACACGCATATTGTCGCCAAATCCCGGCCACATAAAGTTGTCGTTGTCATCCTTTCTGAACCAGTTAACGTGGAAGATTTTCGGAGCTTTGTCGCCGAGCTTCTTGCCCATATCAAGCCAGTGATTCCAGTAGGTAGCCATATTGTAGCCAACAAACGGCTTCATAGCCATCGGGTCACGTCTTACAACGCCGACAGCGCCTGCAGCTGCAGCAGTTGTTTCAGATGCCATGGTAGCACCAACAAATGTACCATGTGTCCAGTCTCTTGACTGATATACCAACGGAGCGCACTTAGCACGTCTGCCGCCAAATACAATAGCCTCAACAGGCACGCCTGCGGGGTTCTCGAATTCCTTGGAGATGCAGGGGCAGTTTACAGCCGGAGCAGTAAATCTTGAGTTCGGATGAGCGAGCTTGTTGCCTTCTGCTGTGAAGTCAACGCCGTTAACCTTAGAACCCTTCCACTCTGTTGCATTAACAGGCGGATTCTTGTCAAGACCTTCCCACCAAACTGTCATATCGTCATTGTTGATAGCAACGTTTGTGAAGATGGTGTTCTTCTTGGTAGATTCAAGAGCGTTGAAGTTTGTCTTAACGCTTGTACCCGGTGCAACGCCGAAGAAGCCTGCCTCGGGGTTAATAGCATAAAGTCTGCCGTCGGGACCAATTCTAAGCCACGAAATATCATCGCCGACAGTCCATACCTTGTAGCCCTGTTCTTCGAGGTACTTGGGCGGAATAAGCATTGCAAGGTTTGTTTTACCGCAAGCTGACGGGAATGCAGCACAAATGTACTTAACCTCGCCCTTGGGATTTTCAAGACCTAAAATAAGCATATGCTCTGCCATCCAGCCCTCTTTCATACCGAGGTAAGATGCAATTCTAAGGGCAAAGCACTTCTTGCCGAGTAGTACGTTACCGCCGTATGCTGAGTTGATTGACCAGATTGTAGCATCCTGCGGGAACTGTACAATATATCTGTCATCGGGGTTTACGTCCTTTTTAGCGTGCAAGCACTTAACAAAGTCACTGTCGTCACCAAGCTGGTCGATAACAGCCTTACCGATTCTTGTCATAATAGCCATATTAAGAACAACGTAGATGCTGTCTGTAAGCTCAATACCAATCTTTGAGAAGGGTGAGCCGACGGGACCCATTGAATAGGGGATAACGTACATTGTTCTGCCTGCCATAGAGCCTGCATAAAGAGCCTTCATCTTAGCGTACATCTCGTCGGGAGCCATCCAGTTGTTGATAGGACCTGCTTCCTCCTTAGTAGGTGTACAGATAAATGTTCTGTCTTCTACACGGGCAACGTCATTCTCTGCTGTTCTGTGATAGTAGCAGCCGGGTAGTTTTTCTTCGTTGAGCTTGATTATCTCGCCTGATGCAACCGCCTCGGCTCTTAAAGCCTCGAGCTGCTCCTCGCTGCCGTCAATCCACACGATTTTTTCCGGGGTGCACATTGCAGCCATTTCGTCAAGCCAAGCTAATACTGTCTTGTTTGAAGTCATTGTAATTCCTCCTTTATATACATTTGATTATTTTGCGAAAAATCAAAAAGTCAAAACATTACTGCCAATTTTTTCAAATCTTCCGCCATTATATCTATTATAACACAAAAAAGTAAATATTCAAATGTTTTTTTATAAAATTTACATTTTTATATATTTTTTGTAATTGACAGTCAAAAAGCGTGGGTATATAATAAATTATGCACAAATATTTGTAAAGGAACTGACGATTTTTGATGAAAGAGCAGATATATACCATACCTATAAACGAGGCTTACGAAACCGATTGTGAGTGTGCTTTGTGCCTTTTGGAGAAAAAATGCGAGCAGGAAGCGGTAGAATACGCATTGGGTGCAGCAATGATGGAGCCTGATTACCGTATCCTGTCGAATGAAAAGGGCTATTGCAAAAAACATTTTAGGATGCAGTTTGAAAAGCCGAATAAGCTTAGTCTTGCACTTGTGCTTGAAACACATCTTGCAGAGAGTATCAGCGTGCTTGAGCGGTTTTATAAAAGTGCCGATTCCTTAAAGGGTAATAAAAAGAGCATTTTCAAAAAAAACAATTCAAAAGAGCTTGCTACGGGGATTGCTACAATGCTTAAAAAGCGTGAGGACAGCTGTGTTATTTGTGACAAAATCAACTACACAATGAACAGATATATCAGGGTCTTTTTGGATATGTGGCGGACAGAGCCGGAATTCAGGAAGAAGGTTGAAGACTCCAAGGGCGTGTGCCTGCCGCATATGCGGATGCTGCTTGAGGCGTCGGACAAAATGCCGGAAAAGGACAGGGCAGAGTTTGTTGAATTTTTATACCAAAAGCAGAAAACGGAGCTTGAAAGAATAAAAGATGACATACACCATTTCACCCTGAAATTTGACTATCGGAACAAGGATATGGAGTGGGGAGCTGCTGAGGACGCACCTTTAAGAACGATTGAAAAGATAGCAGGAATAATAGGTGCTGACTGAGAAAACAGGACAAAAAACGGCGTTTAGGCTGTTGACAAATACACATATTTGTGATATACTTTATGGTGTATGTTTATTTATAGAAAGTTGTTAAAGGAGGAGAATTGCTTTGCGTGCCAGAGTTAAGACGGTTATATGTGCATTTGTCGCTGTTGCAATGCTTTCTTCCTGTGGGAAATATTCAAAATTAAACAAAACGCTTGATGCTATAACCGTAACTAATGAGTTTCCGTTGGCGATGGGCGGTGCATATACTCTTGCAGAAGTTGAGGAGAGTGTATATTTTCAACAAAAGGCACTTTGTGACGCTTTGGCAGAAGCATATGAACAAACAGATATAGATACTGTAAGGGAAAAGCATCCTGAAATCAATCGCAACAAGATGATGTACCAGCTCAGTAACAGACGTCAGCAGCTTAATGTAGAAAGCAATGAGCTTTTTATGGATAACGTGGAAATAATACTTGAAGACGTGCAAGATTGTAAGGATAAGCACGCATATACAATTTCACGTATGGAGGAGGCACAATCCTTTTACAGTGACTATGGTAAACTGAAGAGTGCTACTGAGGAGGATTTCCAAATAGTAAGCAAAATATTTGTAAGCTACGCGTTCTCTGAAAACAGCCTTGCCAAGAGAGTTATTGTTGAGTATAGAGATTTGATAGTGGAAACTGCAACAAGAATGATTGAATATAATGCAAGCAGAGACGAAGCTTATAGGGCAAATATTGCAAAAAACAACGAAATCATCAGGGCTATAAACGAGGTTTTGGGCGGTGTTTCAGGAAACACATCATACAGAAAGCGTATAAATGATGCTAACAGGACGTTGCTTGAAAAGACACTTAATTCGATGAGCAGTGTGTCTCAGAGTGAGAAAGAGAGAATTCTAAATCAGTTTGAGGAAGCCTGATAAATGAAAGTGCTTGTAAAGGGGGACTACCGTTGAATAATGAATTGAAAACAAATGAGGTTGTCAGCGAGAATATTGAGAGTGTTACAGGTGAAGTATCTATCCTTGATATAATTGTGCTGGTATTGAGTAACTGGTGGGTAGCAGGCTTTGCGGGATTAGTTCTTGCGATTGCATGCTATGCATACAGCAAATCCACTGCTGTGCCGACATACCAGTCAATAGGCAACCTGTATATTGACACGCAACGAGAGAGAATAGACAATGATGTAAATGCGGCTGCGCTTTTGTACGCACAGGACCTTATGCCTTCATATATTAAAATCCTTGAGAGCCGTTCATTTAACACTACTATAAGTGAGGCGATGGACAACAAGTATACTCATGGACAGATTAAAAGTATGACCACATTGTCCCAGGTTGAAGATACGAATATTATGCAGGTAAGTGTGGTATGTGTTGATGAACGTGACTCTTATCTTATATGCGATTACATAGTCAAGTTTGCCGCAGATGAGATTTTGAGGGTATTTGAGGGTGGTTCGGTAAAGGTTGTTGATTATCCCGAGCAGGAACCGCAGATTATAGTTGTTAATTTGTTCAGACGCGGAATTATTGGCTTTGTTATAGGTGCAATTCTTGCCATAATTGCGATTATATTGTTTGATATGTTTGATACACGAATTGTCAGCTCCGAAGAACTGACCGCAAGATATAAGACACCTGTACTCGGAGAGGTGCCCAACCTTACTGAGTCGACGGCGAGAAAGGGGTAACTGATATGGGAAAATATGATAAAGTAAGAAGTTTTATTTCCTCATTCAAGAAAAAGAATACTCCTGCCCCCGGTAATGATAAAGGACGTCTTAGCACAATACTTAATGATGATACGCCGTTTATAATAAGAGAAAGCTATAAAACAGCAAGAACAAACATTATATTCTCTGTTTCAGGTATCAACAAATCAGGGTGCAAGATTATTGCAATAACAAGTGCTAATCCCGGTGAGGGTAAAACTACAACTACCCTTAACCTTGCAATCGCATTTGCGCAAACAGGTGCAAGGGTACTGGCAATAGATGGCGATTTGCGTAAGCCGAGAATGCATCGTTATGTGGGTATCAAGAAGGATATTGGCCTTTCATCGGTGCTATCTCAGCAGATAACTTTTGAAAAGGCTGTTATTAAAAATGCACGTCCGGGACTGGATGTTTTGCCGTCCGGCGAATTGCCCCCGAACCCTGCAGAGCTCTTGTCGTCGGAAGTAATGAGGGAGCTTATTGAAGAGATTTCGAAAGATTATGATTATATTTTCTTTGATACACCGCCGGTAACAGTCGTTACCGACGCAGCAGCGCTCTCAACGCTTGTTGATGGTATTATCTTGATTGTACGTCAGAATTATACCGATCACGAAAGCCTTTCTTCTGCGGTAAACCTGCTTAATATTTCAGGCACAAAGCTGTTAGGCTTCTTTATAAATGATGCTGCAAGCAATCGCGGCGGATACAGCTATAACAGATATCGTTATAAATATGGCTCCAAGTACTCCTATCGTTACGGATACAGATACGATTACCGCTACGGCTATTCTGACAGAAAGAAATAATAATAAAAAACCCGCCACTATGGCGGGTTTTTTGATGCGTTTTACGCCTTATTTACAGAACCGAAAAGCTCCATCTTTTCTTTTACAATTTCCTTGATTGCTGCACAACCGGGAGCGAGAAGCTTTCTCGGGTCAAAGCCCTTGCCTACAAGGTCCTTACCCTCTTCGATGTACTTTCTTGTAGCAGCCTGGAAATAAAGCTGACACTCTGTGTTTACGTTAATTTTAGCAACACCCAAAGAAATGGCAGTCTTAATCATATCGGCAGGGATTCCTGTACCGCCGTGCAGAACGAGCGGAAGGTCGCCTATCAACTCTTTAGTCTTGCCAAGTGCGTCAAAGTCAAGTCCCTTCCAGTTTTCAGGATACTTGCCGTGAATGTTGCCGATACCTGCAGCAAGAAAATCAACACCCAAATCTGCAATCATCTTGCACTCGTTCGGGTCAGCAATTTCGCCTGCGCCTACAACGCCGTCCTCTTCGCCGCCGATTGAGCCGACCTCTGCCTCGATGGATAAGCCTTTATCATGGCAGATTTTAACCAGCTCTTTAGTCTTTTCGATATTCTCTTCGATAGGATAATGTGAGCCGTCAAACATAACAGACGAGAAACCTGCCTCGATACACTTCATACAACCTTCGTAGCTGCCGTGGTCTAAGTGTAGAGCAACAGGAACGGTAATGCCTAAATCCTCAATCATTGCAGAAACCATAGCTGCAACTGTCTTGAAGCCAGTCATATACTTGCCTGCACCCTCTGACACACCCAAAATTACAGGAGATTTGCACTCCTCGGCGGTCTGGAGAATGGCCTTTGTCCATTCAAGATTGTTTATGTTAAACTGACCTACGGCATATTTGCCTGCCACAGCCTTGTTCAACATTTCGGTAGCTGATACTAACATTAGCATTTTCCTCCTTGGAATTTTGTCTTTTTTATTCAAGCACAAGCGTGCCTGTTTCCAATAATTCTTTTAGCGACTCGCTGTTTACGCCGACTACCGTATCTGCAAAGCAGTCACGGCAGGTAACCTTTATACCCGAGTCATCAAGCTCTATATCAAAGCCTTTGCTCCCGCAATTAGAGCAGATTATCTTATCATTCTTTGCAATATCATTTATTATCCTAATCAAATCGAAATATATGCCAAGCATAGGATTTGAGGATATTTCGGCCTCAGCCTCGAGGTAAAGCTCGTTTTGCTTTTTAAGCTCCTCGCCGATACGTTCCCTGCTGCCGATAAACATAATATCAACAGTAGTCTGAGGACAGGTCAAAACCAAAAGCTCCTTGCGCCAGAAGCCTGAGTGGCTGATGGTAAATTTGTGTCGGTCATCACATGCAGTACAGAGCACCTCAAACACATACTTATCCTTCTTATGAGAAACCGAAACAATCGGCTCGCGGCAACTTTGTTCCGAGCAACAGAAGGTTGCGCCGCTTTGAGGCAAATCGAACAGGGTTATGTCTCTTTCGGTAAGTCTGCCGCAATAGGGGCATATGTATGCAAGACTATTACTGTAATTAACCAGCATTTTGCTACACTCCTATCTTATTCTCTCTCGCCCAGTAGAATAAATACTGTTGTGCAAATCCGCCAAATCCGCCAAAATTATCTTTGGCATATGCGGAAATGTTTTTAAGGGAAGTGTCGTTGCCGCCAAAATAACAGTGCTCCATAATACGTTTTATCCACACATCTGTGGGGAAACAGTCGCACTTGCCAAATCCGAACAGGAGAGAACAATCAGCAACCTTGCTCCCAACTCCTTTTATTTTCATAAGCTCTGCTTTGGCATCGGCTGTCGGCATAAGACGGATACTGTCAAGGTCAAGCTCGCCGCTTGCTACTTTTTTAGCAGCATCTAAAATATACTTATCACGAAAACCCGCACGTATTACCGAAATGCTTTCAAGACTCTCTTTTGCCAGCTTTTCGGCTGTGGGGAAGGTGTGGTAGACTTTGCCCATATAAGAAATTTCGTCCCCGAAATTTTCGCAAAGGCGGTTTATAATACCCTTTATTCTCGGTATGTTGTTGCTTGCCGAGATAATGAAAGATATAAGCGCTTCAAAAGGCTCCTGATTAAGAATTCTGATTCCCTCGCCAAAGCTGATAGCCTCTTTCAATATGCTGTCAGAGCCAAGTGCTTGTTTAATATCTTTGTAATCCCTGTCAAAATCGAAGTAGTTGCGCCAGATATTATTAAACTCGTCAGCGGTTTTGGAGTGAAATATCAGCTTGTCGCCGTTTTTCTCGATAAAGAGAGCCTTGCCACAGGCGACGCCGATATACGAGCTGCTAGACACTCTGTCCCAACGGAAGCACTGTCCGCAGTCAAAGATATTGCTAAGCTCAAAATCGGAAACATCGTCCAAAACCAAATTACCATTATACTCTATTATCTTCATAACGAAGGTATTATACCACAAAATTTGACGCTTATCAACTAAAAAAACAAAAAATATTCCGATTATTTTGCTGGTTGCTTTTTAACATAAAAAACGGCATATCCCTAAGATATACCGTTTATCAGTTCAAGCTTTTTTTCGCGTGTTAAATGTTTTATTTTTGCCTCACGGCTCATCGCCTCCGATTTTGTTTCAAAAGCCTCCGACCAGACCGCTTTTACAGGCAAACGGGATTTGGTGTATTTGGCACCCTTGCCGCTGTTGTGAGTCTTAACACGTGCATCAACATCGGTGGTGTAACCGCAGTACAAAGTGCCGTCTGCACACTCTACGATATATGTGTAATAGATATCTACCACCCCTTGCCGAAGATTATGTGATTGCCGAGAAGCTCCGAAAGCTCATTCGCAGAGGCAATCCTCTTTCGGTTATAATTGTAGAGCTGGTGCGTGTCCGAGCCGATGCTGAGTGTTATACCGCTTTCGGATACTCTTTTGCGTTTGTCGGAATTGGATATAAAATCATAGTAATAGTTGTAATTACCTGAGGTGTTTATCTCCCAGAACAGCTCATTTTCATCCATTACTTTAAGCATATCAACTCCGTAGCGCTCGCCGAGCGCAAAGATGTCGGTATGAGCAAGACCGACGGGACAGCTGAAAAGCCTGCGCCATTCCAAAAATTCATATAAATCCATACCACGCTCGCTGTCAAGGCTTTCAAACAGACAAAAGTCCAAAAGATTAGACGCACTTTTTGCGAGGAAATTTTCGGGCTTGGGACGTGTGCCGATTTCCAACCCGACCTTGACGGTGCATTTGCCCTTAAAACGCTCAGCGACCTCTCGCATTTCGGATATGTATTTATGGAAATCAAAGCCGTTGGTAAACTGGTGGTCGGTAATTCCAATGACATCAATTCCGCTTAAAAAGGCATTATTAACCAGAGCGTCGGGGGTTTCGACGCCGTCATAGCTATGATATGTATGATTGTGCAAATCCTGTATCATATGATTTGCCTCCGTTTCGGTTAATAGTTTTAGTATACCACGTTTTTTAGCCTGTTTCAATAGCCTGCTTGCTTATTTTTTGCTTGACATATTTTGCCTTAAAAGGTATGATTATATCAGAAAAATCATTTAGTCGGAATTGAGTATCCGAGCAGCTGGTCGGTTGTTACGCTTAAAATATGTGCAAGGCGGATAACCGTTTCCATTGGCGGCAGTGTCCGTCCGCTTTCGTAATTTTCAATTGTGGCGGTGGTTACGCCCAAAACAAAGGCAAGCTCCTTTACCGAAAGGCCTGCCGATTTGCGATAATGCCGAAGGTGCAATGTATAAGGCTTCACAACGGGTACTCCTTTACAGATTAGTAATTATTTATAAATTTTACCATATTTTGACAAAAATTTCAATATGTTGGAGGTTATATATGAAAGAAATTTTAGCCGAGGGTGCAGCGGGACTCGGTGTCGATATAGACGAAATAAAAATTAAGCAGCTTTTGCAGTACGCAAAATTGCTTGTTGAATGGAACGAAAAAATGAATCTAACCGCAATTACCGACAGCGAGGGGATTGCGACAAAGCACTTTCTTGACTCTATGACAGCGCTTGTGACGGGCAAGGTCAAGGGCAAGGTTGCCGATATTGGCTGTGGTGCAGGTTTTCCCGGACTTGTGCTTAAGATTATGAAGCCGGAGATAGAGCTGACCCTTTTAGATTCGCTTAAAAAGAGGCTGACATTTTTAGACGCTGTAGCTTTAGAGCTTGGCATAGAGGGTGTAGACACTGTGCACGCACGTGCCGAAGATGGAGCACGCCTTATGCGTGAGCAGTTTGACACGGTGGTATCCCGTGCTGTTGCTAATATGACGGTGCTTTCCGAGCTTTGTCTGCCGTTTGTTAAGGTGGGCGGTTATTTTCTGGCACTAAAAGGGCCGCTTGCAGATGAGGAGCTTTCGGCAGCAAAACGTGCGATTGAGGTATTGGGCGGTAAGGTGGAGAGCATCTTTTCGGCGGATATACCCTTTACAGACCTTGAACATAAGATAATAATAGTAAAAAAAGTAAGACATACTCCGATGCAATACCCCAGAAAAGCAGGTATTGCGGCAAAATCCCCTATCGGAGGCTGTTATAATTTGAAGAAAGGTGCGAAATAATAAAAAAGGTGTCAAAACCTGTCCAACGAAAAAGCTTTCATTCCCGGAATATTGTGCTATAATCAAAAATGTAAGACGGCTTGGTGGTCATAAAATACATACCTGATGCTCCCAATCTTGCGGTATGTGCCCCCGCCGCCTGCCGTCTTACACCTTCCACCTTTATGGTCGGAAATATCACAAAAAGGGGTGCAGACTTTTGCAGGTGTTCAAAAAGAAGCCGGACGAGCGTATGCGGGTGTTGAGCCTGCCTATGCACGCGATAAGGCCAAATCCAAATCAACCGCGTAAATACTTCGATTCGGTAGGAATGGAGGAGCTGGCGGCGTCAATAGAGGAATTCGGTGTAATACAGCCTATAACGGTCAGAAAGGTATTTGACGGCTACGAAATTGTTGCGGGTGAGCGACGTTTTCGTGCGTCGGAAAATGTAGGACTCGATACCATACCGGCGATAGTGATAAATGCAGACGAAGAAAAATCTGCACTAATTGCCCTTTTGGAAAATTTGCAACGTGAGGACCTGTGCTTTTTCGAGATAGCAGAGGGCTACAGACGGCTTATTCAGGAGCGTGGCTTTACACAGGAGGAGTTGGCTCAAAAGATAGGCAAATCACAGTCGACGGTCGCTAATAAGCTAAGACTTTTGAAGCTGCCGCCGAGGGTAAAAAGACTGGTTAGGGAATACAACTTAAGCGAACGCCATGCACGTGCGCTTTTGCATCTTTCGGATGAGGAAGGACAGATTAAGGCGGCTAAGGAAATATGCCGCAAGCATCTTAGCATAACACAGACGGAAGATTTGGTGAAGTCTATGCTAAGAGCACAGCGTGACAGCCGTTGCAGCGTCAAGATTGCCAGCCGTACAGACCTTCGTATGTTTACCAATACGGTAAAACGTGCTCTTGATTTAATTCGTGAGGCAGGAGCGCCTGCCGATATGGAGAAAAAGGAGTATGACTGGGGAATAGAGTATAAAATCACCGTTAAGACGGGTGAGCGTTTGTAAGATATAGGACACGATTATTTGTTAATTGTGTCCTTTTTTGTTTATAAATCTATTGATATATTTGGACAAATGTTATATAATGATATTATTAACAAAATAGTAAAAAGTGATTGAAGGGGGATGAATATATGAAGCTTAGCGAGGTTAAAGAAATTCTTAAAGCAAAGGTGCTTTCGGGTGAGGATTTGCTGGAGCATGAAGTGAATTCTGCGTGCGGTTCCGACCTGATGAGCGATGTGCTTGCGTTTGTAAAGGACAGAGCGTTGCTTTTAACGGGTCTTATGAATCCGCAGGTGATACGCACAGCAGAGATGATGGACATTACCGCCATTGTGTTTGTTCGCGGAAAGGAGCCGGATGAGGCTCTTGTCAAGATGGCTGAGGCGAAGGAAATGGTGCTTATGTCAACCGATTACCCGCTCTACATTGCCGCCGGAGAACTGTATACAAACGGACTTGTAGGCAAGAAAAGAGGGACTCAAAATGGCTGATGCACTTAAACTGCACTTTGATGTTGACGGCAATGATTTTACTCTTGCGGGAGAATGCTCATCAAAGGTAAAGAAAACCCTCAAGCAGTTAGGCTTTGACCCCGAGGTTATAAGGCGTGTTGCGATTGCAATGTACGAGGGTGAGATAAATATGGTAATACACGCTAACGGCGGTACTATAGATGTTGAAATTTCGCCCGAGTGTGTCATAGTTGTTTTGAAGGATACAGGCCCCGGAATCCCCGATTTGGACAAAGCGATGCAGGAGGGCTTTTCAACAGCGTCAAATACTGTGCGTGAGCTTGGCTTCGGCGCAGGTATGGGACTTCCGAATATGAAAAAATACACTGACAAGATGGAGATAGATACAGTCCCAGGAGAGGGAACAACAGTCACACTGACGGTAACAGTATAGCAGAAGGAGGTAATCCTTATGGACGAAAAAATGCAGTGGCATTCGGTAACGCTTGACAAAGATATTTGTAAAGGCTGTACCAATTGCCTTAAAAACTGCCCTACTCAGGCTATTCGTATACAAAAATCCAAGGCAAAAATATTAAAGGAGCGCTGTATTGACTGCGGAGAATGTATAAGGGTCTGCCCTTATCATGCAAAAAAGGCAGTTACAGACAGCATTAACATACCAGATACATATAAATATAAGGTTGCACTTATTGCCCCTGCCTTTTACGGACAATTTTCACGTGCAGAGAGTATCGGAATGATACTTTCAGCGGTAAGAAAGGTCGGCTTTGATGATGTTTTTGAGGTGTCAAGGGGCGCTCAGGCGGTCAGCGAAAGAACACGCGAGCTTTTAGAGTCTGGCGAGCTATTAAAACCGACCATTTCGTCTGCCTGTCCCGCTGTGGTAAAGCTTATCACAATACGTTTCCCCAACCTGATAAGTCATATCATACCTCTTAAAGCACCAATGGAGCTTTCGGCTGCGATGGCAAGGCGTGAGGCGGTTAAGAAAACAGGCCTTAAGCCCGAGGAAATAGCGGTCATATTTGTCAGTCCCTGTGCGGCAAAAGCGACTGAAGTGCGTCTTGCTAAATCGGAGGGCAAATCGGAGGTTGATTTTGTTGTGTCGATGAAAGAGGTTTATCTTAAAATGGCACAGCAGATAGGCAAAATGACAGAGGAGGATATTGATATAGAAAGTATTTCCGGCAGAGAAAGTATTCTGTGGGCGGTTTCGGGCGGCGAAGCTAATGCAACGCACACCGAACGCAATATCTCGGTTGACGGAATTGATAATGTAATCCGTGTCCTTGAGGATATGGAGGACGAAAAGCTTGAGGATATTGACTACATAGAGGCGCTTGCCTGTCCGGGCGGATGCGTGGGCGGACCGCTTACGGCAGAGAACAACTTTGTGGCAAGGTCAAGGCTCGCTGCACTTGTAAAGCCTATAGGTGAGATTGGAGAGGGCATTGACTCGGATATCGGCATATGCTGGGACAGACCGGTCGTTTACAGACCTGTTATGAAGCTTAATACCGATATGAAGCAGGCTATGGAAATGATAATGAAAATAGACAGCTTTTGCGATAATCTCCCCGGACTCGACTGCGGCTCGTGCGGTTCACCGAGTTGCCGATGCTTTGCCGAGGATGTGGTCAAGGGTTATGCAAACCCTGACGATTGCGTATTCAGACTAAAGGAGCGTATGCTCGATTTTAAGGAGAAATACGAGCGTCTTAAAGAGGAAAGGGGCGAGGATGGTGAAGGTTAAGGATATTCAAGAAAAGCTCGGTCTTGAAATTGCAGCAGGAGCAAACGGAATGGAAAAAGAGGTTTGCGGCTGTTATATCGGAGATTTACTAAGCCTTGCTATGAGCAGAGTGCAGGAGTCGAATGTGTGGATAACCATACAGACGAATGTAAATATTGTTGCTGTGTCGGTGCTGACAGAGGGTGCGTGCGTGATTTTGTGCGACGGACAAAAGCCCGACGATGCAGCAAAAAGCAAAGCTGATTTGGAGGATATACCGCTTTTGACGAGCGAAAAATCGGCATATGAGCTTGCCTCTTTGCTGGCGGGACTTGGGGTGTAAGGGAGGCGAGCGGATATAGAGCTTTATTACGATTTACATATACATACGGCACTCTCTCCGTGCGGCGACATTGATATGACACCCAATAATATTGTAAATATGGCTATTATCAAAGGTCTTGATATGATAGCCATAACCGACCATAACACTTGCGGCAATGTGGCTGCGGTAATGGCGGCGGCGGGCGAAAATCTGCTTGTTGTGCCGGGTATGGAGGTTGAAACGTCTGAGGAGGTGCATATCGTGTGTTACTTCCCGACGCTTTCTGCGGCATATGATATGGAAAAGGCTGTAAAAGCAAGTATGACACCCATCAAAAACAGGCGGGAAATATTTGGACATCAGCTTTATATGAACGAGCTTGACGAGGTTATCGGCGAGGAGGAGAATCTGCTTGTGAGTGCATCGGGACTCGATATTTACGAAGTGGTCGCTCTTGCGAAAAAATGTGGCGGCATAGCAGTTCCTGCACACATCGACCGAACCAGCTACTCAGTCTTGTCAAATCTTGGATTTTTGCCGCCTGATTTGGTGGTATCAGCTCTTGAAATCACCCCCCAAAACCGTGATGAGTTGATGAAAAACTACCCCGATTTTCTAATTCTGACAAATTCTGATGCACATTACCTTGAAAACATCTCGGAAAGGGAATATTCGGTCGATTTACCTCGAAAAACCGCACAAAATCTAATCGATTTTTTGTGCAAGGTTAACTAAAATTATTTTTTATCAAACTTTGATGGAAATTTAACAAAAACAATGTTATAATGATTAGGATATAGTTATGTATTAAAATACATAAGTAATGACAGGAGGTCTATAAATGGAGAAAACCAGCACATTGCCATTTAAGGGCACAAAAGAACAGGAGGCAAAACTGTTAGAGGTTATTGCTGAGCACAAAGGTCAGAGGGGCGCTGCAATTCCCGTGCTTCATAAGGCACAGGAGATTTACGGCTATCTTCCCATTGAGGTTCAGACAATGATTGCCGAGGGCTTGGATGTACCCTTAGCAGAAATTTACGGCATCGTAACCTTCTACACACAGTTCTCTCTTAACCCGAAGGGCGAATATCAGATAGGAGTATGTCTTGGTACTGCTTGCTATGTTAAGGGCTCGGGTGATATTCTTGAGGAAATTAAAGAAATTTTGAAGATTGATGTAGGTGAGTGTACGCCCGACGGCAAGTTCTCTCTTGAGGCAACACGTTGTGTCGGTGCGTGCGGTCTTGCACCGGTTGTAACCATCAACGAGGATGTTTACGGACGTCTTAATAAGGGCGAAATCGGCGCAGTGCTTGCAAAATATTGATATGGAAGAGCTGTCTTTGCATATACTTGACATTGCAGAGAACTCTGTTGCGGCAGGCGCAACGCTAATCGGTATCGAAATAACCGAGGACAAAGAGGCGGACTTACTTTCCATCACCGTTACCGATAACGGTAAGGGAATGAGCGAGGATATGGTAAAAAATGTGGTTGATCCGTTTACAACGGGAAGAACAACACGCCGTGTCGGGCTTGGGATACCGCTTTTGAAGCTTGCTGCCGAACTTACGGGCGGAGGAATTGAGATAGAGTCGGAAGAAGGTAAGGGAACACGTGTTTTCGCACGCTTTGGTTATTCCCACATCGACCGTCAGCCGCTCGGGGATATTGCGTCAACTATGCATCAGCTGATGATAATGAACGAGAATACGGATTTTCTCTATTCTCATAAGGTAGACGGCACTGAATTTAAGCTGGACACCAGAGAGGTTAAGGAAATTCTCGGCGGTGTATCGCTTGCCGAGCACGAGGTTATGGTCTGGCTTCTCGGGTACCTTAAAGAAAATGAAAATTCGCTGTATAAAACAAGCGGAAAGGAATGATTTGGAATGAAGAGTCTTGCTGAATTGCAGGAAATCAGAAACAGAACAATTGGCAATCTCACAATGCGTAAAGAGGATGACGACGCAGTAAGAGTAGTAGTCGGAATGGCTACTTGCGGTATTGCTGCAGGTGCACGTCCGGTAATGAGCGCTTTTGTAGAAGAGATTGCAAAGCGTAATCTGGCAAATGTAACAGTTGCACAGACCGGCTGTATCGGTGTTTGCCGCTTAGAGCCGATTGTTGAGATCACACTTCCCGGACAGGAGAAGGTTACTTACGTAAAAATGTCTCCCGAGAAGGTTGCCAGAGTGGTGGCAGAACACATTGTAAACAAGCAGGTTGTAACCGAGTACACAATCGGCGCAGCCGAGTAATCAAATATAAATATTGAAAGAAAGGACAGCATTTACAATGGATATGGTAAGAGCTCACGTCCTTTGCTGCGGCGGTACAGGCTGTACGTCGTCAGGCTGCGATGCCATTATTAAAGAAATGGAAGCACAGCTTGCTGCAAACGGACTTGAAAAAGAAATCAAGGTTATCAAAACAGGATGCTTCGGCCTTTGTGCACTTGGCCCTGTTATGATTGTTTACCCCGAGGGCTGCTTCTACAGCAGAGTCGAGGTTGCAGATGTTAAGGAAATCGTTGAGGAGCATCTTTTGAAGGGACGTATCGTTAAGCGTCTTCTTTATCAGGAAACAATCGAAGAGGATAATATCAAGAGTCTCAACGAGGTTGACTTCTATAAAAAGCAGATGCGTATAGCGCTTCGTAACTGTGGTGTCATAGACCCCGAAAACATCGACGAATACATAGCTTTCGACGGCTATAAGGCACTTGGTAAGTGTATTACTGAGATGTCAAGAGAGGATGTTATCGAGGAGATTAAAAAATCAGGACTTCGTGGCCGTGGTGGCGGCGGATTCCCGACAGGTCTTAAATGGCAGTTTGCTGCTGCTCAGGAGAACGAGCAGAAGTATGTCTGCTGTAACGCAGACGAGGGCGACCCCGGCGCATTTATGGACCGTTCAATCCTTGAGGGCGACCCCCATGCTGTAATCGAGGCTATGGCTATTGCAGGTTACGCAATCGGAGCTGACCAGGGTTATGTATATATCCGTGCAGAGTACCCGATTGCTGTTAAGAGATTGCAGATTGCGATTGATCAGGCTAAGGAATACGGCCTCTTGGGCAAAAACATTTTCGGCACAGATTTCAGCTTCGACCTTGAAATCCGTCTTGGTGCCGGTGCGTTTGTCTGCGGTGAGGAAACCGCACTTATGACCTCTATCGAGGGTAAGAGAGGCGAGCCCAGACCCCGTCCGCCGTTCCCGGCTGTTAAGGGACTTTGGGAAAAGCCGACTATTCTTAACAACGTAGAAACCTACGCAAATATTCCGCAGATTATCAATAACGGTGCTGACTGGTTTACATCTATCGGTACTGAAAAATCAAAGGGAACAAAGGTATTTGCTCTCGGCGGCAAGATTAATAATACCGGTCTTGTTGAGGTTCCGATGGGTACAACTCTTCGCGAGATTGTAGAAGAAATCGGTGGCGGTATTCCCGACGGTAAAAAGTTTAAGGCAGCGCAGACAGGTGGCCCTTCAGGCGGATGTATCCCTGCAGATTTGATGGATACTCCCATCGACTACGATTCACTTATGGCAATCGGCTCAATGATGGGCTCGGGCGGTCTTATCGTAATGGACGAAGATAACTGTATGGTTGATATTGCAAAATTCTTCCTCGAGTTTACAGTTGACGAGTCCTGCGGTAAGTGTACACCCTGCCGTGTCGGTACCAGAAGACTTCTCGAAATCCTTACCAAGATTACCGATGGTAAAGGCACAATGGAAGATATTGATAAGCTGGAGGAGCTTTGCTACTCAATTAAAGAGTCATCGCTTTGCGGTCTCGGACAAACTGCTCCGAACCCTGTTCTTTCAACACTTAAGTACTTCCGTGACGAGTATGAGGCTCACGTACGTGACAAGGTTTGCCCTGCAGGCGTATGTAAGGCACTTGCAAAATACATCATCGACCCTGAAAAGTGTAAGGGCTGCAGCCTTTGTGCAAGACAGTGTCCGGTTAATGCTATTACAGGTGAAGTTCGCTCGCCGTTTGTTATTGACCAGGATAAGTGTATCAAGTGCGGTGCTTGTATGAGCAGTTGTAAGTTTGGTGCAATATATAAGAAGTAATTTGGAGGACTGACATAAAATGGTAAATTTGAAAATTAATGGCCGCGATGTGTCTGTGCCCGAGGGTTATACAGTACTTCAGGCGGCAAGAGAAGCCGGAATTGATATCCCTACCCTTTGCTATCTTAAGGACGTATCACACACCGGCTCATGCAGAATGTGTGTTGTTGAAATAAAGGGTGCAAGAGCACTTCAGGCTGCTTGCGTGTATCCCGTTGCTGAGGGTATCGAGGTACTCACACACTCTGCCCGTGTTAAAAGAGCAAGAAAGGCAACTCTTGAGCTGATTTTGTCAAATCACGACAGAAAGTGCCTGACCTGTGCAAGAAACCAGAACTGTGAGCTTCAGGCACTTTGTGACGAGCTTGGAGTTGACGAAATTGCATACGAGGGTGTCAGAAACGAATATGACATAGACGATTTGTCGCCGTCAATAGTACGTGATAACAATAAGTGTGTGCTTTGCCGCCGCTGTGTAAGCGTATGTAAGGACGTACAGACTGTTGGTGTTATCGACACAATGGAGCGTGGATTTATAACAAAGGTTGGCTGTGCATTCGATAAGCCGCTTTCAGAAACTGCCTGCGTAAACTGCGGTCAGTGTATTGCAGCTTGTCCTGTTGGCGCACTTCGTGAGAAGGATAGCACAGACCTTGTTTGGGAGGCTATTGAAGACGAGGACAAGTATGTAATAGTACAGACTGCCCCCGCTGTAAGAGCTGCTCTCGGCGAGGAGTTCGGTTACGAAATCGGTACAGCTGTAACAGGTAAAATGGCAGCAGCGCTTAAAAGACTTGGCTTTGATAAGGTATTTGACACCGATACAGGTGCAGACCTTACAATTATGGAAGAGGGAACAGAGCTTTTAGACCGTTTGCAGAATGGCGGCAAGCTTCCGCTTATCACCTCCTGCTCACCCGGTTGGATTAAGTTCTGTGAGCATAATTTCCCCGACTTCCTTGATAATCTTTCAAGCTGTAAGTCGCCGCATCAGATGTTCGGTGCAATCCTGAAGAGCTATTATGCTAAAAAACAGGGTATCGACCCGAAAAAGATGTTTGTTGTTTCGGTTATGCCTTGCGTAGCTAAGAAATTCGAGTCTGCAAGAGATGAGATGGAGGCTGATGGTCTTCGTGATGTAGATGCAGTTATCACTACCAGAGAGCTTGCTAAAATGATTAAGCAGTCGGGTATAAAGTTTACAGAATTGCCTGATGAGGACTTTGACAATCCGTTTGAGGAGGCAACAGGTGCCGGCGTTATCTTCGGTGCAACAGGCGGTGTTACCGAGGCGGCGTTAAGAACTGTATACGAAATTGTTGAAAAGAAGCCTTTGGATAAGGTTGAGTTTGAGGCAGTCCGTGGTACAGAGGGTATCAAGGAAGCTACTGTTACCCTTGGTGGCAAGGATGTTCGTGTGGCAATCGCTCACGGTCTTGGTAATGCAAGAAAGCTCCTCGATTCTATCAGAAGTGGCGAGAAGAACTACGAGTTTATCGAGATTATGGCTTGCCCCGGCGGTTGCGTAACAGGCGGCGGTCAGCCTATTTGCTCTGCTAAGACTTATATGGATATAGACCTTAAGACTGCAAGAGCAAAGGCACTCTATTCTGAAGATGAGCGTCTTGCAATCCGTAAGAGCCACGAGAACCCCGATATTAAGAAACTCTATGACGAGTTCCTTGAAAAGCCAGGTTCACACGTTGCACACGAGTTGTTGCACACTCACTATAAGGCTCGTCCTAAGTATTAAAATTATATACACCTCCCGATGATAGCTTTCGGGAGGTGTTTTGATTGTATAACGAAAACCACGCGATAGTCGCGTGGTTTTCGTTATACAATGAACTATCCCCCGTTATACGGGGGATAGTTATTCTTAATCAAGCATTGACTCCTGCTCCGCCTGAATATCGGGGTGGATAGAGAGCATAGGCTGGATTGCATCGTCACCCTTCATTTTACGCTTTAAGTAGTTTCTCGTAATTGCAAGTACCGTACCTGAGAGCGCAAGCACGCCGATAAGGTTAGGCAATGCCATAAGTCCGTTTAACGTGTCGGAAATATCCCAGGCAAGCTCAAGACTCATTGTCGCACCGACTGCCACAAACAGTACGAAAAGCACCTTATAGATAATAGTTGCTTTAGTGCCGAACAGGAACTCAAATGCCTTAGTTCCGTAGAAGGACCAGCCAAGAACGGTAGAGAAGGCAAAGAAGGTAATTGCAATTGCCACAAATACTCCTGCAAAGGAGCCAAAGCCGTGCGAAAATGCGGTGCTTACAAAGGGCACGCCCTCAAGCTGCATGCCATAGGTTTCGCTGTTTGGCTTATCGTCTAAGGAAACGATAACATCGGTATCGGTGTTAAGGACACCAAGCAGGTTATCATTTTCGTCAAGAGCTACAAGAACCTGCGTGTCGGGGTCAAGCGAATCGATAAGAGTATCGGCATAATAGACCTTTTCAACCTCGCAGTCATAGAGATTGACCTCGTCAATTTTAGCATCTGTAACTGTAATAATGCCGATATTCTCTGTTGTGATGTCCAGAGGCTTTACCACTCCGGAGCTGAGGATTACCAAAGCGGTCAGAGTGCATACAACAATTGTATCGGCGAACACCTCAAATATTCCCCACATACCCTGAACAACAGGCTCTTTAACATCAGAGGCACAGTTTGCCATGACAGACGAGCCGAGTCCTGCCTCGTTCGAGAATACGCCGCGCTTAAAGCCCATTGTGATTGCCTGCTTAATCGCCGCACCGACAATTCCGCCTGCTACAGCCTTAAATCCAAACGCACCCTTAAATATGCTTACAAAAACAGAGGGGACGTTTTGTATATTCATAATAACAATTATAACCGCGCCTATTATATACGCAACCGCCATAAACGGCACTAAGATTGAGGTAACTTTGCCGATTCTTTTAATGCCGCCTACCACTACCAAAGCAGTGATAACAGCAAGTACAATACCTGTTACCAGTACCGGAAGATTAAAGGTATCGTAAAGAGCGCTTGCAATGGAGTTAACCTGCGTCATATTACCTATTCCAAAAGATGCAAGCACACAAAACAGTGCAAACAGACCGGCAAGAATATGACCGATTTTGTTGTTAAGCCCGTCACGAAGATAGTACATCGCCCCGCCTGACCATTCGCCGTCTTTGTTCTTTTTGCGGTAATAGATGCCAAGTACATTTTCGGAATATGCAGTCATCATACCGAAAAACGCCGACACCCACATCCAGAACACTGCACCCGGACCGCCGATTGTTATTGCAGTTGCAACACCGGCGATGTTACCTGTGCCGATAGTGGCGGCAAGTGCGGTAGTAAGTGCCTGAAACTGAGATATTGCCTTCTTTTCCTTTGACGCTGTAACGTCTTTCTTCTTAAAAATTGCAAACAAGGTGTTATCAAACACGTGCTTTATCTTAGTAACCTGAAAAAACTTTGTACGCACGGTCATATAAATTCCCGTCGCAATAATAAGCACAAGCATGGGTATACCCCATACAACGCCGTTAATGGCGCTATTGATATTGGTAACAGCCTCAATAAATTGATTCATTTTGTTATCTCTCCTTGTTGAAAATTTGGTATATCTTATCACAATATATTCCCGACAGGTCTTGCTTTAGCACTTAAACAATTACATAATCGGCGAAAACAGACGGAAAAAGCCTTCTTTCAGTCGGGTTTTAAGCGAGCGTTTTTCATACGCTTCTGTTGTAAGCTCGTTAGAGCTTTCGACATCATCTTCAAAGATTTGTCGGCATTTTATGGCTATATCGTCAGAATAGAAAAAGGCATTCATCTCAAAGTGCAGCTGGAAGCTGCGTATGTCGATATTGGTAGTGCCGATTGTGGCAATTTTATCATCGACAACTACCGTTTTTGAATGAATAAATCCGTCGTAGAGATATACCTTAACACCTGCACGCAGCATCTCCTCAAGATATGAAAGGCTTGAATAGTAGACATACTTCTTGTCAGGGATTCCGGGCAGCATCAAACGTACATCAACGCCCGAATCGGCTGCGTTTATAAGCGCATTTCGAAAGGGCTGGTCAGGTACAAAGTATGGTGTCTGGATATATACATAACGCCGTGCCGAATAGAGCATCTTGATAATTCCGCTCTTGATTTCTTCGGCAGGTGAGTCGGGACCTGATGATACTATCTGCATAGGAAGGCGATTGTCTGCTTCGGCAGGTGTATCGTCAAGGTGCAGAGCATCTAAGGTTTCGCAAAGATTATCCCTTGCAGAGAAATCCCAGTCAAGACAGAACTGCTTGTATATGAGCTTGACTGCATCACCTGTAATACGAATGTGTGTATCACGCCACGGAGTCGGTTTCTTTTTGCCCATATACTCATCGCCGATATTCATACCCCCTAAGTATGCAATTTTGTTATCAATAACAACAATCTTACGGTGATTGCGGTGGTTTATCTTCGAAAGTGTGAATATATTTACCGGATAAAAGCTTACCGCCCGACCGCATTTGGTATTGTTAAGACTTCTTAAGAATTTCTTGGGCGTAAAGAAGCAACCGAAAGAATCGTAAAGAAGACGCACGCTGACTCCCGATTCTGCTTTCTTTATCAGTGCATCCATAATTTTGTTGCCGATATCGTCATTTCGTACAATAAAGTAAACGAGGTTTATAGACTCTTTTGCGTTTTCTATATCTTCAAGGAGTCGATTATACTTGTCTTCGGATCTAGTAAAGATATCCACCTCGTTTTTGTCGGTGTACAGGCAGTGATATTTACAAAAATAGCGTATGAGGTCAAGGCCTGGTATATCCTTGGTTTCGGCAGTGTCGAGAAAATCCATCTGCTCATAAAGCCTTTTTGTAAGCTCATCACCGTGCACCTGTTTTTCGTAGTATATACCGCTTGTACGGCGTTTTACACCCAGTCCAAACACCAGAAATATAATGAGTCCGCCGATAGGAAAGAGTATAAAGAACAAAACCCAAGTCATACTCACAATCGGGTCCTTGCGCTGAAAAAAGACAACTACAATAATCAAAATGAAGTTGATAAGATAAGAAAGGTCCATTATATTTCCTAAGTTAGACATTATAACGCCTCCGTTTTACCAATATACTGATTAAGTAAATTACAATTAGTGCAGAAAGTGTGCCCGTAAAATCTATAAATATATCGCTAACCTGTGCACTTCGTCCAAAAGAGAAATACTGCAGAAACTCATCACAGCAAGCAGTCATAAGTCCGCCAAATGCTATCGTAACAAGTCGTTTTTTTAAGCCCTTTTCGGAGTAGAGAGCGGATAGTGAAAAAAACACACTCTGCATAAAGAATTCAGTAAAATGTGCCGCTTTTCGAAGAATAAAATGTGAGATTACTATGCCCGTATCTGCCAGCAAGGTCATTAAAAACTGAAGCAGTCCGTTGCTCATATTAGCAGAAGCATTGCCGTCTTGCAATGACGCTAAGAAGATGAATACTGTTACCAAAACACCTGAAATTGCGAATATACGGCTTTTTAACATCAGGACCGCTCCTTTCCTCTAAAATAAAGTGGCAAAGCGAATGCTCAAATTGCATTCGCTTTTTTGCCTTTATTTATATCTTATTATTAGTACTTTTTTATACCGATATCCTTGCGGAAATGGCAGTCGGTAAAGCTGACCATATCAACGCCCTCATATGCGCGTTTGATAGCTGCGTCAAGGTTCTCGCCTACTGCGGTGATGCCTAATACTCTGCCGCCTGCGGTAACTAACTTGTCGCCCTCTTTTTTAGTGCCTGCGTGAAATACTGTCAAGTCATCATATTTTGAAATCTTGTCAAGACCGCTTATTTCGTAACCTGACTTATATTTTACAGGATAACCGCCCGATGCCAATACTACACATACAGCGGCATTATCCTCCCACTCAATATTAATCTGGTCAAGTCTTTCGTCTATAACAGCCTCCATAATTTCGACAAGGTCAGTCTTGAGCCTAGGAAGTACAACCTGTGTTTCGGGGTCGCCAAAGCGTGCGTTGTATTCGATTACCTTAACGCCCTTTTCGGTCATCATAAGACCGAAGTAAAGAACGCCCTTAAAGGGTCTGCCCTCTGCTGCCATAGCCTTAACGGTAGGGAGGAATATATTTTCCATACATTCCTTTGCTTTAGCATCATCGTACAGCCTGCTTGGCGAGAAAGTACCCATACCGCCTGTATTAAGACCCTCGTCATTGTCATAGGCTCTCTTGTGGTCCTGAGCAGATACCATCGGAACAACAGTTTTGCCGTCGCAGAATGCAAGGACAGACACCTCAGGACCTGTTAAAAATTCCTCTATAACCACACGGTTTCCGCTTTCGCCGAACACCTTGTCCTCCATTATATCGTGAATACCTGCCTCCGCCTCAGCCAAATCCTTTGCGATTATAACACCCTTGCCGAGAGCCAATCCCTCTGCTTTGATAACGGTGGGGAAGCTGCCGCCTCTGATATATTCGAGCGCATCGGCGGGGTTATCGAACACCTCGTAGCCTGCCGTCGGAATGTTATACTTTTTCATCAGCTCTTTGGAAAAGACCTTGCTGCCCTCAATGATAGCTGCATTTGCCTTAGGACCGAAAGCACGAATGCCCTCTTTTTCCAAGGCATCAACCATACCCATAACAAGAGGGTCATCGGGAGCGACCATAACGAGGTCAATTTTGTTTTCCTTTGCAAATTTAACTACGCCATCAATATCCGTTGCCTTGATGGGTACACACTCTGCAAGCTCAGCTATGCCGCCGTTGCCGGGTGCACAGTAAATCTTATCAACCTTAGGCGATTTGGCAATCTTCCATACAATTGTATGCTCTCTGCCGCCACCGCCAACTACTAAAACCTTCATTTCAAAAATCCCCCTGACGATTAAAACTCAAGCTTTGATGCGATATATGCGTCAAGCTCTGAAATTTTAATTCTCTGCTGCTCCATAGTATCACGGTCACGTACTGTTACAGACTCGTCCTCCTCGGAGTCGAAATCGTATGTGATACAAATAGGTGTACCAATCTCGTCCTGACGGCGATAACGCTTACCGATAGAGCCTGCCTCGTCATATTCCATATTATACTTTTCGCACAGCATATCATAAACCTTGCCTGCTCCCTCAGAAAGCTTCTTAGAAAGCGGGAGAACGGCTGCCTTTACGGGAGCGAGTGCAGGATGCAGGTGCATTACAACTCTTGTGTCGCCTTCGCCAACTTCTTCTTCGTCGTAAGCTTCTACAAGGAATGCAAGTGTTACACGGTCAGCGCCCAATGACGGCTCGATGCAGTAGGGGATATATCTCTCGTTGGTAACCTGATCGATATACTCCATACTCTCGCCCGAATGCTCCTGATGCTGCTTTAAGTCAAAGTCTGTTCTGTCAGCAATGCCCCAAAGCTCGCCCCAGCCGAATGGGAACACGAACTCGATATCGGTGGTTGCATTTGAATAGTGGGAAAGCTCCTCGGGTGAGTGGTCGCGGAAACGCAGATTTTCCTCTCTGATACCGAGTGACAAAAGCCACTTCATACAGAAGTCTTTCCAATAATAGAACCATTCCATATCCTTGCCCGGCTCGCAGAAGAACTCAAGCTCCATCTGCTCGAACTCACGGGTACGGAAAGTGAAGTTACCCGGTGTAATCTCGTTTCTGAAGGATTTACCAATCTGACCTATACCGAACGGGAGCTTTTTGCGTGTAGTACGCTGAACGCTCTTAAAGTTTACAAAGATACCCTGAGCTGTTTCGGGACGAAGATATACAGTTGATGAGCTATCCTCTGTAACGCCCTGAAAAGTCTTGAACATCAGGTTAAACTGACGTATATCGGTAAAGTTATGCTTGCCGCATTCGGGGCAGCAGATATTGTGCTCGTTAATATATTCGAGCATCTTCTCATTACTCCAGCCGTCAACGGTAACACTTTCGCCGTTGGCAAATGCGTAGTCCTCGATAAGCTTGTCTGCACGATGACGTGCCTTACACTCCTTACAATCCATCAACGGGTCGGAGAAGCCGCCAACGTGTCCTGATGCCACCCAAGTTTGCGGATTCATCAAAATAGCACAGTCAACGCCTACGTTAAGCTTTGAACCCTGAACAAATTTCTTCCACCACGCCTTTTTTACGTTGTTCTTGAACTCAACACCAAGAGGGCCGTAGTCCCATGTATTTGCCAAGCCGCCGTAAATTTCGCTGCCGGGGAATATATAGCCTCTGCCTTTGCAAAGAGCCACAATTTTGTCCATTGTTTTTTCGGTATTTTTCATCACATACTTCTCCTTTTCTTTATAGCAAGCTATAAAAATCTCATAATATCACATACTATAGTTTATCCGCAAATTCACCTTTTGTCAAGTGCGGCAAGTAAAAATCGGCAAAATATATAATAAAAGGAAGAAATAAGGTGGGGGAATATATGGAAAAAGTTTTCCACACCCCGTTGAAAACAGGGTGGAAAGCAAGTCAAATCGACATATTCGACATAAAATTACGTGGAAAACTATGTGGATAAGGTGGATAGTAAAGAGTTTGTAAAACTGTCGAAATGGTGCTGAAAAGAATAATTAATAAATTGCCGCATAGAATTGTATGAGAAATCAGATGCGGAGGAATAATAAATGGGTTATGACTATAAAAAATGCGTAAGCGAGATAAACGAGCTTGCAAAAAGTGTATCGGGTGCGGAGGTTTTCTCGATTGGCGAGAGTGTAATGGAAAAGAAGATTTACTGCATTGCCTACGGCGAGGGAGAGAGAACACTATTTGTAAACGGTGCACATCACGGGCTTGAATATATCACAGCTGCGTTTTTGATGCGGTTTATGTGTGAGTTTGCTGCGGCGGTCGAGGGCGGATATGATATGCTGGGCTATGATGTTTTAAGTCTTAAAAAAGGGGTTAAGCTGTATGTAGTGCCTATGGTAAATCCTGACGGCGTTGATATTGCGGTAAACGGACTTGATATAACCAACCGATACCACAGACGGCTTATAAGTATGGTAGGAATACATAGCTTTAATAAGGTGTGGCAGGCGAACGTAAACGGAGTGGACATAAATCATAACTATGACGCACGATGGAGTGTTGTAGAGAAGATGCCCTCGCCATCAAAGTACAGCGGCCCGTATGCCGAAAGCGAGCCTGAAACAAAGGCTGTGTGTGAATTTGTCAGAAGCTCGGATTTTGATATGTTAATGGCGTTTCATTCGCAAGGCGGCGAAATCTATTATGATTTTGACGGACTTGCCGCCGAGGCGGATAAAGAGGCTGCAGAAAGGATGAGCAGGGCGAGCGGATATCCTGTCAGAACACCTGAAGGCACGGCATCCTTTGGCGGCTGTAAGGACTGGTTTATAAAGGAATTTGGCAAAAGCGGTTTTACGATAGAAATGGGACACGGAAAAAACCCTCTTCCCGAGGAAAAATTATGTGATTTTTTTGACGATAATGCAAGGATAATCCTTTCAGCGATGTCGCAGCTGTGCGAATGAAAATTTGTTAAATATTCACATATTATTTATTGACTTAAGAAGAAAAATAGGCTATAATTGATGTAATGGAAATTTTTTCTTAAATTACCTTAAAATAACCCGTTTACGCATAAATATATATCTGTCAGAGAAAAATATAGTGGTATGACAGAGTGTTTTGGTAACAGAAAGGGAGTTTTCAATTATGGCAAAGGAAGCGATTGAGCAGGTACGTCTTGCCGAGCAGAAAGCGGCAGAGATTATAAAAACTGCCGAGCAGGAGTCTGCTGATATGATCTCGGCGGTCGGCGAAGAGGCTAAGAGCAGTCTTGAAAGAGAAAGGGCTGCTGCTTTTGAGCGTGTACAAAAAGCTCAACTGGATGCAAAAAAGCGTGAGGGAGAGCTTTTGGCTGCCGCAGAGGGTGCTATTGAAGAAAAGTGCGCGAAAAAGCGTGCAGCAATGCTTGAAAAGAAGGAAATGATAATAAGCAGGATATTAGCTGCAGTAAGGGAGTAATACCCTTGCGGCTCTTGTGTCCTGCTATTCTTTTTGTTTTAAGACAAAGGGGGGACCGGATTGGCAATTACGAAAATGAAGCGGCTTGAAATTGTTGGCTTAAACAGCGAGCGCAAGCGGCTTATAGAATATCTGCAGCAATGCGGAGTGGTTGATATTTCCGACAGCAGAGAGGACGGGCTTAGAGCAAGAGAAACGGCAACTGCCATATCACAGTTTGACTCTTTTATGTCCTCGGCAGAGGAGGCTTTGGAAATCTTAAGACCTTACAGTCAGGCTAAGGGCGGGATGTTCTATAAACGATGTGAGATTGAGTCTGGCGGGTATGACGTCGCAGACGGCGAAATGTCGGAGGCCACCGCACTTGTGTCGGAGGTTATAAATGCTCGCAAAACCAGAGAAAAAAACGAGGATGAAATCGCCTCGGCCGAAGCTACGATGCAGTCATTAAAGCCGTATATGTCACTCGATGTTCCGATAGGGACAAAAAAGGTCGGCTCTGCTGTAGCAAGAGTGGGAACTCTGGAGGGTGAATGGGACGAGAGTCGCATTCTTAGAGAATTTAGAGCTTTTGAGATAGAGGAAATCTATGTAGAAATCCTCTCTAAAGAACGACAGATAACGGCTGTATTCATAATGTATCATACCGATATCGCACATAAGGTGGATGCGGTTTTGACAAAGATAAATCTTCTTGCACCGCAGATAAATCTTACAAGAGAAACGCCGAGAGAACATTTTGTCGCACTTGAAGGTCTGGTAGCAAAATTACGGCAGGAAAATCTTAAGCTCACGGAAAGGCTTAAAGAGCTGGCAGAAAAGAAGGATAAGATAGAGCTATACTATGACAAAATTTCCTTAAGGCGTGAAAAGTATAAAGCTCTTTCTAAAATCGGTATTACCGAAAACGCCTTTTTCATATCCGGTTACCTGCCCGAAAGGGACTCGGACAAGCTTTTGAAGGAGCTTGACAAGAGTTTTACGGCATCGGTAGAAATTTTAGAGCCGAGTGAAGATGAAGATGTACCCAAGGCTTTTGAGAACAACGGCTTTGTATCGCCTGTTGAGGGTATCACCTCCGACTACTCAATGCCGTCGTCGCACGATATTGACCCAAATCCGATTATGGCATTCTTCTATTACTTCTTCTTCGGAATGATGTTCTCGGATGCGGGGTACGGGCTGTTGCTTATGATAGCCTGCGGACTTTTAGGCTTTGGGAACTTTCTCGAAAAGGAAAAACGCAGAGCGTATAAGATGTTCTTCTTCTGCGGAGTATCAACTACTTTTTGGGGCATAATGTACGGAAGCTTTTTCGGGGATATGATAGCTACAGTATCTAAGACGTTTGGTGACGGTTCGGTAGCATTTACGCCGATACTGATGGACCCCGTACAAAAACCGCTCCAGCTACTCATAATGAGCGTTGCGTTTGGTCTGGTGCATATATTAGCAGCTATTGCGATTAAATTCTATATGACCTGGCGTGAGGGCGATAGGCTGTCGGCGGTGTTCGATTCGGGTTTCTGGTTTGTGCTTCTTTTGGGAGTTGCAGTGTTTGCCGCAGGAATGGCACTCGGTATCGGAATACTCGAGACGGTGGGTATGGTTATGCTGATAGTATCCGCCACGGGACTGGTCCTGACACAAGGCAGAGATAAGAAAAATCCGATAATGAAGCTATTTGGCGGAATTTTGAGCCTGTATGATATTACAAGCTATGTCGGAGATATACTTTCCTACTCAAGACTTATGGCATTGGGCCTTGCAACGGGAGTTATCGCATCGGTTGTAAACGTCTTAGGCTCATTGGGCGGCAACTCGATAGTGGGACTTATAGCGTTTATAGTAATTTCAATATTCGGACACGCACTTAATTTTGCAATAAATATGCTGGGTGCGTACGTTCACACAAACCGTCTGCAGTATGTTGAATTTTATCAGAAATTCTACGAGGGCGGCGGCAGAAAATACAAGCCGTTCGGCTTTAATACAAAATATTATAAATTTAAGAACTGAAAGTTTAATTATGAAAGGATAGGTAAAAATGATGAATTTAGGTATGTTTTTTGCACTTTTAGGCGTTGCTGTTGCAGTTGTATTGTCGGGTATGGGCTCGTCAAAGGGCGTTGGTATGGCATCGGAGGCTGCTGCGGCAGTTATTGCTGATGACCCGAGTAAGTTCGGTAAGCTGCTCGTTTTGCAGCTACTCCCCGGTACACAGGGACTTTACGGTCTTATTGTCGGTGTAATGGTACTTCTTAACATAGGTATTCTTGGCGGTGAGCCGGTGACAGATACAATCGTAGGAGCACAGTACCTTATCGGCTGTCTGCCTATTGCACTTTCAGGTTATTTTTCAGCAAGGTCACAGGGCAGAGTTTGTACTACAGGTGTAAACCTTGTTGCAAAGCGTCCTGAGGAAAGCTCAAAGGCGATAGTATCTGCATCTCTTATCGAGCTTTATGCACTGCTTGGATTTATAGTATCATTCCTTGTAGTAATCAACATTTGAGATGGTTAAATTTCCGCATTTCACCATTTTTCACACCTCGAAGTACCCACGTACGTCGTCGGTGTTCAAAACGGCAATATGCGAAAATTTCCCGCTTCTCACCATTTTACACCTAAAATATAATGAAATTTTGTGGAAATTAAGGTGTTTTGTACAAGGGACGATGAAAGGAAAGATATAAGATGGCAGGACTTGAGCTTATTACAGGCAAAATCATCTCCGACGCTGTAATGGTAGCGGAGAGTAAAAAGGCCGCTGCTCTTGAATGTGCCGAGGGCATTAAAGCGGAATACCGTGCCGAAGAAGAAAAGGTCAGAGCAAAAAATGCCGAGGATATAGAGAATATTAAAAAATCGGCAGAGGAAAGCACAGCATCGCTTATTCATTCAAGAGAGCGTGACGCCTTGTTAGGTACGGAAAATCAGGTCGCAGACGAAATAATTGAGGAGGCAAAGGAGCGGATTGCCGCTCTTGATGCCGAGGAATATTTTGCACTACTGACCGAAATATACAAAAACAATGCCGAGGACTTAGAGGGGGAAATTCTCTTTACGGCAGAGGATAAAAAGCGTATGCCGAAGGACTTTGTCGATAGTCTCTCTGCGATAAAGGGCAAGGTCACTCTCTCTAAAGAGGACTTAAAGCAGCAGGGCTTTGTTGTCCGTTACGGCAGGGTAGAGCTTAATTGCACATTTGACGCGATTTTTGAGGACAAGTATAACAAGCTTTCCGATATTGTGTCCGAGTGCTGTAAGGAGTGAATTTCTTGAAGGACGTTGAGTACGCATATGCGGTGGCATATATAAAAACTCTTGAGAACAAAATGCTGACCCGTACCGATATAGAGGCGCTTATTGCGGCGGAGGATACATCGTCTTTGATGCGAATTCTTACCGAGCGTGGCTGGACGGGCAATACAGCTGATGAGCTTACAAAAAATGAGCTTGAAAGAGCCTGGGCGGCGGCATATGAGGTCTGTGACGACCAAACGCCAATAGACCTATTGCTCTTAGAAAATGATTTTCATAATCTTAAAACAATACTAAAGGCGACTGTTGCTAAGATGGACTGGAGCAAAATGATTTTGTCGCCGTCGATAATTGAGCCCAAGCTGATTGCAGATGCGATTAAATACGGTGACTTTTCGCTGTTGCCAGAATTTATGCAAAATACCGCACAAGAGGCTTACAAAATTCTGACTACGACTATGGACGGTCAGTTGTTGGAAATTTATATCGACAGGGAAGAGCAGATATCAGTTAAAAACCGTGCAAAAGCCGAAAAGGACGAGTTTTTAATCGGTTGGGCAGAGCTTTTGATTAAGCTTACCAATATGAAAACTGCATGGCGTTGCCATAAAGCTTCAAAATCAAAGCAGTTTATAGAGGATGCGCTTGTTGATGACGGCGCAGTGTACGCAAGATTGACAGGTGCAGAGAATGAGGCGGCGGTAGTCGATATTATTAAGTCGGAGTACCCCGACGCCACAACATCGTCGCTTGGCAGCTTTGAACGCTGGTGTGATAATAAGCGTCTTTCGTATGTTAAAGGCGCAAAGGCGGAAAGCTTTGGCTTTAGGCCCATAATGGCATTTCTGATTGGGAAAAGCTTTGAAATACAGGCAGTGCGTATAATCCTTTCCTGCAAGGAAAACGGTGTTGGAGAGGAAGTAATTCGGGAAAGGCTGCGTGATATGTATGTATAAAATCGGAGTAATAGGTGATTACGACAGCATATGCGGCTTTGCCGCACTCGGACTTGATACATTTCCTGTTGAGGATATACAATCGGCAAGGGATACGCTTACACGTCTTGCAGAAGGCGGCTACGGTATACTGTATGTAACCGAACAGTTTTTAAGCGAAATGACTGATGAGCAGGATGAGTACCGTGAAAAGCAAATTCCTGCTATAGTTTCAATACCGAGTATACAAGAAAACCTCGGCTTAGGGAGAGCGACTCTTAAACGCTATGTAGAGCAGGCGGTCGGCTCGGATATTATATTTAACGAGGAATAAATTGAAAGGATAATTACAATGGCTCAGAAAAGCGGAATAATTAAAAAGGTGTCGGGACCGTTGGTAATCGCCGAGGGAATGCGTGATGCAAATATGTATGACGTTGTTAGAGTAAGTAAGCTCGGTCTTGTCGGCGAGATTATCGAGATGCACGGCGAAGACGCATCAATTCAGGTTTACGAAGAAACCTCTGGTATGGGCCCCGGCGAGGAGGTAGTATCTACAGGTGCACCTCTTTCTGTGGAGCTTGGCCCCGGTCTTATAAGAAGTATATACGATGGCATTCAAAGACCATTGGATGCCATTATGGAAAAGGCAGGCACCAACTTAGAGCGTGGTGTCGATGTTCCTGCGCTCTCGCGTGAAAAGAAATGGGATTTTGTGCCGACTGCTGCATTAGGCAGAGTTGAAGGCGGAGATATCTTAGGTACTGTGCAGGAAACTGATGTTGTAACGCATAAAATTATGGTACCGCCCAACGTGAGCGGCGAGCTTACAGAGCTAAATGCAGGCAGCTATACTGTCGATGAGGTCATAGGCAAAATCAAGACCGATAAGGGCGAAACTATTGAAATTAAGCTGATGCAGAAATGGCCTGTTCGTGTCGGAAGACCGTATAAGGAAAAGCTTTCACCCGATGTGCCGCTTGTCACAGGTCAAAGGGTTATAGATACGCTCTTCCCGATTGCAAAGGGCGGTGTCGGTACTGTTCCGGGCCCTTTCGGCAGCGGAAAAACGGTGGTACAGCATCAGCTGGCAAAATGGGCGGATGCGGACATAGTGGTCTATATCGGTTGCGGTGAGCGTGGTAACGAAATGACCGACGTTCTTAACGAATTTCCTGAGATAAAGGACCCCAGAACGGGCAAGACTCTTATGGAAAGAACGGTTTTGATTGCAAACACCTCCGATATGCCTGTTGCGGCACGTGAGGCGAGTATATATACAGGTATCACAATTGCGGAGTATTTTCGTGATATGGGATACTCGGTGGTGCTTTTGGCAGACTCGACATCACGTTGGGCAGAGGCTCTGCGTGAGATGAGCGGACGATTGGAGGAAATGCCCGGTGAGGAGGGCTATCCCGCATATCTTGCAAGCCGCTTAGCAGGCTTTTATGAAAGAGCGGGCCGTGTGGTTTCAAGAGGAACAGAGGGCAGAGTAGGCGCTCTTAGTATAGTGGGCGCAGTTTCGCCGCAAGGCGGTGATATCTCCGAGCCTGTATCACAGGCAACACTTAGAATTGTCAAGGTGTTCTGGGGACTCGACTCGTCTTTGGCATACCGCAGACATTTCCCTGCAATAAACTGGCTTAAGAGCTATTCTCTTTACCTTGATATGATGGAGAAATGGTATACCGACAATATATCTCCTGACTGGATGCCGCAGCGAAATCGCATAATGGCACTTCTGCAGGAGGAGGCAGAGCTTGACGAGATTGTTAAGCTGGTTGGTATGGATGCACTTGTGGCATCGGACAGACTAAAGCTTGAGGTTGCAAGGTCAATCCGTGAGGACTATCTGCATCAGGACGCATTCCACGAGGTTGATACCTACGCATCGCTCGAAAAACAGTGCGTTATGATGCGACTTTTGCTTAAATTCTATGATTTAACAAATGCTGCACTAAAAGACGGTGCAGGAATAAACAAAATAGTTGCAATCCCTGTTCGTGAAAGAATAGGACGTATTAAGTATGTACCTGAGGATAAGGTTCAGGCTGAATATGATGCAATTTTAGCCGAGCTTTCGGCAGAGATAGACGCTATAAAGAGGGAGGAGAAATAATGCCTAAGGAATACAGAACCATTGAGGAGGTTGCAGGCCCTCTTATGCTGATTAAAAATGTCAGCGGCGTTACCTACAACGAGCTTGGTGAGATTGAGCTTGCAAGCGGCGAGCGTCGTCGTTGCAAGGTTTTGGAAGTAAACGGCAGCGATGCGCTTGTACAGCTTTTCGAGAGCAGTGCGGGCATAAACCTGTCCGACTCGAAGGTGCGTTTTTTGGGACACGGAATTGAGCTTGGTGTTTCGGAGGCTATGCTCGGCAGAGTGTTTGACGGACTCGGTCATCCCAAGGACGGCAAGAGCGAAATTATCCCCGAAAAGCGTGCTGATATCAACGGCGTGCCTATGAATCCTGCTGCAAGAAACTACCCCGAGGAATTTATCCAGACGGGAGTAAGTGCTATTGACGGACTAAATACCCTTGTAAGAGGTCAAAAGCTGCCGATATTCTCGGGTAGCGGTCTGCCGCACGCAAATCTTGCTGCACAGATTGCAAGACAGGCTAAGGTGCGTGGCACAAACGAGAAGTTTGCCGTTGTGTTTGCGGCTATAGGTATCACGTTTGAGGAAGCGAATTTCTTTATAGAAGACTTTAAGAAGACGGGCGCAATGGAGCGTACGGTGCTTTTTATAAACCTTGCAAATGACCCTGCTATTGAGCGTATCGCAACACCTCGTATGGCACTTACTGCGGCGGAATATCTTGCATTTGAGTGCGGTATGCACGTTCTGGTTATTATGACCGATATCACAAACTACGCCGATGCACTGCGTGAGGTTTCTGCTGCAAGAAAGGAAGTCCCCGGCAGACGTGGTTACCCCGGTTATATGTATACCGACCTTGCGACCCTCTACGAGCGTGCAGGAAGACTTAAGGGTAAGGACGGCTCTATTACGCTTATTCCTATTCTCACAATGCCCGAGGACGATAAAACCCATCCTATCCCTGACCTTACAGGATATATTACAGAGGGTCAGATTATCCTATCCCGTGAGCTTTACAGAAAGAATATTGCACCACCTATTGATGTTCTTCCGAGCCTTTCAAGACTAAAGGATAAGGGCATAGGCAAGGGCAAAACCCGTGAGGACCACGCAAATACAATGAACCAGCTCTTTGCCGCATATGCACGAGGCAAGGAGGCTAAGGAATTGATGGTAATCCTTGGTGAAGCTGCACTTTCGGACGTTGATAAGCTTTATGCCAAATTTGCCGATGAGTTTGAGAAACAGTACGTTTCACAGGGTTATACCACTAACAGAACTATTGAGGAAACTCTTGAAATCGGCTGGAAGCTTCTTTCAATACTCCCAAGAAGTGAATTGAAACGAATTAAGGATGAGTACCTTGATTTGTACTATGGCAAATAAGCCTTTATTCTGAGAGGAGATAGAATATGGCACAGCTAAATGTAAATCCGACCAGAATGGAACTTACAAGGCTTAAAAAGAGTCTTGCGGTTGCACTTCGTGGGCATAAGCTTTTGAAGGATAAACGTGACGAGCTTATGAGGCAGTTTCTTGATATTGTACGTGAGGCAAAAGATTTGCGTGAAAATACCGAGAAAAAGCTAAAGTCTGCTAACCAAAGCTTTGCAATTGCAGGCTCTGTTCTGCAACGAGAGGTAATAAACTCTGCGCTCCTGATGCCGAAACAGGAGGTTACGTTAGAGGTTGGAGAAAGAAATATAATGAGCGTGGATATTCCTGTATTCACCACCACCAGACGTGCAAAATCGGAGGGGGATATGTTCTCCTACGGCTATGCCTTTACCGGCGGCGATTTGGACGATGCAATTTTGGCACTGTCTGATGTCTCTGAGGATATGCTCCGTCTTGCCGAGCTTGAAAAGGCGGCGGGTATGCTTGCAGGTGAAATAGAACGTACAAGGCGTAGGGTAAATGCGCTTGAGTATGTTATGATACCCAATTATCAGGATACTATCAGGTATATCACAATGAAGCTTGACGAGTCGGAAAGGTCTAATACTACCCGACTTATGAAAATCAAGGATATGATGGTCGCAGAAAGAATAGAAGCTACTAAGTAAAGTAACAAGCCTCCCTTGGATAGAGGGAGCCAAACAAAAAAGCTACCTTAGTGATAAGGTAGCTTTTTAAGTTATTAACTTATTTAATCATTGAAGCAACTTCGTCTGCGAAGTTTTCTTCCTTCTTCTCAAGGCCTTCGCCTGTTTCGAAACGAGCGAACTGCTTGAGGTTGATGTTGCCAACGCTTGCAACGTACTTAGCAACACTTTCCTTATTCTCAGCCTTAACATACTCCTGCTCTAAGAGGCAAACCTCTTTGAACTCCTTAGCAAGACGGCCCTCAATCATCTTCTCGATGATGTTAGCAGGCTTGTTTGCATTCTTCGGATCGTTCTGGAGCTGTGCGATAAGGATATTCTTCTCGTGCTCTTTGTAATCGTCGGGGATATCAGCGCTTGAGAGGTACTTCGGATTAAGAGCAGCAACCTGCATTGCTACGTTCTTAAGGCACTCTCTTGTAGCGTCGCTATCCTCAGCATCAGCCTCTACAAGAACACCAATCTTACCTGCTGCGTGGATGTAATCTACAACAACGCCTGCAGTTTCAATTCTAACGAAACGTCTGATGTTCATATTCTCGCCAATCTTAGCGATTTTTGCTGTAAGCTCGTCGCCTACTGTGCCCTCGCCGCCAACCATGGGAAGAGCCTTCAAAGCTTCTACGTCAGCAGGGTTATTTGCAGCAACAGTCTTTGCAACGTTTTCAACGAAAGCAAGGAACTCGTCATTCTTTGCAACGAAGTCTGTCTCGGAGTTAACCTCAACAAGTACGCCAACCTTACCATCAATGTAAGATTTAACGATACCCTCTGATGCAATTCTGCCAGCCTTCTTAGCTGCGGTAGCCAAGCCCTTTTCTCTAAGGAACTCTACTGCTTTATCCATATCACCATCTGTGTCGGTAAGGGCCTTTTTACAGTCCATCATACCACAGCCGGTCATATCTCTTAAAGTTTTTACGTCTTGTGCGGAAAATGCCATTTTGTATATCCTCCTTGTAAGAATTATTCCTCTACTGCCTCAGCAGCTTCCTGAGCATCTGCCTCAACATCAGCAGCTACAGCGTCAACGCCCTGTCTGCCTTCGATGATAGCGTTAGCCATTGTAG
>JAZRPK010000061.1:0-6772 GCA_045649145.1 Clostridia bacterium
AAAATCGGTGCAACTCACGCAGGCATCTCCGTCGGCGAGGATGGCGCATCACATCAGTGCTTAGAGGACATCGCTCTTATGCGTTCTATTCCCAATATGGTGGTTATTAACCCCGCAGACGATATCGAGGCACGTCAGGCAGTAAAAGCCGCTATCGACCACGACGGCCCCGTATATATGAGATTTGGCAGACTTGCTGCCCCGGACGTAAACGGCGAGGATTACAAATTCGAGCTTGGCAAGGGTGTAGAACTTGCTGACGGAAAGGATGTTACCATAATCGCAACAGGTCTTATGGTTGAGATGGCTCTTAGTGCACGTGAAATTTTAGCAAGCGAGGGCATCTCGGCACGAGTGGTTAATATCCACACCATTAAACCGATTGATGCTGATATTATCACAAAGGCGTCTAAGGAAACAGGCGCTATTGTAACAGCCGAAGAGCATTATATTATGGGCGGCTTGGGCAGTGCTGTTACCGAGGTCGTTTGTGCAAACGCTCCCTGCCCCGTTAAGATTGTCGGAACTGACCGTTTCGGAAAATCGGGTAAGCCGGCAGAACTTTTCAAGGACTACGGCTTGACTCCCCAAAATATTGCCGCAAAAGCAAAAGAGGCAATTGCACTAAAAAAATAATCTAAGAGGCTCTTTTTGGAGCCTCTTTTTTGTCGCTATACGAATTTGTTGACAAATTTCCTTATTTATTGTATCATTATAGGAGTGGATTTTAGACAAGCATCTTAAGTTTTATTCATATAAATATAAGCAAAGGAGATATACATATGCAAAGACGTGATAAACGTAATTACTATCTGGATATTGCACAGACTGTGGCAGAGCGTGGCACGTGCTTAAGACGCAATTACGGTGCAATTATCGTAAATAATGACGAAATTGTATCAACAGGCTATGTTGGCGCACCCAGAGGCAGAAAGAACTGCTCGGATATCGGCACCTGTATAAGACAGGAGCTTAATATCCCCAGAGGTGAAAGATATGAAATCTGCAGAAGCGTGCACGCAGAGGCAAACGCTATCATTTCCGCATCAAGAAAAGATATGCTGGGTGCAACATTGTACTTAGTAGGACTTGAGGCGTCGGACGGCTCGATAGTTGCTAATAGCTGTTGCTGTGCAATGTGCAAGAGAATGGTTATAAACGCAGGAATTCTGGAGGTCGTTATCCGTGATACCGAAAATGACTACCGTGTAATAAATGTTGAAGAATGGATTGAAAACGACGACAGCCTTTCCGGCATATTCGGGTATTAATTACAAGTTCCACAAATTTACTGTTGACAATATCGGGAAAAGTGATATAATAGATAGGAAAATTTACAGAGAGGATATGTCGTAATGGTTGAAAATAAAGAAATAGTTCTGACCAAGGAAGGAATGGCAAAGCTTCGCGAAGAGCTTGAATACCTCAAAACCGAAAAGCGTAAAGAGGTTTCAGAAAAGATTAAAGAAGCTCGCTCATTCGGCGACCTTTCGGAGAATGCCGAGTATGATGAGGCTAAAAACGAACAGGCAGAAGTAGAATCACGCATCAACACCATTGTAAATATGCTCAAATATGCACGCGTAATTGACGATTCTGAAATCGCAAGTGACACCGTAGGACTCGGAGTAACCGTTGTAATCCGTGAGGTAGGCGAGGACGATGAGGAAACCTACGCAATAGTAACAACAACAGAAACAGACCCGGTAAACAACAAAATCTCGCAGGATTCTCCCGTAGGAAGTGCTCTTATGGGACATAAGGTGGGAGATACTGTTACAGTAGAATCGCCTGCAGGCAAAATTGACTTCGAGATTGTTTCTATCACTAAAAATGTATAACCTTGAATGAATATCCCCCCTGTTAATTTACAGGGGGGATATTTGTAGCAAATTATTTTTATATAGCAGAAACAACACCTTTTCTGCTTTGTAGCTTTATCTTGATGTTTACCTCTATAGCTACCTTTGGCAGCAAAAGTAGCGCAAAACTGTTGGGGGTCGGATTCCCCCAAACCCCTAAACCGCTTAGGGGGACTTTCGTCCCCCGTAAGAACCCCCTGTGTTAAAGCAGGTTTTCTGCATAAAGTCAACTTTTGTTTTTACCAAGTTGGATGGTAACTAATTATGTGTATAGCAGATGCGTGCCATCGTCGTCCTACGAGGCCGTTTGAAGGGGTCCGGGGGAAATCGGAATCCCCCGGCGGGTTTTGGTTCTTTTGCACGCGCAAAAGAACGTAAAAGAGCAAAGACAAGAATAAATTTTAACGCTAAAGAAAATGGTAACTGTTATTTGATAACACTTTCAAATAATAGAAATTACATCTTTACTTGACTGTATTTTTTATGCGTAAACAATTGAAGAAAAAAATTGTAAAAAAAGCTTGACAAGCCTTATATGTGATGTTATAATTATAAGGCTTAGAAATAGTTTCTTTTTTTTTGCATATAAAAAAACAGAGCTGTTCGTTGAATTGATATGTTACGGAGGTGTACGAAAATGAGAGTAAAAATCACATTGGCGTGTTCAGAGTGTAAGCAGAGAAACTACAATACTATGAAGAACAAGAAGAATGATCCCGATCGTCTGGAGATGAATAAGTATTGCAGATTCTGCAGAAAGCACACTCTTCACAAGGAAACGAAATAATTTTCGGGAGGGTTAAAAGATGTCTGAAACAAATAACGGCAACGTAAAACAGAGAAAGAGCGTTATAAGATTTTTCCGCGAGGCAAAGGCAGAGCTTAAAAAGGTGACCTGGCCCTCTAAAGAGCAGATTGTTCATAACACTCTTGTAATTCTTGTATTTATCATAATCGTAACCGCAATTCTTTCGGTACTCGATCTTGGTTTCGGAAAACTGTTCCAGATGTTGACCTCATTGTTCGCTTAATCGAAGGAGATGAGGTGTTAATATGGCAGACGAAGCTAAGTGGTATGTCGCACACACCTATTCCGGTTACGAGAATAAGGTAAAAGCCAACATCGAAAAGTCGGTCGAAAACCGAGGCATAGAAAATCTCATTCAAAAGATAGAGGTTCCTCTTGAGGACGTAATCGAGGAAAAGAACGGCGAAGAAAAGGTAGTAAAACGCAAGGTTTTCCCCGGATATGTTGTAATCAAGATGGTTATGAATGACGAGTCGTGGTATGTTGTCCGCAACACACGCGGTGTGACCGGTTTTGTCGGCCCCGGCTCGAAGCCCGTTCCCCTCTCTGATGAAGAGGTTGCCAAAATGGGTGTTGAAACTGTGCGCAGAAAAGGACCCGGTTTTGAAATCGGAGATACTGTTGAAATTACATCCGGACCTATGGAAGGTTTCTCCGGCAAAATTTCCGAAATCGACAACGAAAGAAGAAAGCTTACCGTTATGGTAGCAATGTTCGGTCGCGAAACACCTGCCGAGGTAGACTTCGGTCAGGTCAAAACGCTCGACTAAAATTTAGTTATCACCGCATTTATGCGCTGATATATATCCCTCTGGAAACAGTGGGAGGATATTATTAAAAATATCCGCATTAACCACAATGGGATAAGCTATTGTCCCAAATTTTTAGGAGGTGGCCAACAATGGCACAGAAAATAGCAGGTTACATCAAATTGCAGATTCCGGCAGGTAAAGCTACACCGGCTCCCCCTGTAGGTCCTGCACTTGGTCAGCATGGTGTAAACATCATGCAGTTCACCAAGGAATTCAACGAGAAGACAGCTAAGGACGCAGGACTTATCATTCCTGTTGTAATTACGGTTTACGCAGACCGTTCCTTCAGCTTTATCACCAAGACTCCCCCCGCGGCAGTTCTTCTGAAGAAGGCTTGTAAGATTGAAAAAGCTTCCGGTGTCCCCAACAAGACAAAGGTTGCTACAGTTTCACAGGCAGACCTTCGTGCAATCGCAGAGCAGAAAATGCCTGACCTTAACGCAGCAAGCGTAGAGGCAGCTATGAGCATGATTGCAGGTACTGCAAGAAGTATGGGTATCGTTGTAGGAGATTGATAAAGTGAAATATGTGGGAGAGGTAAAATATACCTTGACTGACCACAAAGGGAGGAAATAAGATGTTTAGAGGAAAAAAATATCAGGAAAGCGTAAAATTGATCGACAAGACCAAATTGTACGATCCGGCAGAGGCATTAGACCTCGCAATTAAAGCTTCTAAAGCAAAGTTTGACGAAACTGTAGAGCTTCACGTAAAGCTCGGCGTTGACTCAAGACACGCTGACCAGCAGGTCAGAGGTGCAATTGTACTTCCGCACGGAACAGGTAAGACTTCTAAGGTGCTTGTATTCGCTAAGGGTGCAAAGGCTGAAGAGGCTCAGGCTGCAGGCGCTGACTACGTTGGCGAAATGGAGCTTGTATCAAAAATTCAGGGCGAAAACTGGTTTGATTTTGACGTTGTAGTTGCTACACCCGATATGATGGGCGTTGTAGGCCGTTTGGGTAAGGTTTTAGGTCCTAAGGGCTTGATGCCGTCACCGAAGGCAGGCACTGTAACTATGGACGTTGAAAAGGCAGTTAAGGAAATTAAGGCTGGTAAAATTGAGTACCGTCTTGATAAGACAAACATCATCCACTGCCCCATCGGTAAGGTTTCCTTCGGTAAGGATAAGCTTGCTGATAACTTTAATGCACTTATGGGTGCTATCGTTAAGGCTAAGCCGTCAGCTGCTAAGGGTCAGTACTTAAGAAGCGTAGTTGTTGCTTCTACAATGGGCCCCGGAATTAAGGTAAACGGCGCTAAGCTTAACTAAAAAACTTAAAATTTTTACTTGACTTTCAATTTCTGCTATGGTATAATGGCAGAGTTGGAATATATCCGTAGACAGCAGGCATCAAGGTAAGACCTGCCGAGGGTGTTATTTAGTAAATGATTACTAATGGCTCTTTTCGTCTATGGAAAGAGCCTTTCTTTTTACCATAAGAAAGGCATTTCACGAAAAACTTTCAGGAGGTGACGCAAATGCCGAGCGAAAAAGTTTTGGAGGCTAAGAAGGCACAGGTTGCTGAATTAGTGGAAACTCTTAAGACCGCAACAACAGGTGTGTTGGTAGACTACAGAGGTCTTTCGGTTGAAGAGGACACAAAGCTGAGAAACGATTTGCGCGCAGCAGGTGTAAAGTACTTCGTAGTAAAGAACACACTGCTTCGTTTAGCGGCAAACCAGGTAGGTCTTGAAGACTTAGATAGCATCTTGCACGGACCTACTGCCCTTGCGATATCTGATGACGCCGTTGCACCCGCAAAGGTAATTGCAGATTTTGCAAAGGAAAACGACAAGATGGAAATTAAGTCAGGCTTTATGGACGGCAAGGTTATGACACTTGACGAAATAAAGACTTTGGCAAAGACTCCGTCGAAGGAAACACTTATTGCGAAACTTATGGGCAGCTTGAACTCCCCTATCTCCGGTCTTGCAAGATTGCTTAGCACGATTGTTGATGGCGGCGTAGAGATTTCTGACCTTATCGCAAAGAAAGCAGGCGAGGCTGCTCCGGCTGAAGAGGCTGCAGCAGAAGCACCGGCAGAGGAGGCACCTGCAGCAGAAGTAGCAGAGGCTCCCGCAGAGGAAGCACCTGTAGCTGAAGAAGCAGCAGCAGAAGCCCCCGCAGAAGAAGCACCGGCAGAGGAAACTCCCGTTGCAGAAGAAGCAGCAGAAGCTCCCGCTGATGCTGAGTAATTAAACTAAAAGAATTAGGAGGAAAAATATCATGGCAGATGTAGCTAAGATTTTGGACGAAATTAAAGAGCTTAAGCTTCTTGAGGTAGCTGAGCTTGTTAAGATGATGGAAGAGGAGTTCGGCGTAAGCGCAGCAGCTCCGGTTATGGTTGCAGGCGTTGCAGCTGAGGGTGGCGCAGCAGCAGCTGAGCAGAGCGAGTTCGAGGTTGTTCTTGCTGATGCAGGTGCTTCTAAGCTTGGCGTTATCAAGGTTGTTAGAGAGCTTACAGGTCTTGGCCTTAAGGAAGCTAAGGAGCTCGTTGATGGTGCTCCCAAGTCTCTTAAGACTGGCGTAGCTAAGGAAGAGGCTGAGGCTATGAAGGCTAAGTTGGAAGAAGCAGGCGCAAAGGTAGAGCTGAAGTAATTGCTTAATCAGCAGTTTTTGGCCACTGTGCGTTTACATACGCACAAGGCGTTTGCACGTTTCTAATTCAACTTGTATGTAAAAAGGAAAAAGCTATGATTGTAGACCTGTCAGACATTCTGAAAAACGACGAGGAGCAAATCTCCTTAGATAACAGTATCGACCTGTCAAGCTTAGAGTTTATGGGCGAGGATTTCGTCTTCCAAAAACCCTTAAAGCTGGTCGGCACTATTCGCAATAACTCAAAAAATCTTGAGCTTAAAGCCAATGTAAGTGGCGAAATGCAGGTGCATTGTGCACGTTGTGCACAGCCATTTTTGACGGCGGTAAGCTATCCCGTATCGGAGATACTCGTGCGTGAAGACGGCGAAATTTCGCCCGACTCCGATGTGGTTGTTTTCTCCGGCTACGAGGTTGATTTGACCGAGATTGTTGTAAACAGCTTTTTTATGAATGTTTCGGGACGCTATTTGTGCAAAGAGGATTGCAAGGGCTTATGCCCCGTCTGCGGTACTGACCTTAACGAATCGGACTGCGACTGCGAAACTGACACAATAGATCCCAGATGGGCAGCTTTAGCTGAGATAATTAAGGATACAACTACTGAATAGGAGGTGCGATTGAGATGGCAGTACCTAAGGGTAAAGTATCGAAATCAAGACGCGATAAAAGACGAGCAAACTGGAAGCTT
>JAZRPK010000062.1:0-7408 GCA_045649145.1 Clostridia bacterium
CCTTCTGTTGTTGTGAACTCAAACGGCTCAAAAGCAGCGTTTGTACCCATAACAAGTTTGTCCCCTGCGCCCTCGCCGCCGCAAGCGGAAATGAGACCTACGCAAAGTACTGCAGCAAGTGCCAAAGCTGCAAATTTCAAAATACTCTTTTTCATTTTTCTTTCCTCCTGTTAATAAAAGAAATTATATTATATCGCCTTTTGGGCGTTATAAACTTAAAGAACCTTACTTAAGAATGACTTTGTACGTTCATTCTGCGGATTGCCAAAAAGCTCCTCGGGAGTACCCTGCTCCACAATTACGCCCTGGTCCATAAACAGAACTCTTGACGCAACCTCTCTTGCAAAGCCCATCTCGTGTGTTACAACCACCATTGTCATACCTGCATCCGCCAAATCCTTCATAACCGAAAGCACTTCGCCGACCATCTCGGGGTCAAGCGCAGATGTAGGCTCGTCAAATAGCATAATCTCAGGATTCATTGCAAGCGCACGTGCAATCGCAATTCTCTGCTGCTGGCCGCCTGAAAGCTGTGCGGGATATGCAGCCGCCTTGTCCCCCAAACCAACTCTCTCCAAAAGCTCCATAGCAAGCTTTTCCGCATCGGGCTTTGACATCTTCTTGACCTTAATCGGCGCAAGTGTGATGTTTTCAAGAATTGTAAGGTGCGGGAACAGATTGAACTGTTGGAACACCATACCCATCTTTTCACGGATTTTGTTTACGTTAGTGCCTTTTGCAGTAATGCACTCTCCGTCAATATAAATTTCGCCATCGGTAGGAGTTTCCAAAAGGTTAAGGCAACGCAAAAATGTACTTTTACCCGAGCCTGACGGTCCTATTACAACCACCTTTTCACCCTTTGAAATATGCTCGTCTATACCGGATAGCACTTCAAGCTTCCCGAAATGCTTGTGAAGATTATTTACCTTTATCATAATTTTCTCCTTATCTTGCGTCCGATTTTCTTAAGCTTGCTTCAAATCTGTTAAGCAGCATGGACAAAAATTTAATCACAACATAGTAGATAACCGCAATTGATATAAGCGGCCAGAAATAGTCGTATGTACGGCTTTGTACCTTCTTTGCAGCTCCTACAAGGTCGATATTGTCAACCATACCGATTACAGCCGTTTCCTTAATAAGTACTATAAACTCGTTTGCAAGTGCAGGTAATATGTTCTTAACAGCCTGCGGTATTATAATAAATGTCATAGTCTGTGCATTGGTAAGCCCCAACGACCTGCCTGCCTCTGTCTGCCCTTTATTGACCGAAAGTATTCCGCCTCTTACTATCTCTGCAATATATGCACCCGAATTGATTCCAAAGGCGATTATTCCGACAAGCATCTTAGGTATAGGTATCGGTGCAAATATGACGTAATAGATAATAAGTAGCTGCACCATCGTCGGTGTGCCTCTTATAACATCAACATATGTACTACCTACCGCCTTTAATATTCTCGACTTAGACAATCGAAACAGCGCAGTTATAAGTCCCAATGCCATTCCCAGCAGTACCGAAAACAGCGAGATAAGCAATGTGTTTTTAATACCATTTAAGAACCACACCCATCTGCCGTCTATAATAAATGTGGAGTAAATTCCGTCGGAAATCCATTGTCCGACCGAACCAAGCCACACGGATATGCTCTCCAAAGAACCCCCTCCTCCTGATTACTGCCATTTATTTATCTGCCTTATCATATCAAATTTTAACCCAATATGCAAGCCTTTTTCCATAAAAATTGGTTTTTATACATAATTTGTTGATATTTATACATTTATGCAGTTATTTGCCGACACAGAAATTATGAAACACCTCCGACACAATATCCTCGGAAACAGTCCGTCCGTCTATTTCTCCAAGGGCGTCAAGAGCCTCATTGATATCAAGTGCGGCAAAATCCTGTGCAAGACCGCCGCAAAGTGCATCTATTGCACGTTTTATTGCCTCTCCTGCACGCAAGAGTGCCGAAAGCTGTCTTTCGTTTGTTATTGTAATTTCTACATCGCCTATATTGCCAAGCTCGCAAAGCTCCTTAATTTTTGCTGAAAGCTGGGGAATTCCCGCTCCTGTTTTGGCAGAAACAAAGATGGCGTCAGTCAGAGAAAAGCCTTCCTTTTCATCAGTTTTATTGATTAAAACAATACGTTTTTTGCCTTTAGTTTTCTCAAGCAAATCACAGTCATCGTCGGTCATACCCTCTTTAGCATCGAGAACGAGCAGTATAAGCTCAGCTTCGTCTATATATTTTAGCGACCTCTCAACGCCAAGCTTTTCCACAACGTCGTCCGTTTTACGTATTCCCGCCGTATCCAAAAGACGTAAGGGGACTCCGTCTAAGTCAACAACCTCCTCTATGACATCTCGTGTTGTGCCTGCAATATCGGTTACAATCGCTCGCTCCTCCATTGCAAGATAATTTAGCAGCGACGATTTTCCTACATTCGGTCTACCTATAATCGCCGTCTTTATGCCGTTTTTAAGCAATCTGCCACGTGGTGCACTGTTTGAAAGTGCTTCTATCTTAAAACGGGTTCTCTTTAGAACATCTATTATTTCTTCAATTGTCATATCCTCAAGGTCCTCGTCAGGATAATCTATCGAAACCTGCATAGATGCAGCAAGCGATACCAGTTCCGTTCTTATTTCTTCTATCCTCTTTGAAAGATGACCTCCCGCCTGAGAAAGCGCATTTCTCTGTGCAAGGTCGGTTTTTGCATTTATTATATCAATTACCGCCTCTGCTTGTGAAAGGTCAATTCTTCCGTTCATAAACGCACGCTTGGTAAACTCACCTGCCGTCGCCGGCACAGCACCCTCAGCAAAAAGTGCGCCAAGCACAAGCCTTGACGCTACATAACCGCCGTGTGTACTTATTTCCACAACATCCTCACGGGTAAAGGTTTTAGGTGCACGCATCACAGTAACAAGGACTTCGTCCACGAGCTTTTCGCCGCTTACGATTTTGCCGTAGTGAACGGTATGACTTTCGGCGTCACAAAGCTTTGTTTTCCCCTTAAATATACTGTCTGCTATCTCTATAGAATTTTTGCCGCTTATGCGGATAACGGCAATCCCGCCCACGCCCTGTGGTGTCGAGATTGCCGCGATTGTACTGTTATCCATATTTTTCGTTCCTTTAGTTTTATTTACTGTCAGGTCTTAACTCTTTTAGTGCCTGCATAAAGGTTTCTATGTCAGAGAAATGCTTATGCACAGATGCAAAACGTACATATGCAACCTCGTCAAGCTCCTTAAGATGTGCCATTACCTTCTCGCCGATTTCGGTGGAGGTGACCTCCTTTACCATCGACTGATAAAGCTCGCTTTCAATATCATCGGATATCTTCTCCATTTGCGAAATGGAAATCGGTCTTTTCTCACAAGCACGAATCAATCCGCGCAAAACTTTGCCACGGTCATACGGCTGACGGGAGTTGTCCTGCTTAATTACCGCAAGTGAGATGGTTTCAAGCTTTTCGTATGTAGTAAAGCGCTTCTGGCACTTGAGGCATTCTCTGCGGCGGCGTATTGCTCCGCCCTCCTCGGTAGGTCTGGAGTCTATTACCTTGCTTTCTTCAAATCCGCAATAGGGACATTTCATATACTGTTCTCCTTTCGGCTTTGGTAAATTTCAATAATTCATTCCTATTGTAAATTATAACCTAATTACGATAACTTTTCAATAACGTAAATATTACATTAACTTAACAATTCAATTATCGCCGAACAGTCCACAAGTATAAACTCATTCCCTACAGCCGTAACAGCGCTCCACGGAATTACACGCTCACGGCTTCTGACAAAAATTGCTGACAGAATCTCCTTTGGCGGTAGGATTATAGCGTTAACCCTGCCTGTGCCGAGGTCTACATCTATATCTCTGACCATACCAAGACGCTCTGCTGTGTGCACATCAATAACTATCTTACGCCTCAAATCGTTACTGCTTTGCAATTAAAACCACCTCCCCGTAAATATTTATATTCCCTGCTGCAATCTCTTATGATTGACAAAAGCTTTGCTTCGTGGTAAAATTAACTGGTGATTTTAACGCTTTTAGGGAAAGGATTATAATAATGGACAGAATAACCGAAATTCTCACAAATAAAGTATCCGACGCATTTGAAAGCTGCGGTTATGACAGAGCACTCGGCAGTGTCGGCGTATCCGACAGACCCGAGCTTTGTCAGTTTCAATGTAACGGTGCTCTAAAGGGTGCAAAGATATACAAAAAGGCTCCTATTATGATTGCAGGCGAGGTTTGCGAGGTACTGTCAAATGACAGCAAAATTAAAAAGGCTGATGCAGTAGTGCCCGGTTTTATTAACATTGTACTGACAGACGAGTATTTGACCGAGCTTATGACCACTCTTTCCGATGATGAAAATCTGGGCATCCCTCAGGTAGGTGCAGGCGAGAAGGTTATAATTGATTACGGCGGCCCTAATGTAGCAAAGCCTCTGCACATAGGACACTTACGTTCGGCAATTATCGGCGAATCGTTAAAAAGGCTGGCACGTGTCTGCGGTAGCGAGGTTTTGGGCGATATTCATATGGGCGACTGGGGTTTGCAAATCGGTCTTGTTATCGCCGAGCTTGCAGTAAGAAATCCCGACTGGCGTTGCTTTGCAGCGGACTTTGACGAGAATAACGATACTGTTCCCACATTAGATGTTGATACCTTAAACGAGGTTTACCCCTTTGCATCAAAAAAGAGCAAGGAGGACGAGGTATTTGCAAAAGCAGCACACGAAGCAACCTTTGAACTGCAAAACGGCAGGGCAGGGTACATAGCGCTCTGGAAAGAGATAATGCGTGCATCTGTCGCAGACCTTAAGTCTAACTACGAAAAGTTAAATGTCGATTTTGAGCTTTGGTACGGCGAGTCTGATGCAGACAAGTTTATACCCGAGCTTATAAAGCGTCTTACCGAGAAAAACCTGCTTCGTGAAAGCGACGGTGCTATGGTAGTTGACGTGGCACGTGATGATGACAAAGCTCCTATGCCGCCTGTTATAGTTAGAAAATCGGATAATTCCAGCATATATGCAACCACCGACCTTGCTACCATTATACAGCGTGAAAAGGATTTTGCGCCCGATAAAATATGGTACGTGGTAGACAAAAGACAGGGCTTGCACTTTGAGCAGGTATTCAGATGTGCAAAAAAAGCAGAGCTTGTACCCGAAAAAACCGAGCTTGAATTCCTCGGCTTCGGCACAATGAACGGCTCTGACGGAAAGCCCTACAAAACTCGTGACGGCGGTGTAATGCGACTTTCCGAGCTTTTGAAAACTGTGACCGACTCAGCTGCCGAAAAGCTTATGGCAAGCGAATTCGTAACCGACGAAAACAGAGCCGAAACTGCCAGAAGAGTTGGTATGGCGGCCGTTAAATTCGGCGACCTGATTAACCATCGTGCAAAGGACTATATCTTCGATTTGGACAAGTTCCTTTCATTTGAGGGCAAAACGGGAACATATCTTTTGTACACTGTAACAAGAATAAACTCAATACTTAAAAAGACCACCGACGAAAAAACAAAGCTTTCAGGCATCTACAACGATGCCGAACGTGAGTTGGTACTTTCAATACTTTTGTCGGGCGAGGCGTTCTGCTATGCGCACTTAGAGAAAGCACCCAACTATGTATGTGAGAGTGCATACCGCATTGCAACTGCTTTCTCTCGTTTTTACCATGACAGCCATATCCTCACCGAACAGGACGAGGCCAAGCGTGGCTCATGGATTGCTCTTATAAAGCTAACCAAGGCAGTTTTAACCAAACACCTTGACGTATTGGGTATAGAAACGGTTGATGCTATGTAATTTTAGGATGTCATATTGCAAAATGCAGTATGACATCTTTTTTATTTTGTCTACAAACTACAAAATATAGGCAAATTTTACAAAAAGTATTGAAATACCACAAAATATATTGTATAATAAGAATACCAAAATATTTATTTAAGGAGATGGTAAACAAATGGAAAAGCTTTTTAAGCTGAAGGAAAACGGCACCACCGTCAAAACCGAGATTATTGCCGGTATTACGACCTTCCTTGCGATGGCGTATATACTCGCTGTAAACCCGACTTACTTAGGCGGTATCGAGGGCGCAACTGCAGGTGGAATTTTTACTGCAACCGCACTCTCTGCAGCAATTGCAACGCTTTGTATGGCATTCTTCGCCAACTACCCCGTGGCTCTTGCATCAGGTATGGGACTTAACGCATTCTTCGCATACACAGTTTGCGGTGCTATGGGCTATTCCTACCAGGTTGCTTTGACTGCTGTATTTGTAGAGGGTATTATATTCCTTGTACTCTCACTCTTTAAGTTCAGAGAAGCACTTGTAAACCAGATTCCGAAGAACCTTAAGTTCGGTATCACAGCAGGTATAGGTCTGTTTATCACAATTATCGCTCTCATAAATTCCGGCGTTGTTGTAGCTGACCCCGCAACAACCGTTGCGATAGGTCAGTTTAACTCACCTCAGTTTGTTTTGGCTATTGTCGGACTTCTTATTATAGGTGTTCTTCATCACTTCAAGATTCCGGGCGATATCCTTTTAGGTATTCTCGCAACTTGGGTACTTGGTATTATTGCTGAGCTTTGCGGTTGGTATGTTGTTGACGTAGAAAACGGAGTGTATTCACTTATTCCGTCCTTCTCAGGTGTCAGCTTTGAGGCTCCTGCAATGTTTAAGTTTGACTTCGGCTTTGTTGCAAGCAATTTGTCAACCTTCCTCGTTGTAGTATTCACCTTCCTCTTTACCGATATTTTTGATACAGTTGGTACTCTTATCGGTGTGGCTGAGAAGGGAAATCTTTTAGACGAAAAGGGCGAGCTTCCCAACGCTAAGGGTGCTCTTTTAGCAGACGCTGTAGGTACTGTTGTGGGTGCTTGTATGGGTACATCAACCGTTACAAGCTATGTTGAGTCAAGTGCAGGTGTTTCTGCAGGCGGAAGAACAGGTCTTGCATCTGTTGTAACTGCAATTCTCTTTGTTCTCTCGCTCGTACTTTCGCCGTTGTTCCTCGCCATTCCGTCATTTGCTACAACTCCGGCTATGCTATTTGTAGGACTTTTGATGCTCAGTGCAATCAAGAATATGGAATTTGAGGGCGATATCGCAGACGTTATCGGCGGATTTATCGCAGTTATATTTATGCCGTTTACATATTCTATCGCAAACGGTATTATGTTCGGTATGCTGGCTTGGGTTGTTCTTAAGATTTTGACAGGCAAAATCAAGGATATTAAGCCGGTTATGTGGATTTCTACAGCATTGTTCGTTTTCTACTTTGTTATGAAATTTATTGGCAAGATGTAATTCCAACTAAAAAAATCAGGGCAATTGCCCTGATTTTTTTGTGCACTTAAAAAGGGTGCTTTT
>JAZRPK010000063.1:0-5599 GCA_045649145.1 Clostridia bacterium
CAGTATTTTGTTACATCACACAGGTTACTTACTTATGACGTTATGAACGGTAAACAATATTCAATGAAATAGAAAATGCCCCTTTTATAAGGGGCATTATTTTTTCACTCCTAACCTGCTGCACAATTCCTTTATCTCGCAATTTTGGCAATCGGGCTTTCTTGCCGTGCACCTTGCTCTGCCGTGATATACCATCTGGTGACAAAAGCGAAGACTGTAGTCGTCGGGGAGAATTTTTTTAAGTGCAAACTCAATTTTTACAGGGTCTTTTTCCTTAACAAGTCCTATTCTGTTCGTAAGCCTGATACAGTGGGTATCGACAACTATCGCAGGCTTATTAAATATATCACCCAAAACAAGATTTGCCGTCTTTCTGCCCGTTCCTGCAAGAGTCAGTAAATCGTCCATCGTGTCAGGAACTTCGCCACCGTATACGTCTATTAGCCTTTTGCAACAAGCGATAATATTCCTCGCCTTATTTTTATAAAACCCTGTCGAGCGTATTAACTCCTCAAGCTCTGCAATATCTGCATTAGCATAATCCTCTGCAGTTTTATACCTTGCAAACAAATCCTTTGTTACTATATTAACTCTCGCATCGGTACATTGTGCCGAAAGCTGTGTGGCAATCAGCATCTCAAGAGGATTGGAATAATCAAGCGAGCATTTAACCTCGGGATATGCTATGTCCAACCGCTCCCTTAAAAGTGCCACCTTCTCTTTCTTTGTCATTTGGTCACCTCTTCGAGTTTCTTTTTCTTTATAAATGATAGCTTTGTTTCGGATATGATTGTCGCTATAAATATCAGGCAAAATCCAACAAACAGCCTTGGTGTTATTTTTTCGTTATACAACGCCACCGAGAAAAGTACTCCGAAAACCGATTCAAGTGTCAGCAATATTGCCGCATTAGAGGGCGGCAGCTTTGACTGACCCCAATTCTGACAAAGCAGAGTTACAGCCGTGCAGAAGACCGCCATATACAAAAGCTCTCTCCACGCACCCGAAAACCATCCTGCAGGAACAGTATCCACAAATACCGACCCGACAGCTGCTATTATACCACAGGCAAAAAACTGTATTATAGTAAGCAAAACTGGGTCGTAATCCTTGGAAAATTTAGCTATAAGTACGATATGCGCCGCCCAGAAAAATCCGCTCAGGAGGGTCATATAATCGCCCATCTGTATAGTAAATGACTCTGTAAGCGACACCAGTCCGATGCCCGTAAGGCAGGTAACTGCAGCTATTATGTTAAATTTATCAGGGCGTTTTTTGTCCACCGCCCAAAAGAGAAACGGCACAATAATACAATAAACCGCTGTCAAAAAGGCATTTTTGCCCGGAGTGGTATTGGCAAGTCCTATCGTCTGTAGATAATATGCAAAAAACAAACACGCACCGATAACCGAGCCGTTTACCGCCGCACCGACGGTTATCTTTTTAACCTTTTTCCAAAATACAACCGAAAGTAGCACACCCGCAACAAGAAATCTGAAGCCTAAAATAAACAGTATAGGCAGAAAATCAAGCGTGCTTTTTAGTACCACAAAGGAACTCCCCCATATAACCGTCGCAAGCAGGATTGCAAGACGTGCAAGGGTTTTTTTATTACCCATTTTTACCTATCCTTTCAAAAAAAGATAACAATGGCTGCAGCTTTTATAAACAGCTACAGCCTGTTAATAACATAATATGGAGGCTTATTGCTGAGCGTTCACATATTCTCTCGCAGCAGCAATTGCAGCCTTGACAGTTTCCATAGCAGGACCGCCGATAACCTTACGGTCATTGACGCAGGTTTGCATACTTATAGCATCGTATATATCCTGCTCGATAATATCGGAAAACTCCTTATATTCATCAAGTGTAAGCTCGTCCAATGCCTTATCCTTGCTGATAGCATAGAACACCAGCTTGCCGACAACAGCGTGTGCCTCCCTAAAAGGCATACCCTTTTTAACAAGATAGTCCGCCGCATCGGTAGCATTGGTAAAGCCGCCCTTTGCACCACGGAGCATAGCATCCTTTTTAACCGTCATTGTGGCTATCATATCACAGAAGACAGGCAAGCAAAGCTTAACTGTATCAACCGCATCAAAAATCGGCTCCTTATCCTCCTGCATATCCTTGTTATATGCAAGCGGGAGTCCTTTCATAGTAGTCAAAAGCCCCATCAGATGTCCGTATACTCTACCCGTCTTGCCACGGATAAGCTCGGCAACATCGGGGTTCTTCTTCTGCGGCATAATAGACGAGCCTGTAGAATAGCTGTCGTCCATCTCAACAAATTGGAATTCGTGACTTGACCAGAGGATAAGCTCCTCCGAAAAACGTGAAAGGTGCATCATAATCATCGAAAGCACCGACGAAAGCTCTATTGCAAAATCACGGTCGGAAACGCCGTCTAAGGAATTTCTTGTAACACCGGCAAAGCCGAGCTTTTCTGCCACAAATTCACGGTCTAACGGATATGTTGTGCCTGCAAGTGCACCAGAGCCCAAAGGCATTAAGTCACATCTTTTTCTCCAGTCGGAAAGTCTGTCTAAATCACGGCGGAACATTTCAAAATAGGCCATCAGGTGATGTGCAAATGTAATCGGCTGTGCCTTTTGCAGATGCGTATAGCCGGGCATTATCGTTTCGGTATGCTCGTCGGCAAGTGTCAAAAGAACATCCAAAAGGTGCAAAAGCATTTCTCTTATCTCGACGCCCTCATCAAGAAGATACATTCTAAGGTCAAGCGCCACCTGATCATTTCTGCTTCTGCCTGTATGGAGTCTCTTCCCCGCGTCGCCGATACGGTCGGTCAAAAGCTTTTCGATATTCATATGAATATCCTCTGCATCAATCAGAAACTCGACCTTTCCGTTTTCAATATCGGCAAGTATCGCATCAAGACCTTTAATAATTTTATCCGCATCTTCTTTCGGGATAATACCCTCTTTGCCGAGCATCTCGGCGTGAGCCTTACTGCCCTTTATATCCTGACGGTACATACGCTTGTCAAAACGGATAGACGAGTTGAAATCGTCTACCTTTTTATCGGTATTCTTTTGAAAGCGTCCGCCCCATAGCTTTGCCATATTGTTTTTCTCCTTTATAAAGAAAATTTAAGGTCGGTGTTACCATCGACCTTAAACTATTTATTTTTCGTTTTTCTTGTTCATCAATGCACGAACTTTCAAGGGGAGTCCAAACAGGTTGATAAATCCTTCCGAATCCTTGTGGCTGTAAAGCTCCTTAGAGTCGCCGAATGATGCGATATCCTCGTTATAGAGTGAATACGGACTCTTTGTTCCTGCAGGTGTAACAGTTCCCTTATAAAGCTTAACACGAACCTCACCTGTTACAGTTTCCTCCATTGAGTCTACCATCTGAGAGAGTGCCTCACGAAGCGGTGTGTACCATTTACCGTCATAAACAAGCTCGGAGAACTTAATAGCAGCCTGACGCTTAAACGCCTGAGTATCACGGTCTAAGCAAAGGTACTCAAGCTCCTGAAGTGCAGCATACAAAATTGTGCCGCCCGGAGTTTCATAAACACCTCTTGACTTCATACCAACCAGTCTGTCCTCTACGATATCTGCGATACCGACGCCGTTTTTGCCGCCAAGCTCGTTAAGCTTTTCAACAAGCGGACGGGGTGCCATCTTTTCGCCGTCGATTGAAACGGGAACACCCTTTTCAAAGCCGATTGTGATATATGTAGGCTCGTCGGGAGCTTTCTCGGGCGAAACCGAAAGCTTCAAAAGATTATCAAGCTGCGGCTCGTTTGCAGGGTCTTCCAAATCCATACCCTCGTGGCTAATATGCCAGATGTTACGGTCTCTTGAATAGAGGTCCTTTTTGGTAACAGGAATTTCTATATTGTGAGCGTTTGCATAGTCAACGGCATCCTCACGGGATTTGATATCCCAAATTCTCCACGGAGCTATAATCTTAAGATGCGGTGCAAGAGCCTTGATTGTAAGCTCAAATCTAACCTGGTCATTACCCTTGCCTGTAGCACCGTGGCATATTGCAACAGCACCCTCCTGAAGGGCTATTTCAACCAAGCGTCTTGCGATAATCGGACGTGCATGTGATGTACCCAAAAGGTACTTACCCTCATACACAGCGCCCGCCTTTAATGTCGGGAAAATGAAATCGGAAACATATTCATCTCTTAAGTCCTCGATATAAAGCTTTGATGCGCCTGCCTTTTTAGCACGCTCCTCAAGGCCTTCCGTTTCCTTACCCTGTCCTACATCACCGCAGACTGCGATTACCTCGTAGTCGTAGTTTTCCTTAAGCCAGGGGATGATTATTGATGTGTCAAGACCGCCCGAGTAGGCGAGTACAACTTTTTCCTTTGCCATAACTTGCAATTCCTCCGTTTATGTTATATAATTTACGTATATTATACAGCATAATTTTTTATTTTGCAATATCATATTGCAATAATTATTTTAATATTTTAGGGAGTGTTTTTGTGATTATTTTAGGAATTGACCCCGGATATGCTATTGTCGGAATAGGCGTTTTAGAATATAAGGCAGGAAAGTTCCGCCCGATTGAGTATAATGCCATTACCACGCACTCGTCTATGTCCACATCTTTAAGGCTCAAGCTGATATTTGAGGAAATAGGTACATATCTGGATAAATATAAGCCCGATGCAGTTGCTATAGAGGAGCTGTTTTTTAACAGCAACCAGAAAACTGCCATAGCTGTTGCACAGGCAAGGGGTATTTTGGTTGCACAAACGGCTGTAAGGGAAATACCCATTTACGAATATACACCGCTTCAGATAAAGCAGGCGGTAACAGGCTACGGCAGAGCCGACAAGGGGCAAATTCAGCAGATGGTAAAGCTTTTGTTGGGTCTTAATGCCATACCAAAGCCCGACGATGCTGCAGATGCCTTAGCAGTCGCAATCTGCCACGCCCACAGCGCAAAAACTAACGATGTACTCGGAACAAACAGACTGTAGCCTTCGTCTAACCAAGGGTAAAGAATATGTAACAAAACCGTAATACCGCCGCCGTTGACTCCGGTATCGCTTTTGGTGTATGATAGTGTGTGAGAAAGTGTCTTTAATTTGATTTTGAGAAGAGGTACTTAGTATGTATTACTACATAAAAGGCGAAAAGGTGTTAACTGGCGACGGTTTTGTTGTTATCGATGCAGGCGGTGTCGGGTATAAGATATCCACATCACTTTCGAGCATAAGCTCGCTTGCTGACAAAAACGGCACTGTTACAATGTTCGTTCAGCTCATTGTCCGAGAGGATTCACAGGAGTTGGTCGGCTTTACCACAAACGAGGAGCTTTCGATGTACAAATATCTTACCTCCGTTTCGGGTGTAGGACCTAAAGCTGCGCTTGCGATTTTGTCTACGTCAACACCCAGTGAGGTGGCACTCGCCGTTATGACCGACGATGTAAAAACTATTACACGTGCAGCAGGCGTAGGGCCTAAGCTGGCAAAACGTGTTATATTAGAGCTTAGGGACAAGCTTAAAAACGAGGATATACTCCCTGCCGAAATTTCGGTCTCCAACATCTCAACGCCGCTTTCAGACACTCTTACAGAGGCGGCTGCGGCACTTACCGT
>JAZRPK010000064.1:0-27002 GCA_045649145.1 Clostridia bacterium
GAAAAATTTGATATCGGAATAGGCCATATTTACCCGGGATATAAAGAGCCTTGTACAAAAAACAGAAAAAGACGAGCAAAAAAGAGTCTGTAAATTACAGACTCTTTTTAATGTACTATTGCAGATGCAATCTGATAAAACATAGTCGAAACAATCCACGCAACCACAAGCTGCAGGAGCAGTACGCCAAAAGTAAAGCTTGCAGACTGCGACTCTCTTTTTATTGTTGCAATCGTCGCAATGCACGGCACGTACAAAAGGCAAAAAAGCATCATTGAATAGGCATTGATGCTGCCAAATCCAATCCCGCCAAGCGTTTCTTTAAGCAAGCTCATCCCTTGAGGCGATGCTACATTGCTTATCCCGAAAAGGACACCCATACTGGAGATGACAACCTCTTTTGCGGCAATTCCCGACAGGAGTGCAACTGATATCTGCCAAAACCCAAGTCCCAGAGGCTCAAGGAGCGGTGCTATCACTCTTCCTGCCACAGCAGCAAAGCTCTCGCCCATATTTTCTGTCATACCGTTTAAGTTGAAATTAAGTAAAAACCACACTATTACCGATGCAATAAATATGGTAGTTCCCGCCTTAGCAAGATAATCACAAATTTTTTCCCACACATATATAAACACCGTTTTTATACCCGGCATTTTATATTCTGGCAGTTCTATTAGCAGGTCATTCCCGCACATATTTGTTTTTTTCATAAATGCCAATACCGAAACCGCCACCAGAATCCCTATTATGTACATAGAAAATGCCGCAAAAACTGCGTATTTGCCAAAGAAGATATCGGAAAGCAGAATATATACAGGCATTCTTGCACTACAGGACATAAACGGTATCACAGCCATTGTTCTCCTTCTGTCCGATATATTCTCAAGCGTGCGTGATGCCATAACGGCAGGCACAGAACAGCCAAACCCTAACAGCATCGGTATAAAGGCTCTCCCTGAAAGTCCTATTTTGCCCATAATGGTGTCCATCACGTACGCAACTCTTGACATATATCCGCTGTCCTCCAAAAACGCAAGCAACAGAAACAGAATAAATATATTCGGAAGGAATGTCAGGACTCCTCCTACTCCCGCAATAATCCCGTCGGTAACAAGTGACACAATCCAATTGCTCGCGCCTGCTTTTATAAGAAATGCGCCGACTGCAAATGAAAAACTCTCCACCCAGCCCTCAAAATATGTTTTAACAAAACCTCCAAGTGTAAAGGTAAGAAAAAACACCGCAGCCATAATCAGAAGGAATATCGGCACACCAAAGTATCTGTGTGTCAGTATTCTGTCTGCTTTGTCCGTTGCGGTGTTTTCTTCGCCTTTATCAATCGTTATCTCGGATATTATCCTGTCAACAAAGGCGTTTTTGTCTTCTATTTCCATTATTGTTTTCGGTTTCCCGACACAGTCTATTGCAGTTTCTATTAAGGTATCCAGTCCATCTCCTGTACGTGCCGAAACTGCTATTACCGGAATATCCAACAACTCTGAGAGCCTCTTAAGATTAAGTCGGGTTCCCCGCTTTTTCATAATATCAAGCATATTAACAGCGAGCACCATCGGTTTTGCAAGCTCTTTTAGCTGCAAGGTGAGGTAAAGGTTTCTCTCAAGATTTGAGCCGTCTGCGACGTTTATAATCACATCTGCATCGTTGGATTGAAGATACTCTTTTGTCAGCCGTTCCTCAAGTGTATACGCATCAAGCGAATATACACCCGGCAAATCTACCAGCCTATAATCCTCTCCCCCAAATTTTACCTCGCCCTCTTTCTTCTCAACAGTAACACCGGGCCAGTTGGCAACCTTTAGCCTTGCGCCTGTATATGCGTTAAAAAGAGTGGTCTTTCCGCAGTTGGGGTTTCCTGCAAACGCTATTATTTTCTTTTTCATATGCCACCTCAGATGTCAATGCCTTGGGCAAATTTCTTTCCTACAGCAAATCTGCTGCCCCGCACCTTTATAATCACGGGGCCGTTTTTCCTTTTACCAAGAATTGTTATTCGTGCTCCTGTTGTAATACCAAGCATTTTAAGGCGATGGGTTATTTTCGGCTCAAGTGCGATAGCCTTGACCGCATATTCCCTGCCGCAAGTGCCTTCATTGAGCATCATAAGGCGGAAAACTCCCTTTCTATTCTACCTTTACAGAAATTATTTCTCCGGTTGCTTGCGAATAGCCGTTATTCATATTCAACTTTTCTCCGACCATAATCTGTCTGCCGGAGGATGTGTAGTAGCCGTCATCGGTTTCGGTTCCCTGAGCCTTTAGTGTTATAGTAACATCATAACGATTATCGTACTCGGCAAATGTGTATTTACCATCACTTTTCTGCACCAGAACACGTGCAGGCTCTGCTGTAACGTTAACTATATTTCCAAGTCCCTTTTTACTTTCGGCGTCTGTTACATTTTCAAAATTGTCCTCAATTGCCTTAATAGACACATCACGTACATTCTCTACCAGCACGTCATAAACAATCGTTCTGTCACCGCCGCTGACTGTTTCTGCCTTTTTAAGCTTTAAGCCGACAGCACCGATACACGCGAGAACGAGAACTATTACAAACAAATCGACAATACTGAACTTGCCGCCTATTCTACCCTTATCATCTATAAATTTCAACCTGCTCACCCCCTGTTATTCTGCATCGGATACTCCGACAACGTATCCGCTTCCCGAAAAGTGCTTTGTTATTACGCTAAGCTGTTTTCCGACAGCAACATTTGCCGATTTATCAACTCCAATGGTAACATAGACATTTTCACGTTCGGGAATATCAGCAACAACAGCCTTGCCTGTGATATAATTATAGCTGTTTCTTTCACACGGTTTTGTTTCCACTCCCGTTACTGTTCCTATCTCTTTTTTCTCCACCTTTTCGGTGACCTTGTCACCTATTATGACATTCTCGGAAAAACCAACGTGCTTTTCGGTAAGCTCAAGAACAACAATCTTTTTCCCCTGAGCTACAATAGCTGTGCTGTCATCAATTTTCATAAGCATAGCAGCCGCAACAGCCGCTACTATCACCAGCACTATTATTATATCTATTATATTAATCTTCTTCATATGCTTATTTATCCTTTCTTAAAGAATATATGACATCCTCGTAAAGTGCTGTCAGTTTGTCGCACATTTCCATTGGAGAGAATTTCTCCGAAGCTATTTTAATACCCTCTTCGCCATATCTCTTCATAAGCTCGGGGTCTGATGCAAGTCTTAAAATCGCCGCCGTGAGATTCACCGCATCACCAACAGGCACTACTATACCGTTTCTGCCGTTTTCGACAACCTCACGAGGTCCGCCTGCATCGGTTGTGATTGACGGCTTGCCTACACTCATACCCTCGATAAGAGATATGCTAAGTGCCTCTCGGTCGGAGGTTAATACGTTTATATCTATTGCGTTCATTATCTCGGTAATATCCTCTACATAACCTGTAAAAATGACCGCATCTGCTATACCAAGTGCCCGAGCTTCTGCTTTAATTTCCTCCTCCATACTGCCGTCGCCGACAATTATAAAGCGGAACCTGTCATTAAGCTCGTAAACCGCCGCCGCTGCTGCCAAAAACAGCTTATGGTTTTTGACTCTCTCGAGCCTTGCAATAATTCCTACCGCAAGACAGCCGTCTAATTCAAGCTCCGAGCGCACTCTTTCTCTTTCCTCGTCAGAAAGGATTTTAAGAGGCGGCACACCGTTATATATAAGGCTTAATTTTTCAGACGGAATTCCGTCATCTTCCAGATTATGATAAACAGCCTTTGATACTGCAACGGCTCTGTCACTGAGAAGTCTGTTTATAATTCTATATGCCAATCTTATAACGCTATTCCTCTTAGGCTCGATACAATGGCGTGTATTTATAACAGGTACTCCCAGAAGCTTAGCCGCAATACGTGCAGACAAGCTTGCGTGCGTATGAACAATGTCGGGCTGCTCTTTGGTTATAATCTCTTTTAGGGTGTTTATTCCATCTTTCGAGAAGGATTTATCAGCAATATTATCAGCCTCGATATACCTGACGCCCAGATCTTCTATTCGGTCTTTAAGTGCACTATCTGTCGGTATAACCACCGTCATATCAATTCTTTCACGGTCATAAACTTCAAGAAAATTCAAAAGCCATACTCCCGCACCGCCGATATTGGTATCGGTCATAACCTGCATAACCCTCATAATCTGCACCCCTCCTCTTTGTCAAGCCTTGCTCCGCTAATTATAAATGCCATTACAATCCAGAACATCAATGACATTCGCATATTGTACCACAAGCTCTCCGCAACACCCTGGAAAAGATATCCCGCCAGCACTCCTGCAAAGGAATAGCAGACAGTCTTTATCAGTCTGTTTTCTCTAACCGATGCAATTTCACGGTAAGCTGTTGCAACAATCAATATATACGTTATAAGTCCGCCGACTCCTACATCAGCAACAAGCTGGATATAGAAGTTATGGGCGTGCAGGGCATAGCCCGCACCATTTAGGGCATAGTTTGAATAAACCGCCGCAAACGCATCCGAGCCGTAGCCTACTCCCGACATCCAGTAATCAACAGCCATTCTTGCCGACGCAATCCATACTGAAACACGATACGCAGTCGAAGAATCGCCTGTGTTGCCTATACTCAAAAGCCTCTGCATTATACTCTCGGGCAAAACAAACGGCAATGCCAAAAGGGCCATTATACAAAGGACAATCCAGCGTCTGTCCCTTACAAGCAGAAACACCGCCACACCGAGCATAACACCTACCCACGCACCTCTCGACCATGTGTACAAAAGGCACAAAAAGCACGCCGCAAATACTCCCAGCCATACCGTTTTTTGCGACAGGCTTTTAGAGAATACAAACAGCGAAAATATAATCGGGATGGTTATTATAAAATACTGTCCGAGTACATTTGGATTATCAAATGTTGCATAAACTCTTATCTTTATATCCTCAAACATATCAGGATCAACCCAGCTTTGTGTTGTAGCATCCATCGTAAAATTCTGCACAATGCCGAAAAGTGCAATCAAAAGTGCACCAAGTGCAAAGGTTACCACCGCACCGCGCCATCTCGATGGTGTAGTGAGTGTATTTGCAATCACTACATACGCTGCAATAAATACAAGATATACAACAAAGACAAAAGCGCTTGACGGTATATTAAAGCTTGTAAGAGTTGAAAAGATACCAAGCAAAACGTAAATTGCCAGAAGCGGTGCAATAGCTGTCGGTTTAAGGTCTTTTATTCTGCCTGTTAAAAGTGCTGCAGCAAAGCCGACTACCGTCAACAAGCACAAAGCCGCCACCGCAGCCGTAGGTAAAAATGCCGCCAGAAAAAGCACAGCAAAAACACCTATCTCAAACCGTGCTATTACCGCAGCTGCAAACATTACCGCAAAAATCGCAAGCACTGTTAAGATGGGATTTATCATACCCGCCGCAACACCAAGTGTCAAAGCGACAGCACAAACGGGCACAAGTGGGATTTTTCTATCCTGAGGCTCTTTATATTCGCCGTTATAAAATATGCCCCCGACAAATCTAAGTATGCCGCTGCCAAGATAGAGCGAGTAGGCACTTTTTGAAAATATAAGACATAATACCCCTACAGCAAAAAGGATCACGCCAACAGCAATATCAATTAAGCTGTCTCCAAAATTCAAAGCAGCAATTATTACCATCGGCAGAGAAAAGCTTATCACTACCGTGCCTATATATCTAAGAGGTATATTGAAAATGTCAATAAGTGATGTTAAAACTGCACTTTTTGGTTTTAACTCTGTCCTTTTGCCCATAAGCAGCATACAAAGAGAACGATATGCGAGGCTGTTTTTCCACCATTCGCCCCCAAACACTCCGTGCATAAAGGCTTTGACGGCAACAGACTTAGATGCACTTTTAATAAAGAAATTGCATACGCCATTAATCGTCTTTGCCAGAAGGCTTGCCTCATACCAGCTAACAAGCATTTTCCATACCGAAACAACAAATCCGATTATTCTACTTTCTGCCACCTATCACACCTCCCAGAGCATTTTTGAAGCTTTTAACACCGATTGCATAAACCGATACAAGATATACCAAAAGTCCAACCACACCGCAGACTGCACCGTGGAAAATATATCCAACCGTTCCGCCAGGGTATATTCCGTCTGTCAGTCTTGAAACCACAATTACAACCACAGCCATAACAGCGCCTGAGATAAATGTCTTTATAATATCAGCCAAATCCTCTTTAGCGAACAGTCTGCCCTGTTTTTTACGGTATGCTACAAAATTCAGCAGTGCATTAACCGTCGAACCGCCTGCAGTTGCGAGTGCAAGGCCGTATACGCCGATTTTATCGTAAAAGAGATATGCCATAACTATATTTGCAAGCATCGAAACGAGCGCACTTATCATCGGTGTTTTGGAATTTTTCATCGAGAAAAATGTCTTTGACATTATTTCGTTATACGCAAGTCCAATCATTCCTACCGAATAGCAGGAGAGTGTTGCTGCCGTTATGAGCGTTTTATCGTGCGTAAATTTGCCGTGCTCATATATTATGCCTATAACGTCCTTAGAAAGCAGTATAAAGCTCACCATAACAGGTACAATCACAAGCGTTATCGCCTTTAGAGAGCCGACAACAAGTTCTCTTGACTCGTCGGTACGCTCTTGAGCATTTGTACGTGAGAGCCGAGGGAATATCAGATTTGTTACCACGAACGAAAATACACCCGTCATAACAAGATAAAGTCTGTTAGAGCAGTTAAGTACTGATACAATTCCGTCCGCACCCGATGCCAGACGTGTATTTACAAGCGAATACAGCGGCTGCACCCATGTGCTTATCAGCATCGGAAGTGCAAGAGAAAGTGCCTGCAAAATATACTTATCTCTTAAATCGAGTCTGGGCCTAAATTTATATCCTGTTTTTTTGAGTGCAGGTATCTGTATAAGCACCTGCAAGCTCCACGAAAAGAGTATCGCAACAGCCAGACCGTATACGCCAAACCTTTTACCGAAAAGCGGAAAATACAAGATTACCGCAACATTCGATACAAGGCTCATAACAGCAGGAATATTAAATTCTCCAAAAGACTGCAATATTCCGACAAAGGAAAATGCAAGTCCGGTAAAAATCACCATCGGGAACATTATCGAGGAAAGCTTAGATGCAAGCTCCTTTGTTTCACCCACAAATTCAGGTGCTATAATTCCCGTAATCAATTGCTCCGAAAATACTATTCCAACTACAGAAAGTAAAACTGTCGCAAGAAGTATCATACCGATAAACTTATTGGCAAAGCTCATCGCCTTATCGGTATCCTCTTTTTCGCATATGCCGTTAAAGACAGGAATAAATGAAGCGGATATAACGCCGCCGATTACCATATCAAAAAGGGTAGTCGGCAGCTGCGATGCGGCAAAATACGCATCAACCGTATTCCCCACTCCGAAAAATGCAGTGATAAGAGATTCTCTTACAAGTCCGCACGCTTTCGCAAGAAAGGTGGCAAGTGCCATAAAGCTTGCTGTTTTGAGCATTCTGTTTTCGCCGCTCACTCAAATTCACCTCCGCAAAGGAGCTCTATTGCAAGAGTTGCGTTTTTCTCTGCCTTTACCCTCAGTTCCTCTCTCTTTTTGAAAAGCTCGGCACGTTGGTTTTCGTAATCGCTCATACTCCGGTCGATAGCAGCTGTAAGCTGTTCATATGAGATTTTTTCCGCATTACAGTAATTATCTGTTCCGATATAGTCTAAAAATCCGCTGACCTTCGGGTCATATACAAGACCGATAAGCGGTACGCACTCTACTGCAGAATAGATAAGTGTATGCAATCTCATACCTATACAAAGACTCATATTAGAAAACAAGCACAAGAGTCTTTTTATATTATAATCCGCATTTATCACAGCCGATTCCGCAGCAATAGCAGAACGTATTTTATTTGTTATATCCTCGTCGGTTTTCTGCTGCATAGGCAAAAATACAGGATAGAGTTCGTACTTTTTATGTGCATAGTCCAAAGCCTTTGCAATAGTATCACAAAAATCAGCACCTACCGTTTTCCACGGACGCACCGAAACAAGCATCAGCTTTTTAGCCGATGGGATATTATTATCTTTTAATACCTCATCCGAGACCTCTTGTTCATACTCTAATCTGAACGCAGGGTCAGCAGTGATTTCAATATGCGGCTTGGTAACGCCTATTTTCAAAAGCTCATCATATGATGCTTCATCTCTTAAGGTTATAATATCAACCTTGCTTAAAACCTTTTTGGTACGCTTTCTGTTTGCCTTTAAGTTAAGCGGCCCTATGCCGTTTGCGTAAAGCATAACCTTTTTTCTAAGCAGTAAGGCAGCTCTTATTATCCAAAGGTAATAGAGCAAAGATTTCGTGCTTGTGCCGTCCTGAATGAGCGTTCCGCCGCCCGATATCAACATCTTTGTAGTTATAAGCTCTTTTGCAACCTTTATAACATTTTGACGGCTTATTGCACGTACGTTATATATCCTCTTGGTTTCACAAGGGTTCTTTGACAAAACCACAATATCAATATCAGGTTTTTTAGTTTTCAAATCGTTTATTATAGACATAAGGAGTGCGTCATCGCCGTTGTTTCGAAAGCCGTAGTAGCCCGAAATTACAACATCGCTCATTTGAGAATTCCCCCTTTTTTCAAAGTTTTGACGCAGCCTTTTATATTCCGAGAACTCTTTTATATACACCCTCGGTATCGTCTGTCATTCTCTTAACCGAATAGTTTTCCAAAATTAAGTTTCTGCCGAAAGCTCCCAGCTTATCTCTGTCCTCCTGCCACATTCCGAAGAATTCGCCTATATCCTGAGCGAGCTTGTCCGCAGTCGAATCACCGCAGCCGCGGCAACAGAAATTTGTGTCAAGCGCCTCAGGCAGCTTTGACTGGTCAAACAATCCGATATAGCCCTCGTTACCTGCAACAATCACAGCCTTTGACTCTGCCATAGCCTCGAGCGCAGCACGTGACACTCCCACAAACAGCTTACACGGTGCTATAAGCTTCTCTATGTCCACCCTTGCACCTGCAAGCATTATAGCCTCTCTGCCGAGGTCCGCATTTACTGCCTCTGCTTCCTCTTTAACCTTGGCAAAATCATCGCCGTCGCCTACAATTACCGCTTTCAAGTTTTCAACAATCGGGTCTAATCTCTTAACCGCCTCAATCAAATGATGTGCAACAAGAGAGCGTGACTCGTCCATTCGGCTGACATAAACAATGGTATTGTCACTATCGGAAAGTCCAAACTCCTCCATAGCAGGCGTCTTGTTAGTGTCGGGCGAAAATTTATCGGTATCTATACCATTTATCGTAACGGTTATGTCACTTTCAGGAATTTTGTAGTTGTCGATAAGATACTTTTTTATATCCTCACTTACGGCAACAGTTTTCTGTCCCCAATCGGTAATATACTTAAGTCCGTATTTGGTTGTAAATACCCAATGCGCCGTAGTAACAAACGGAAATCCCATCTTCTTATGCAATTTTCCGAGGATAAAGGACGGAATACGTGCGTGAGAATGGACAATGTCCACCTTCTCCTCCTCAATTATTTTGCTCAAAAGCTTAAACGCTTTCATAACATTTTTGGGGTTTTTATTCTGCAGAGGAACATCGTAATGCTTAATTCCGAAATCCTCCAGCTCCTTTACAAACGCACCGCCGTTTGAGGTTACAATTACCTCCCAACCACGTCGGTAAAGCTCCTTTGCCAGCTCAACAACATGCGTTTCCGCACCTCCGATATCCAGTTTCATTAGCGATAAGAGTACCTTCATTTGTATTTATCCATTCCTTTCACTTCCGAAATTATACTTCGGTTTCTTTATACACAATATTACACTATATATTATACTGTATCCTGCAAGAAATAGCAAGAAAAATATCCGTTCTTTTCCTTTTATACGCTTTTCTTGTATACGAAATTTGACAAAATTGTTACAAACTTGTTATGGAAATCGTTGTTGATATATGATATGATAACTGATATGGGGGAAGTCAATGGTATCAAAAAGGGAGTTAGTGGATATAATTATGAAAAGATTGTTATTATTTACCGCGGCATCACTTGCCGCATTTCAGATTAGTGCTTTTGCAGAATCTGATATTTCAATTAGTGTAAACGGCGAGTATCTTACACCCGAGCAGCCGCCCGTTGTGATAAACGACCGCACACTCGTGCCCGTAAGAGCTGTGTGTGAGGCTATGGGGCTTGAGGTTGATTGGGACCCTTCGTTGCAAGAGGTACTTATTACACGCGATACCGATTTTGTTAAGCTATCTATCGGATATCACACCATCAATGCAAATCATTTCTTAAACTACATCGACGCAGCACCTCAGCTTGTAAACGGCGTAACTTGTGTACCTATTAGATATGTTGTAGAGCCTTTTGGCGCAACGGTTCAATGGGACGCAAAAACCCGTACCGTAATCGTGACAAATCAGCCCACTGATGATGTTCCACCTAATTCAACAGTTTCAGGCAACACAGGTAATACCGATACTTCAACAGACGAAGAAATTGAAAACGAAAATATTACTGAAGAGGACAAGGATAGCGGGCCAGTTATTTCCAATCCGCCTAGGCCGTCTTTTCAGGAAAAAGCTTTCACATTTTACGCTCAGCCGGACGAGGAATGGGGCTTTGAGTCAAGCGGCAGAGGGTATTGCTGGGTTTGCTCATACGCAATGATTATCACCGATGCAACCGGAGAAAAGGTGACGCCTGTAGACGTAGCAGCATACAATATCGAAAAGAGCGAGGGTGGCTCAGGTAGTTATATGGCGAGTCATTTCGGACTTTTGGAGGAATACGGCTTAAGGTTTGTGCCTGCACTTGACGAGGACAGCGAATACTTCGACTATTTCGAAACCGAGCGTCGAGGTGCAACCTATTTTAAGGCAGAAACAGAAGAAGACGTTACCAATGCACTTATCGAGGCACTCGAGAGAAATCCGCACGGCATTATGGTCAGATTTGAGGGTTATCCTCACACCCTTGTTGCAACAGGATACTATGGCTCGGAAGTCTATTTTAACGACCCGGCGTCGCTTTCTATGGAAAATGTGACCTTTGACAAAACCTGCCTTGCACGCAATTTCACGCTGACCGATTTAAGTTTTGTTCAGGCTGTCGAGTTAAAATAAAGCCTACTGAAAGGATAAAATGATTATGAAATATGAGAAATCCTGCGGCGCAGTAATCTGGCGGAACAACTGCGGCAAGAGAGAGTACCTCTTAATACTGAATAAAAAAGGCGCTGCCTACGGGCATTGGGGTTTTCCAAAAGGTCACGTCGAAGAAGGCGAAAGCGAGCACGACACTGCAAGGCGGGAAATCCTTGAGGAAACAGGGCTTAACATCAACACCTTCGCCGACGGATTTCGTGTGGTGAGCAGATATAACCCTTCACCCAACGTCGAAAAGGATGCCGTCTATTTCCTGTCCGAGATAACCGATAACAATATCACTCTGCAGGAGAGCGAGGTGGCCGAATATAGATGGCTCGGTTTTGAAGATGCAAAAAAGCTCTTAAGCTTCGATGACAGTATACTTAAAAAAGCAGAAAGCTTTCTCTCTTAGGAGAAAGCTTTTTTGTTTATAATAATTCTATTCGATACATTCGTATAAAGCATTACGCATTAAGTTTTGTATTCCAAGGTCCCAGCCATGAACTTGCTGAAAATATGTAAGCGAGATTTTGTTTTTTGTATCAACCATCGAAAATGCGCCGGCTGCACCATCCCAACCGAACTCTCCTATCGGGCTGTTCGAACCGCTCATAGCTTTATCTACGTGAGTACGAACTCCATAGCCATAGCCATACCCGGGCCTTAACTGATAAAAATCTTCACATTGTTTGCCTTTCAACTGATTTGTTCCCATCAGCTTTACCGTTTCTTCGGATAAAATTCTTTTTCCGCTTTTACCTACGCCTCCGCAAGAGAGTGCATCTGCAAAGAGTGCGTAATCCTCTGTACAAGAAATAAGCCCCGCTCCCCCGCTTTCATATTCGGCGGTAAGATTATACATACACTCTAAAGAGTCTCTTTGCGGTTTTCCGTTTTCGTCATAGGTATATCTTGCCGCCATTTTTTCAAGCAAGCTTTCTTCTTTCGGAACACCAAAGAAAGTGTTTTTCATATTAAGCGGCTCAAAAATATGTTCTTTCAAATATTCACCAAATTTTTGTCCCGACCATATTTCTATCAAAGCTCCAATCACATCGTGGCAAAGACTGTATCTAAATCTTGTTCCCGGCTCAAATCCTAAAACCTTTTGTGACATTGCGCCTACCAGCTCGCGCGTGGTCTTTTTCCCTTGTGCCAGGGCATTTTTAATTGCATCGTCATCTAATGAATAATCAAGACCGGCGCTCATCGTGAACAAGTCTTTGATTGTCATTTGGTTTCTGGCAGGTTTGGTGCAATCATTTCTAACAATCTCGCCTACAGTTTTTCCTGTAGTAATCTTTGCTGCACTTTCAACATCAAAATCGTCTACAGAAACCTGCATATCCGAAAACTCGGGAAGATATTTACAAACAGGGTCACTCATTAAAAATTTCCCCTGTTCAAAAAGCTGCAAAGCGGCTGTACAGGTAATCATTTTAGTCATTGAAAATATAATATACAGCTCATTTCCGTTCATTATTTTATTGTTTTCAATATCACTCATACCTGCAAAATACCTGAATATTTCCTCGTGGTCTTTATATACAACGCAGTCCACACCCGGTGTATTGTAGTTTTTGACGATATTGTCCATACAATTTTTTAGCTTTGTAAAATCCATAATTTTCTCCCCCGCTTCTATGTTAGTTGTCTTTTCATTGATATTAAGTTCAATTGGTTGTACCTGTTATTTTTTTGAACATACAGGTAACCATATTTCTCCGGAATTTGCCCTGACATTTACCGAGATAACCCCATCTATAACAGGCACTTTTGCACCAAAAATTCCGCCCTCATATTCTACTGCATTTTGAGCCGGAAGCTTCAGCATACAATCAGTATCGCTGTTATTCACGGTCACTATTACAGACTGCTCATTATAATTTCTACAAAACGCATACTGACAATTGGTCAAAAGCAGCTCTTTATAATCACCATAGGACAGTATCTTGGTTTCTGTGCGTATTTCCCCTAACCTTGAAATCAAATTGGTAAAGTCGTTGTTTTGAGTAACATTCATATATTGATCATAGGAAATAGCCGGTCTTAAGCTATCATCAGAGCCGTGTTGTTTTTGCCCTTCGATACCGAATTCGGAGCCATAATAAACAGACGGCACACCTGGTAGTGTATACATAAGAATGTGAACCGGCACAAAATGACTTTTTTTATTCAACTTTGTATAAATACGCTCAACATCGTGGTTATCTACAAAATTGTATAGCTTAAGTCCATCCGGTCTGTTGCCTCCCATTTCATACAAACGCTTTACTGTATGAGCAATTTCAAAATAGTTATGGTCATTATGGCCGGAATACAAAGCCTTGTGCAAATGATAATTGGTAACGCAGTGCAGGGTATCTTCATTTACCCAACGAATATAATCGCCATGAATTACTTCACCCATAAGCCAGAAATCAGGTTTTACTTCATTTGCCACCTGACGAAGCATTTTCATATAACTAAAATCCAACACATCTGCAGCGCCCAGACGAATTCCGTCAATATCAAATTCCTTTACCCAGAAACGAATGACATCGCAAATATACTCCCTGACCTCATTGTTTTGTTGATTTAACCTGGCAAGCAAATCATATCCGCCCCAGTTATCGTATGAAAACCCATCGTTATATTCATTGTTGCCGTAGAAATTTACATTGCAGTACCAATCCTTATACCTAGACGATTCTCTATTGCGCCTGATATCTTCAAATGCAAAGAAATCCCGTCCCGTATGATTGAATACACCGTCTAAAACTACCCGTATTCCCAGTTTATGACATTCTGATACAAAATTTGTTAAATCTTCATTTGTGCCAAGTCTTGTATCTAATTTTTTGTAATCGGTTGTTTCATAACCATGTCCCACCGACTCAAAAAGAGGGCCTATATAAAGTGCATTACACCCCATTTTTTTGATTTGCGAAAGAAATGGAATTAAGGTGTTTAGTCTGTGTTCAGGTTCGCCATATGAATTCTGTTTTGGTGAACCTGTCATTCCCAGCGGATATATATGATAAAATACCGCCTCATCATACCACGGCATATAATTCCTCCGTTTCATATATTTTTAATATCATTTTACGTCCCTTACTATAAAGACTGTATAATATGGATGCTAATGTTTTTAGCGATAAGTTCGTGTAACATAATGGTAAAAAACCACCAACTACACAATAAATCTTACTACTTTACACGAAATGTGGGAATCATAAATATTGTCGTAAGTACAACCGAAACAAGTGCATAATAAATATATGGTAGGTCAATTATCCTCGATAAAATTGTACCATCTGAAAAACCATAAATTACACACCTTACAATATTAATTAGAGACATACCTAAAAATATTGTGAAAAATATGTGTAAAAACAATCTTACTTTCTTTTTCATAACGCAACTCCTTTCGCCAATATTCGACATTATTTATATTGCGACACATAAGGTTTAGATGCAGATCTTTTTGGTCGATAGTTCGTGTCAAGTCGGAACTAAAAAAGCTATTAAAAGTTAATATAATAATTTACAAGTCTAATCCAAAAACTGTTTGGATTAGAAATCAACATATAACCGACAACCCCTATAACATAGATTGCGGCTGGAATAAGTTGTTTCACATCTTTCTTTGCAATACATTTAATAACCGAAAATATCGTCAAACACAAAGATGCTAAAACGAAAAAGCCAAACAAAAGTGGTGTGAATATTCCTAAAAACATCTCTGCACCAAGATTGTATGTATCTGCCCATTCTCCCAAATAATTTAGCAATGGGTCAAAAAGAATAAATGTACTAATAATAATTATGTTTGTTAAGATTAGTTTTTTCATTTCTGCACTTCCTTTCGACAATATTCGACATATCCATATGCCTCGTGTCAAGAAACGGGCAAAAAATTTTATTACTCTCGTTTCAAAACACCATTTGTACCAAAAGCATATAGCAAAGCGTTCCGCAAATAATACTTATTAAGGTATTTCGTTTCCATATATGAAGCAGAGCGACAACCATACCGGCAACCGCCATTGGTACAAAGCCAGAGATGCTTGTAAAGGTAATGTTTTTCATACAGTAGACAACAAGCATACCCATAATTGCGCAAGGCAGAATTCTGCCTAATTTATCAATAATCTTTGGTGTTTTTCGGCTATTATTAAACAGAACAAACGGCAAAAACCGCAAAAGCGCCGTAACCAACGCTATTACTGCAACAATGCCCCAAATATGTAAATCAGTCATTTTCTTTTTTCTCCTTGTAAAGACAAAGCAGGATTGTAATTATAAACATTGCAGGAACAAGAAATTTATCCGGTCCAAACAACATCAGGCAAACTGCCGAAACGCCGACTCCGATAATTGCAGGAGTATGTCTTTTGTTAGTAAGCCATTGTTCAATGAATACTGTAAGGAAAAGTGCAGTGAGCGCAAAATCAATGCCTGTACTATTAAATTTAACAAGCGAGCCTATAACGGCACCAATTAAAGAACCTGTAACCCAATAAATATGATTTAAGAGTGTCACCAAAAAACAGTAGTCTTTTCTGTTATCGGGAGGCACATCAAGGTTATCATTACATACCAGAGAATAGGTTTCATCGGTAAGGGCAAAAATTAAATACGGTTTTCTCCTGCCCATGTCTTTGTACTTAGAAAGCATAGAAATCCCGTAAAACAAATGTCTTGCGTTAACCATAAGAGTGGTGATTGCAGCGGTAATTAGCGACGCTCCGCTTGTTAAAAGACCTATAGCTACATATTGCATTGAGCCTGCATATACAAACAAACTCATTGTAAACGCTAACAATGTCCCGTATCCGCTTGATTTCAAAATTATACCAAATCCAAATCCAAGCACTAAATATCCCGTCAAAACAGGAAGTGTATCAAAGAATGCCTGCCTAATTATTTTCTTCATTTTATATCTACCTTCTAAATTATTAACCCAATTATTCCAATATCATTTCTAACTCAACAGTTCTCGCATAATTTGAAAAAATGACAATCTTCAAAAGCAAAGATTGTCATTTTTTTTGGAGCGGAAGACGAGATTCGAACTCGCGACGTTCACCTTGGCAAGGTGACGCTCTACCACTGAGCCACTCCCGCATATCAAACTGTGCAAACATAATAACACATTATCAATACTTTGTCAAGGGTTTTTGTCCAAAATTTTTTTACCGAAAAATTTTAGCATTTTTTATCAAAATTTAGTATTAAAAGCACTTTACAGATTGCAAAAAACAATGTACAATATAATATAGATAAATTTGCTCATCTAATAGTGAAAGGACGAACATATAATGGAACGTGTGAGAAGAATTTATGTCGAAAAGAAGAACGGCTTTGATATTGAAGCTAAGGGTGTTTTGCAGGATTTGAAAGAAAATCTGTCACTTTCCGCCCTTACAAATGTCAGAGTTATAAACAGATACGATGTTTCAGGCATCTCAGATGAGGAGTACGCTCGTGCAAGAGAGCTTATCTTCTCCGAGCCGCCCGTAGATAACGCATATGACGAGGTGGTTGATATCGACTCTGCCGACAAGGTGTTTGCAGTTGAATATCTGCCCGGTCAGTTTGACCAACGTGCAGCAAGCTGCGAGGAGTGTATCTCAATTCTTACCGAAAAGGAGCGTCCCAGTGTACGTTCTGCCAAGCTTTATGTACTCTCTGGTGACATTTCCAACGCTGACGTAGACCGCATAAAAGCATATTTAATTAACCCCGTAGAAGCACGTGAGGCATCTTTAGACAAGCCTGAAACTCTCGAATTGGTTACAGATGTTCCCGCAGATGTTGAAACGGTTGTCGGCTTTTGCGATATGGACAAGGCAGAAAGTGACGCATTCCTTGCCAAGATGGGCTTTGCTATGGACAGCGACGACCTCGAGTTCTGCCGTGCATATTTCAAGGATACCGAAAAACGTGACCCGACAGTTACCGAGCTTCGTATGATTGATACTTACTGGTCCGACCATTGCCGTCATACAACCTTCTCGACAAGAATTAACAATGTCACAATCCCTGAGGGAAAATATTCTGACCTTATATCTGACGCATATAACGAATACAAAAAGGCAAAAGCAGAGCTTTATGCTCCCGATCGTGATATTTGCCTTATGAATATGGCAACCATTATAGTAAAACAGCTCAAAAAGCGTGGTCTTTTGAAGGAAATAGATGAGTCTGAGGAGATAAATGCGTGCAGTATCGTCGTTCCCGTTGATGTAGACGGCAAGGACGAGGACTGGCTTATAATGTTTAAGAATGAAACGCACAACCACCCGACGGAAATCGAGCCGTTCGGCGGTGCTGCAACCTGTCTTGGCGGTGCTATCCGTGACCCGCTTTCAGGCAGAAGCTATGTTTATCAGGCAATGCGTGTGACAGGCAGCGGTGACCCGAGAAAGACTCTCGAGGAAACACTTGCAGGCAAGCTGATGCAAAGAAAGATTACAAAAGGTGCAGCTTCGGGTTATTCCTCATATGGTAACCAGATTGGTCTTGCGACAGGTCAGGTTGCAGAGGTTTACCACGATGGTTATACCGCAAAGCGTATGGAGATAGGTGCTGTTATCGGTGCTGCTCCGAGAAGTAATGTTGTAAGAGAACGTCCTTCCAAGGGCGATGTTATAGTGCTTTTGGGCGGAAGAACAGGCAGAGACGGCATTGGCGGTGCAACAGGTTCGTCAAAAGCTCACACAGAAGAATCTGTTACCACCTGCGGCAGCGAGGTGCAAAAGGGTAATCCGCCCGTTGAACGTAAAATCCAGCGACTTTTCCGTGACAGCAAGGTTACAACACTTATCAAGCGTTGTAATGACTTTGGCGCAGGCGGGGTTTCGGTTGCAATCGGCGAGCTTGCAGATGGTCTTGTAATTAACCTTGACAAAGTACCCAAGAAATATGACGGTCTTGACGGAACAGAGCTTGCAATCTCCGAATCTCAGCAAAGAATGGCCGTTGTTGTACGCAGCGTAGATGCACACAAATTTATTGAATATGCAAACAGAGAAAACCTTGAGGCAACAATTGTTGCTACCGTTACCGACGAAAACCGTCTGGTTATGAACTGGAGAGGCAAGAAAATCTGTGATATTTCAAGAGATTTCTTAAACACAAACGGAGCTACCAAGAATACGGATATCGAGGTTGTTCTCCCCGAAAGTGCGAAGCGTACCTTTGCACCCGAGGTAGTAACTGACGTAAAGGCTAAGTGGTTTGATACACTTTCCAGTCTTAACGTATGCTCACAAAAGGGACTTTGCGAGATGTTCGATTCGACTATCGGTGCAAATTCGGTACTGATGCCGTTCGGCGGTTTGTATCAGCTGACACCGACCGACGGTATGGCAGCAAAAGTACCCGTACTAAACGGCAAAACCACGACAGCAACAGTAATGACCTACGGCTATGACCCGTATCTGTCAAGCTGGAGTCCGTTCCACGGCGCAGCATATGCAGTTATTGAGTCGGTATCCAAGGCAGTTGCTATGGGTGCTGATTATAAGAAGATTTACCTTACATTCCAGGAATACTTCGAGCGACTCGGCAACAATCCGAAGCGTTGGGGCAAGCCTTTCGCGGCACTTTTGGGCGCATACCGCACACAGCTTGAGCTTGGTATTGCAGCTATCGGCGGAAAGGACTCTATGAGCGGAAGCTTTAACGAGCTTGACGTACCGCCTACTCTTACCTCATTCGCTGTTGCTCCCGTTAAGGCTGACAAGGTTATTTCCCAGGAAATAAAGAAAGCAGGCTCAAAGCTTGTGCTTTACACACTAAAGCGTGACGAAAACGATATGCCCGACTTTGATGCTTTGAAAGCTATGTACGAAAAGGTACACGCCTTAATCGAAAGCGGAAAGGTATTATCCTCCTGCACAGTTAAATCTCACGGCTTGTGCGAGGTTATCTCAAAGATGGCATTCGGTAATATGATAGGCGCTGAGCTTAGCGATAATGTAACAAACGACCTGTTGTTCTTTGCACCTGCAGGCTCAATTGTGCTTGAAGTTGAGGCTGATACAAATGCTGACGGAGCAATCGAAATCGGTAAGACTACAGAGGAAAAATCAATAAAAGCCTGCGGTGTTGAAATTGACCTTTCGGAAGCATGCAGTGCTTGGCAGAAACCGCTTGAGAAGGTATTCCCCACCAAAGCGGGCAAATTTGACTCCGAGCCTGAAACATACAGCTACACTAAGGGTGCACCCGCAGTGGCAGGCGAAAAATTCGCAAAGCCGAGAATATTTATACCTGTATTCCCCGGCACCAACTGTGAATACGATTCTGCACGTGTATTTGAAAAGGCAGGCGGTGTTGCAGATGTGTTTGTTGTTAGGAACTTAACAGCAGATGACGTGGCATATTCAATGCGTGAAATGAAAAAACGCATCGATAACTCACAGATTATTATGATACCGGGCGGTTTCTCGGGCGGTGACGAGCCTGACGGCTCAGGTAAGTTTATCGCAACGGCATTTAGAAACCCCGCTGTCGGCGACGCTGTAATGCAGATGCTTAAAAACCGCGATGGTTTGATGCTCGGTATCTGTAACGGCTTCCAGGCACTCATTAAGCTTGGACTTGTTCCCTACGGCGAAATCCGTGACCTTGACGAAACATCACCGACTCTTACATTTAATACGCTTGGCAGACATATTTCACGTATGGCTCTTACAAGAATTGCCACCAACAATTCACCATGGCTTGCAAATGTCGAAGTTGGTGACGTTCATTCAATCGCGCTCTCACACGGCGAGGGCAGATTTATTGCATCACCCGAACAGATTAAAGAGCTTGCCAAGAACGGACAGATTGCAACTCAGTATGTAACTCCCGAGGGCAAAGCAACCTACGATATCGACTGGAACCCCAACGGCTCCGTTTCGGCAATCGAGGGTATTACAAGCCCCGACGGCAGAATTTTGGGCAAGATGGGACACTCCGAGCGTATCGGCGATTATATTTCAAAGAACGTACCCGGCAACAAGAACCAGAGCCTCTTTGAAGCAGGCGTAAGCTACTTTAAGTAAACCTACAAACCACCGGTTTTAACCGGTGGTTTAATTTTTTGTAAACAATTTATTAAATATATTTGCAAAGGAAATTGTTTTATGCTACAATTAAAGTAGTAATATTTCGGGGGCATTTTATGGACTTTATGAAGGAAGCTGTAAAGCAAGCGAAAAAGGCTGCTGCAATCGGCGAAGTTCCGATAGGTGCGGTTATCGTACAAAACGGCAAAATCATAGCACGTGGCTACAACAAGCGTGAAACAAAAAAGAACGCACTCCTGCACGCAGAGGTTGATGCGATTAACAAAGCGTGTAAAAAGCTTGGCGGTTGGCGTCTGCCCGAGTGCGAAATGTATGTTACATTAGAGCCGTGCCCGATGTGTATGGGGGCGATTATCTCGGCACGGATAGAACGGCTTTACTTTGGTGCATATGATGAAAAATCAGGTGCAGCGGCAAGTGTATGCGACCTTTCTTCCCTGCTACCTCATAAGGTTAAGACAGTAGGCGGTATTATGGAGGACGAGTGCAAAAATCTGCTCTCCGATTTCTTTAAGGAATTAAGACGAAATAAGAGGTGACCTAAAATGAACTTTAATGATAAAGCAAAGAAAATAATCTGCATTTGTCTTGCAGTTGCTTTGATAGTACCTATTGCGATAAGTGCAATATTTATGTTTATCGGTGCGTAAAGGTCGGTGAATTTATAGTGGGAAGATTAAAGAGCTTTTTTATATTTATAGCTGTAATGCTTGTTTCCATCGCCGTTTTGGCATTTGCTCACGGGTACATAAAATACAGTAATGCGCTGGACAAGGTGCCTCTTGACGTAAAGATTGAAGAAATTCGCTCAAAGGAAAATTTCTGCGAATTATCCGATTTACCCAAAGACTTTATCGAGGCATTTGTAGCGGTAGAGGATCGACGGTTTTATTCTCATAACGGCTTTGATATAGTAGGAACGGCACGTGCAGTTTGGATTGATATTAAGACAATGTCCCTGAAGGAAGGTGGCAGCACCATCACACAGCAGCTTGCAAAAAATATGTATTTCCCGAAAGACAATACTGTTGAGCGAAAGATTGCGGAAATCCTTATGGCTCTTAAGGTTGAAAGAGAATATTCCAAAGACGAAATTCTCGAGCTTTATTTTAACGGGATATACTACGGCAGCGGCTATTACTCGGTTTATGATGCGTCTATGGGTTATTTTGGCAAAGAGCCAAAGGATATGACCGCATACGAGTCAACGCTTTTAGCAGGTGTGCCTAACGCTCCGTCGGCATATTCGCCCAAGGTAAATCTCTCTCTTGCTCACAAACGTCAGGAAAAGGTCATTGAAACAATGCTTGAAACGGAAGCTCTAACCGAAACCGAGGCAAAAGAAATCCTTGCCTTTCAAACAAGATAAAAACCCGCCCTAGATGGCGGGTTAGTTTTTTTATATTTTAGACTTAATATATTCAGACGGCGACGTCCCCAGTGCCTCCTTAAACACTTTTGAAAAATATGGAGCATCAGAAAAACCGCATTTGGCAGATATAACAGAAACAACTCTCTCATTTTGGTCAATTAGCGATAACGCATACTGTATTCTTAAGGATGTTAAATAATCGGTAAATTTTACATTCAGATTCTTTTTAAGCAGGTATGAGACATATTTAGGTGTATATGAGAATATATCTGCAATCTTTTTTAACGAGATGTCCCTGTGGGTATAGTTCGCATCAATATATTCAACAATTTCCTCAAAAAGATTTTTGGCTTTTGTGTGAGAGTTTGATGTTTGATTATTAATGAAGGAAAGCGTATAAAGCAGAACGCTCTCTGTTAGAATATTCGCATTTGTTACATTTATTCTTCTGATTGAATCCTCCCAAAAACCAAGTATATGCTCAAAATCCGCAAATACAGGATTGATTGGTGTGATTTCAAGCCTTTCGAGCATATTGTTGATATTTGTGCCCATAAAGCTTATATAGTAGTACTCGAACTCATCTTCAGCTTCAATCTCGAAAGGTTGTCCTGGGAAAGTGAAAAAAAGAGTTCCCCGTTTCAAGTAGTACTCAGAAGAAAGCATTTTTAATACACCTTCTCCCTTTACTATAATATAGGCGTAATATATGGGTTTGATAAATGGTTGAGAGAACTTGTGAAAATCGGTTTCATAAACAAAATGAATTGTCCTTATATTTGCATTGTAATCCTTTACCGGAACAAATCGACAGATACTGTTACTCATCATATCACCTCTCCTACGAGCTAATTTTATATTATATTATAGTCAAAATCAATAGAAAAAGGTTTTTTTTATCGAATATAAGACTATTTTACATTTACTTAAATATCAAATAATGTTATTATAATGCTAATTAATGGTTTTGCCATAAAGGAGTGATTTATTATGAAGCTTGACGCCGTAAGATTAGGTGTAGTTGGCTTGGGCCGCGGGGCAAGCGTTGCAGAGGAGGCAATTGGTCTTGACAAATACGAGATTTGTGCTATCTGTGACAACGATCCCGAGAAAGTCGAAAAGACAAAAAAACTCTACGAGTCCAAGGGTTGCAAAAACTTTAAGTGTTTTGAAAACTATGACGAAATGCTAAAATCAGACATTAATACTGTTTTCATTGCTACATATGCAATTGATCATGTTAATTTTGCTATAAAGGCTATGGAGGCAGGTAAAAACGTTATCAGCGAAATCCCCGCAGTAAACAGTATCGAGGAGGCAAAAACACTTAGAAAAGCTGTAAAGGCTCATCCCGAGGTTAAATACATATGTGCAGAAAATTGCTTCTACTGGGCATTTATTCAGGCTTACAAGGGTATGTATGATGCAGGCAAATTTGGCGATATAGTTTACGCCGAAAGCGAGTATATACATACGTACGATTTTAGAACGGCAAAGCAGGAGGATTTCCCCAAAGAGCATTGGAGAAGCTATAATCCCGCTATTAAGTATATCACTCACAACTTAGGTCCACTGCTCCACATTATGAACGACAGAGTTGTCAGCGTTTCCTGTATGCATCCGGAGCCCGCATACACTCCGTATCGTCCACCGAAAAACGACGTCGCTATTTTTAAGACAGCCAAGGGTGCTGTTATTAAAATTTTGATTTGCTTTGATGCTTTTATCGGCAGCACACACAATTTTGAATTAATCGGAACTAAAGGCTCTATTATGACCGACAAATCAAAGCCGACAGAAGATGCTCATTCCTTCGGATTCTTTTCGGATATACCGGGCAGACCTCATTATGCAACCGAGCTCCCGCTTAAAACCTTCTTCCCGGGCGAAAGCTATGGTAACCATGGTGGTGCAGATGCAAAGATGATGAAAGACTTTATAAGATGTCTTTTAGAGGATACCGAGCCTCCCATCGACGTTGATATGGCTATCAGAATTACCATACCAGGTATTATTGCAAGTGAATCTGCCAAAAAAGGCGGAGAGGTTATGTCAATACCTGATGTAACAGAGCTCTAAGACAGCAAAAAATCCTGTGACTCAAGTCACAGGATTTTTGTTATTCTGTTATGAAATCCGCAATAGCATCACCAAACGCTACAGCCTGACTGTCGTCAATTTCAATACTGATTTTCTTCGTTAAATCAAGTGTAAGCATACCCATTATCGATTTAGCATTGACTGTGTGCTTGTCTGATGAAGCCTTGACTGTACAGGGAAACCTGTTTGCTATTCCAACTAACTCGGAAACCTTACGCGAATTTGACAGCATTACGCTGTAAACCATCTTAAAATCTCTCCTTACTAAATTATATAAACTCTGAATTTCGCGCCCAATCTTTATTGTGTATTGCAGATTATATCACACTAATTAGCTAATTGCAACAAAAATTTTCAAATACCCTTTATTTTATTGCAAACGGTCGAATTTTGTGATATGATATAGTATGGATTATTTTGAGGATTTTATATTTGGAGATGATATATATGCAAAGAGAAAAAATACGTAACATTGCTATAATTGCGCACGTTGACCACGGCAAAACAACTCTTGTTGACGCTATGCTAAGGCAATGCGGAACATTCCGTGATAACGAACAGGTTGACGAGCGTGTAATGGACTCGAATGACCTTGAAAAAGAGCGTGGTATTACAATCCTCGCAAAAAACACCTCACTTAACTATAACGGGTACAAAATCAACATAATTGACACACCAGGGCACGCAGATTTTGGCGGCGAGGTTGAGCGCGGTCTTGAGATGGTAGACGGCGTATTGCTCTTAGTTGACGCATTTGAGGGGTGTATGCCGCAGACGAGGTTTGTTCTCTCTAAGGCTCTATCTCTTAATCTTAAGCCGATTATTGTCGTAAACAAGGTTGACCGCCCAAACGCAAGACCTTACGAGGTGGTTGACGAAGTTTTAGAGCTTTTTATTGACCTTGGTGCAACAGACGAACAGCTTGACACGCCTGTTATTTACGCATCGGGCAGAGACGGCTGGGCAACCGCCGAATACAATCCCGAGCAGCCGAACAGCGATTTAAGAGAAATGTTTGAGCTTATTGTAAACTATATCCCCTGTCCCGACTGCGAAGACGAGGCACCCTTTCAGATGCTTGTTTCCAATATTGACTATGACGAATATACAGGCAGAATTGCGGTCGGAAAAATACAGCGTGGAACAATTAAGACAGGTATGTCCCTTGCAGTCTGCAAAGCAGACGGAAAACAGCTTTCGGGAAAAGCGGTTAAGCTCTATACCTTTGACGGTCTGACAAAAGCTGTAGCAGACGAGGTCGGAGCTGGCGATGTTGTGGCAATTTCCGGAATTGCAGGTATCAATATCGGCGACACCTTATGTGCCACAGACTGTATCGAGCCTCTCCCCTTTGTTAAGATAGACGAGCCTGTACTTTCGATGACCTTTAGTGTAAATGACAGTCCTTTTGCAGGACGCGACGGAAAGTTTGTAACCTCACGTCATCTTCGTGACAGACTCTACCGCGAGCTTGATTCAAATATCAGCCTGCGTGTCGAGGATACCGACTCTACTGAGGCATTTTGTGTATCGGGCAGAGGAGAGCTGCATCTTTCTGTTTTAATCGAGAATATGCGCCGTGAAGGATATGAGTTTCAGGTTTCAAACCCTGTTGTAATTATGAAAGAAATTGACGGCGAGCTTTGCGAGCCGGTAGAAAGACTGACCGCAGATGTACCCGACGAATACACAGGCACAATAATGGACGGTGCAATAAAGCGTATGGCAGAGCTTGTAAATATGGCTCCCACCACATCAGGCTACACACGTCTTGAGTTCTTAATCCCGTCAAGAGGTCTTATTGGCTACCGTTCCGAGATGCTCACAGCAACCAAAGGAACAGGTGTTATCAACAGCATTTTAGAGGATTACCGCCCATACAAGGGCGAGTTTCAGGCAAGAAACAGAGGCGCACTCGTTGCGTGGGAGAATGGTCAATCAATCACCTACGGACTATTTAATGCTCAAGAGCGTGGCACTCTCTTTATCGGTGCAGGCGTTGAGGTTTATGAGGGTATGATAGTGGGCGAAAATGCAAGGCTTGAAGATATTGTAGTAAATGTCTGCAAGAAAAAGCACGCAACCAACACACGTGCGTCAGGCTCAGACGATGCGTTAAAGCTCGTACCGCCAAGGCAGATGAGCTTAGAGCAGTGTCTTGACTTTATAGCTGATGACGAGCTTTTGGAGGTAACTCCCAACCATTTAAGAATGAGAAAGCGTATACTACAGACAGACCTTCGTGCAAAGGCGAGGGCAAGAAAGTAATTTTACAAAAAAATTCTTTAAGAAAGGAGCAGAATAATGAAGCCGAGATTAGAAGTTGTTTTCCCCGACATCAAAAGTGCGGGCAATATCAGTGCTGAGGTTGAAAAGATAAAAATTTCTAAGCACAGACGCAGAATTGAACTGCTCCTTTCGGACAAGGTTCAGGAGGACGTTCTAACTCGTTTTGAGGAGGAGTTAAAGGAGCTGTATCACTTAAACAGCGTTCGTGTTAAAGAGCCGGAGGAAAATGAAACCGACCTTTCCGACACTCCTGTAATGTACGTTTCTGTTAAGAAAAATACCAATGAGAATACGCAGCAGACCTTAGGCAAAGCAAAGGTAACAGAGGTTATCTACGGCTCATCAATCCGTAGCGAGCTTACACCAATTAAAGCTATAGACGATGATTCCGGACGTGTCTGTTTCCGAGGTGAAGTATTTGGTGTTGAAACAAAGGATATTACCAGCAAAAAAACGGGCAAGTCCTTTCACCTTGTCATATTTGATATAACAGACCGCACCGACTCCATCACCTGCCAAATGTTTATAGAGGCTGATGATAAAGGCAACGCCGCATTTGATGAGGTGAAAAACAGACTCAAAGTCGGCAAGCACATTGTTGTGCGTGGAAAGGCACAATATAACGAATACGCAAAAGAAACAATCGTAATGGCAAACGGCATCTGTGAAACCGAGCCGCCTGCTGTACGTTTTGACAATGCCGAGGAAAAGCGAGTGGAGCTTCATTTGCATACACAAATGTCAGCAATGGACGGCGTCAGCTCAGCCAAGGAGCTTATTAACCGTGCTGCAAGCTGGGGGCACAAAGCAATAGCCATTACCGACCACGGTGTTGTACAGTCCTTCCCCGACGCATTAAAGGCATCAGCAAACAACGAAAAGATAAAAATTATCTATGGTATGGAGGGTTATCTTGTCGATGACAGCAAGGGTATAACCGAAAACGCCAAAGACCAAACGCTATCTT
>JAZRPK010000065.1:0-23065 GCA_045649145.1 Clostridia bacterium
CATTGTCATTTTCTCCTTGTTCTTAATTTTTCTGTCCCTCTTAGTGCTGTGCACGTTAAACAAATTAAGCCGCAATGCGTTTGAAACAACACAAAAGCTCGAAAGGCTCATTGCAGCAGCACCGAACATCGGGCTTAAGCCGAGATTCCATAGCGGAATAAACACCCCCGCTGCCAGAGGAATACCTATAATGTTATATATAAATGCCCAGAAAAGATTTTCTCTGATATTTTTAAGAGTCTGTCTGCTAAGCCTCAGCGCTCGGGGAACGTCACTAAGAGTGCTTTTCATAAGAACGATATCCGCCGCATCAATTGCAACATCTGTACCTCTGCCGATTGCTATTCCGATGTCTGCACTTGTAAGTGCAGGTGCGTCATTTATGCCGTCACCGACCATTGCAACCTTGCCTTGTGCTTTTAGCTTTTTTATAACATCTTCCTTGCCAGACGGCAGAACGCCTGCGAAGACCTCGTCGACTCCTGTTGCTGCCTGAACCGCCTTTGCGGTAAGATGGTTGTCACCTGTTAGCATTACAACACGAATTCCCATATCTTTAAGCTCTTTTATTGCAGCAGGACTGTCTGGCTTAACCGAGTCTGCAACCGCTATAATTCCAATAAGTGAGCCGCCTTTGGCAAAATAGAGCGGTGTTTTACCCTCTTTTGAAAGCTTTGTGGCAGATAGCTTTATTTCCTCGGAAATATTAGCTTTTTCGGAAATGAAGTTGAGATTTCCTCCTGCAACCTCTGCACTATCTATTGTGGCTAAAAGACCGCCGCCTGCAACAGACATAAAATCGGTGCTTTCCAATAATTCTATGTTGTTATCCTTGGCTTTATTTACAATTGCTACAGCAAGAGGATGTTCGCTTTTAGCTTCTAAGGAATATGCTATCTGCAAAAGCTCGTCGCTTGTTGCAGTATCGGCGGGGAGTATGTCTGTTACGACAGGCTCGCCGCTTGTGATAGTGCCTGTTTTATCAAGTGCTACTATATCAACCTTGCCTGCGTGCTCGAGTGCGGTGGCGTTTTTATAGAGAATACCATTCTTTGCACCGACACCGCTACCGACCATTATTGCAACAGGTGTTGCCAAGCCGAGAGCACACGGACAGCTGATCACCAGAACGGAAATTGCTCTTGCCAATGCGTAGCTAAAGCTTTGACCGCACAAAAGCCATACAATTGCGGTTATGACAGCGATGGCAATTACTACAGGGACAAATATTCCCGAAACCTTGTCAGCTGTTTTTGCAATGGGAGCTTTTGTAGCTGCTGCGTCGCTGACCATTTTTATGATCTGAGAAAGGGCGGTATCCTCGCCAACTCTTGTTGCCTCGCATCTGATAAATCCCGATTGATTTATGGTTGCAGCTGATACGCTGTCGCCTGCAGCTTTGTCAACAGGTATACTCTCGCCGGTAAGAGCCGATTCATTAACCGCTGAATAGCCGTCAATTATAACACCGTCAGCAGGAATAGCAGTACCGGGTTTTACTATAAAAATATCACCTTTTTTTATATCCGATGCAGGAATTTCAATTTCTCTGCCGTTTTTTACGATAACTGCTGTTTTTGGTGCGAGGTCAATAAGACTTTTTATTGCGTTTGTTGTTTTGCCCTTTGAATGAGCCTCGAGCATTTTGCCGACTGTTATAAGAGCTAAAATCATAGCCGCCGATTCAAAGTAGAAGTTGTCATGCATATATGAAGAAAGTGTATTAGCGTGATTTGCCACATCGCCTAAAGAAGATGCATCGGTCATCATAAACAACGCATATGTGCTGTAAAGAAATGCTGCTCCAGAGCCTAATGCGACTAAGGTATCCATATTTGGTGCACGGTTTATAAGTGCCTTAAAGCCGCTTGTGAAGAACTTGCCGTTTATTATCATAACTGCTATTGTCAAAAGCAGCTGCAACAGCCCCACTCCCAAGGGATTTCCCTCAAAGAAAGGGGGAAGAGGCCAACCCCACATCATATGCCCCATAGAAACATACATTAAAATTATAAGAAAAATGAGCGAGGAGATAAGTCGCTTTTTCAAAACAGGAGTTTCTCTGTCGGCAAGCGCATCTTCCGCATCTGCTTTTTGATTACTGCCTTTTTTTGTTGCGCCGTAGCCTGCTTTTGTAACAGCTCTTATGATATCCTTTTCCGACGCTGTGCCGGTAACGGTCATAGAATTTGTCAAAAGATTTACTGAACAGGACTCAATTCCGTCTACAGTATTTACAGCCTTTTCAATTCTTGTACTGCAAGCCGCACAGCTAATTCCTGTTATATTGTATTGCTCCATTTTTTCACTCCTTTCGGATACCTATATCATAATACCGAAGCTTGATTTTGTCAATATTTTAACCCTGCAACAAATCCGAAAAAATTGCAGAAAAGCTATTGACAAAGGGGGGTTGCTATGGTAGAATATTACAGAGTTAGTTAAAACTAATTATTGTTAGCCTTGACTAATTCGGCAAACACTTATTGGGTCAGGAGATGCTTATGAATTTAAGTTCTGCAATAGAGGGTAAGGAATATATCATCAAACAGATTGAAACTGATGATGAAGAATTAGACGCATTCTTGTTCTCGTTAGGTTGCTACAGCGGCGAGCCTATAACGGTGATTTCCCGCCTTAAAGGCAGCCTGGTGATTTCCATTAAGGATGCAAGATATAATATTGATACACAATTGGCAGAGGCTATTATTATTTAACGATAAGGATAAAAGTAATCTGCCTATTACTTTTGCGAGATGGTTAGCTTAAACTAACCCGAATACAGGGAGGAAATATAATGAGAATTGCATTAGCAGGCAATCCTAACAGCGGTAAGACAACTATGTACAATGCCTTGACCGGATCTAATGAAAAGGTCGGCAACTGGGCAGGTGTTACCGTTGAAAAGAAAGAACATACAATTAAAAAGAGCTTATGTAGCGGTGGGGAAATGGTTGCAGTTGATTTGCCCGGTGCATATTCAATGTCGCCTTTTACATCAGAGGAGAGCATCACAAGCTCTTACGTAAAAAATGAAAATCCTGATGCTATCATTAACATCGTAGATGCTACAAACCTAAGCAGGAGTCTGTTCTTTACCACACAGCTTTTAGAGCTTGGAATTCCTGTTGTTGTTGCTCTTAATAAGACCGATATAAATGAGAAGAAGGAAACGGATATTGATGTAAAGGCACTTTCTAAAAAGCTCGGATGTCCTGTTGTTGAAACGGTTTCTACATCATCAGAGGGACTTTGTGAGGTTATATCAGCTGTTCTTTCATTAAAAGGTCAGGTGCAGGTTGCTCCGTACATACAGGAGGATATCGACCTTACAAGCAAAGAGGCGGCTGAGGCTGCCGACAGAAAACGCTTTGAGTTCGTAAACAAAATTGTTTCAGAGGTAGAAACTCGTAAGGTACATACAAATGAGAAGAATTTTCAGGATAAGATAGACGAAGTTCTTGCAAACAAGTGGCTTGGTATACCGATATTTGCAGTAGTAATGTATGCGGTATTCTGGATTTCTCAGGCAGGACCGGGTGTGTGGATTGCAGACTGGCTGGTTGCTGTTCTTGAGGGCGTTCAGGCTTGGATTGGAGAGCTTTTTGAGGGTGCTAACCCGCTTTTGTATGCACTTTTAATTGACGGAGTTATAGGTGGGGTTATTGCCGTAATTGGCTTTTTGCCGCTTGTAATGGTGATGTATTTCCTTATTGCACTTTTAGAGGATTGCGGTTATATGGCACGTGTTTCGGTTGTGCTTGACCCGATTTTTAAGAAGGTTGGTCTTTCGGGTAAATCGGTTATTCCGTTTGTAATAGGAACAGGCTGTGCAATTCCGGGTGTAATGGCTTGCCGTACTATTAAAAATGAACGTGAGCGCAGAGCAACGGCAATGCTTGCACCTTTTATGCCCTGTGGTGCAAAGCTTCCTGTAATCGGACTTTTTGCAGGTGCGTTTTTTTCGGGTGTTTCGTGGATAGGACCGCTTATGTACTTTGCAGGTATTGTAATTATTTTCTTTGGTGCGTTGCTTGTAAATAAAATTACCGGACATAGCGCAAAGAAGTCATACTTTATTATCGAGCTTCCCGAATATAAGCTGCCGAGCCTTATGCGTGCAGCAGGCTCAATGTTAAGCCGTGGCTGGGCATATGTAGTAAAGGCTGCTACAATTATTTTGCTCTGTAATACAGCTGTACAGATTATGCAGAAATTCACCTGGTCATTTGCAATTGCGGATACTGCCGATATTTCTATTTTGGCATCAATCGCACGTCCCTTTGCGTATTTATTAATTCCTGTTATTGGATATCACGCATGGCAGCTTGCAGCAGCAGCCGTTTCGGGATTTATTGCAAAAGAAAATGTAGTAGCAACAATAGCTGTCTGCTATGTTCTCACTGATGTTACTGCAGAGCTTCCCGGTGCTGTTCCCGAACTTACGGCAGTTGCGGCTCTTGCCTATATGATGTTTAACCTCTTTACTCCGCCTTGCTTTGCGGCAATCGGTGCTATGAACTCTGAAATGAAGAGTGCAAAGTGGCTTTGGGGTGGTATTGGACTTCAGCTTTGTGTTGGATATACAGTAGGCTACCTTGTTTATCAGATTGGTACACTTGTAACAACGGGAGCTGTTGGTGCAGGCTTCATTCCCGGTCTTGTTGCTGTTGCGGTTATGGCAGGTATTGTTGTTTATCTTTGTATCAAATCTGACAAAAAACTTAAAGCAAGCTACTCGCTTGGAGGTAAAAATTCCAAAATCAGTATGTAAGCTAAGGAGTTGTTAAAATGACAGACATAATTATAATCGCTGTGTTGACAGTCATTTTAGGCTTATCTTTGTGGTATGTTTATAAAGCAAAGAAAAGCGGTAAAAAGTGTATCGGTTGCCCCAACGGCTGCTCGTGTTGCAAAGCGTCAGAAAACTGTCACAGTGATAACTAAACAAAAAAAACACCGTATCCAATGATACGGTGTTTTGATTTGCTTATTCTTCAACCTCTGCAGGTGCTTCGACGGGGATTTCCTTTTCCTTGTCAAAGCTTACGCCCTCGACGTGTATATTGACCTTGGTAACAGTCATACCTGTCATACTCTCGACGCTGTTTTTAACACTTTCCTGTACCTCCCATGCGATATCGGGGATACTTACGCCGTAATCGACAATTATAAACACATCGATTGTACAAGAGTCCTCGCCAAGCTCTACCTTAACGCCCTTGCCTTTATTCTTTTTACCGCCGAGTATCTCGGCAATGCCGCCCACAACAGAGCCGCTCATTCCTGCAACGCCCTTAATTTCGCTTGTTGCAATTCCTGCAACCGTTGCAATTACCTCAACTGAAATTTTTACATTGCCTATTTTATCTTCGCTTTCCGCCGAAGTGGTGATTACATTTTGTTCTTCGCTCATATAAAACGCCTCCTGTCAGTTAGTATATATTCTATTATACCAACTTTTAGGAAAAATTTCAATATATTTTGAAAAATATCTTAAAAACCCTATTTAACCGGAATTATCTTTACATTTGCAGCACTGATAGAAAGCTGTTCGGTTGCAATTTCGGAAAGCTTTGCGGCATCAGCATCGGTCATACCGTCCTTTTTAACCAGTATTTCCACCTTGTCGCCATCTATGTAAACAGACGCATTTTGGTAGCCCTTGGCTCTTATGGTGTTCTCGATTGCCGCTTCCTTTTCGACAGCGGCTGCGATAGAGAGTATTGCGTCCTGTGCTTTTTTGCGCGCATCTGCATCAAAGCTTTCGTTTGCTGCCGTCTGGTTTAGTATATCAAGAGCCTTTTCACGTGAGGTTTCACGATTTTTGCGAGCTTCTTCAAAGTAGCTTTCGGAGTCTACAGCCTCGGCGGTTGTGTCAGTTTTATTTACAAGCTGTGCCTCGCCCAGCTTTTTGCCTGTTTCGATATATTCGCCTCCGTCTGTAACCTGCAAAACGTCCTGATAAGACCAGTTAAGATATCCTGCTACACCTATCAGTACGACAAGCGCTGCGGCTACAACCTCCTTACGCTTAAGAACCATCATTTCATTTCATTCCTTTCAGTATTTTTGTGTGTTATTTGCCCTCAAACACTGCTACCTTATACTCGGGCACATCAAGAGCGACCGTTACAGCATTTATGATATTAGTTCGAACTGCCGCATCGGTTGCACCCTTTGCCACTACCACGACGCCCTTAACCCTCGGATAGCTTTCGCCGACGCTAACCGCCTCGCCGTCCGATACAACAGCTGTACGGTCGGTCTGGTCGCCTCTGGTTTTGGTGTCATAGACAATGTTGCTGGTACCGCTGCCGTAATAGGTTACCATAACCTTGCTGCTGCCTGCACCTTCAATGCCGGATATTATACGTGAAAGCTGCTCCTCCTCGTTATATTCCTTTTGGGGTGTTGAGGGAGCTTCCTTTGAGTGTCCCGAAAAGAGCATTAACACAATTCCAATTATAAATATGATATATAAAATGCGATTATTCTTGTTTTTGAGAAAGGTTGATAAAAAATCTGTATTCATCTTTATTGTTGCCTCCAGATAATTTTATTTAAGCCGTATATCTCGCTAAGTCGTGCTGCAGCGGTAGCATTTTCTTTGGCAAAAACTGTGATTTCCTTAACTCCTGTTATCTTACCATCCGATACACTAAGTTTAACCTCTGAGATAGCTTTAATATTAAACTCATCTTCAAGTCTTGCCGATATGTCCTCCTCAATACGTTTCTTAAGCTCATACTCCACCTCGTCTTCTACCGAGTATTTGCGGTAAGAAATATCAGGCACAGAAAATGTCGGCGGGGAAATACCCCGAAATCTTATAAGGGGAGAGGTGAGGGTTATCAGCACAATTGCACCTGTTAAAATGCTTATATATTTTTGCCAGCCTTTCGGTATTAAAACATCAGCAAGGGCTGCCATTATTGCCACAGCTGCAACTGCTGTTATATATCCTTTCATAATTTACTCCTTATCCGCCGCCAGTTGCAGCGAGCATTATTCCGATAGTAATAAGAAAGAGCATCACAGCCGTCATCATTACAGCCAATACAGTAGCAACAGACTCGGATACATCCAAGAGCATTATACTCATTCTTTTATCGCAAAGCGGCTCTGAAAGTGCGGCGCATAGTCGGAGCATAAACCATATTATCCATACCTTGATGACAGGTGCACTTGCAATGGTAATAACGGTAATCATACCCGCACTTCCGACAGCGTTTTTTAGCACCTTTGTTCCTCCGACTACCGTTTCCATTGTGTCTGCAAGCAAGCCCCCCACTACAGGAACGAGTGTCCCCACCGCAAATTTCGCACTTTTTGCACCGAGTGCATCAAGAACTGGTGCGTTAAAGCCGTAAAGGGCACAAAGACTGGCAAAAACAGTAAGTAATGCCGTCAAAATCCAGCGTGAAACAGAGCGCAAAAGCCGGTTAAAGCTGCCGAGCTGAACTCTGCCGGAGATATTTCCCACAACACCTAAAACTGCACTCATATATATCATTGGTGTTATCAGCTTATCAACGGCAAGAGTGAGAATATATACTGCACCCGAGAGAATGGGTGAAAATGCGGCGGCAGAGGTAATTTTTCCTGCGGCTGCCATAAGCCCTAAGAATATAGGCGACAGCTTTGTGATAAAGTCGCAGGTGGAATGTATAATCTCGCTGCCGTAGCCTGCAGTTTCGCCAAGGAGCCTTACAACTGTTGCCGACATCAGTGCATATGCCGAAAAGTATGCAGCCTCACGGCATCCGCCGTTATTATCCATAAGCCTTAAAATGCCTGCCGCTGCCGCAAGAGTCATTATTGCTGCAAGATGGGAAAGGGAGCGGGTAACCTCGCCAAAAAGTGAGTCGGTAAGACTTTTAAGTACACCTTGCGGAGTAAACGGGTTGTCCCCTTTTGAGAGCGTGTCGACATAGCCGTTAAATTCGGGATATTCTCTTATCTGGGTGTCAAACTCGGCGTGTATATGTGAATGTGGTAAAAAAAATATAACTATCAGTACAAAAATCAGTTTTTTCATATCAAAGAAAGTGCCTCTATAATAACTCTCATAAGCTGTGTTACGGCAGGCATTGTAAGCATCAAAACTGCTACACGTCCTGCCAGCTCAAGCTTTTTAGCAATTGCACTCTCACCTGCGTCACGGCACAGTGCCGAGATTATTTCGGTAAAATATGCAATGCCTATGACCTTTATAACGCTTTTGTAGTAAAAAGGCTCAATTCCGCCCGTTTCAAAGAGTGTGTTAAAGCTTGTAAAAATTTCGCCAAAGCCGCTTATGGTATATGTTGCCATTAAGGCCGTTGCTAAAAGTGCGGTCAATGCGGCGAAAACAGGGTTTTTACCACGTAGCAGTAATATAAGCAGGGTAGCTGTTATTGCAATTGCGGCAATTTTTGCAATATCCATTGCTATAGCCCGAAAATCTGTTTGATAGACTCAAACAGATCTCCTATCTCCTCGGTCAGAATAAACAAAACCACAACAAGCCCCGCGATAGTTATCATCAATGCCTGCTCGTCCCTGCCCGAACGGGAAAGCAATTGGCTTAAAACTGAAACAATTATACCTACTCCTGCTATTTGAAAAATCAAATCAACGTCCATTTTCTTTTCTCCTAAAACAGCAGTATTACAACAAGCATACCGCACAGCACGCCACAGCTCCTGCATAGCTTGCCTGTACGGTTATAGTCGTCAAGAGCCTCCTTGTGCGCAAGCTCTAAAAGTCTTTTAGTAGTATGTATGCACCGCTGCTGCTCATCACCCGTAAAATCACCCACACTGCCAAGCGACTGTGCCGCTTTAATATCCCGCTCGTTAAACCCCATATCATCGGCATACTTTCTGATGCTTTTATCCCATGCGATTTTTACACCGTTTTGCTGCATATAAATAGCCGCATCGGAAAAAACGGGCAAATTCAAATTCCGTGAGGTTTCGTTAAAAATTCGCTCCAGACGCTTTTTTGTAAAGGAGATTTCTGCCCCTATGCGTTCTGTTGCCATAATAAGAGCCAGAAGATTGTCGCACCTTTTCTTCATACGGAAAGAGCGTAAAAATCCGATTATAACAGAGGTGAGAAATATTGCCGAAGCACCTATGATTTTAAGCATAATACACCTCCTGTATTTCGCCTATGCCGCCAAGAGTGATTATAACCTTAAACTGCTTTGCAGTCTTTGCAAGGGAAGAGTGCGAGAAAAGCTCGTCCTTTGACGAACAGTGTGCGGTTGCAATAATTGCTGTTCCAGAACTCAATGACTCGGCTACAGCGCGTGCGTCTTCTAAACTCCCAATCTCGTCACATACTATTACCTCAGGTGACATTGTCCTTAGGAGCATACTCATACCCTCAGCCTTAGATGTTCCCGAAAGAACATCTGCATCGCCTATATCAAGACACGGCTCGCCGTCATAAACGGCGGCTATCTCACCACGTGAGTCACATACCCCGACCTTTATACCCTCAGAAGAGAGAAGCCTTACAGTGTCACGAAGAAGACTTGTCTTACCGCACATAGGCGGCGATATGATAAGGGTACTCCTTATCTGGTTGTCCTTTATTATGTCAGCTTTAACAGCCTCGGCAATTCCGATATGCTCGTGTGCTATTCGGTAATTAAGAGATGATATGTCGGTAAGGCTGCGTATTTTGCCATCCTTAACCTCGCCGCATATTCCTATTCTGTGTCCGCCCCTGATGGTTATATATCCTTGCGACAGCTCGTCCTCGTGTGCATAGAGCGAAAATTCGAAGGCAGTTTCCGAGGCTCTCGATATATCTTTAGTTGTTGCGATGTACGATTGCTGTCGGTCCTTTGTTATGCCGCCATCCTTGGCAAGATAATATTTTCCGTCGACATAGATGAGTATGACCGGTCTTTGACGCCTCAGGCGAATTTCGCATAAATTCTCCTGCGGAGCTTTTAGTATCAAAGTTTTTAAGCCTGGAGGCAGGTAAGAGAGGTATCCTGCAGATGTCAACTGTTTGTCTGATAGAATGTACATTTGTATTCCTTCCTTTCGTAAGACCTTTGCTCTATACTATTCGAAAGGGACTGGGAATATGATATTTTTGAGAATAAAAAAATCCCCATCACACTGCGATGGGGATTTTTACGTCTAAGTTATGGAATTTGTAATCCTCCAGCTTAAAGCTGTCGGTGGTGAATTTGTAAAAGTCGGTGTTATCGTCACACTTTATAAGCTTGGGTGCGTCATAAGGCTCTCTTTCAAGAATTTCCTTTACAATCGGAATATGTCTGTCATAAATATGCGCATCTGCGATAACGTGTACAAGCTCGCCTGCAACCAGTCCTGCCGATGCTGCCATCATATGCTGCAAAAGTGCATACTGACATACATTCCAGTTATTTGCCATCAGCATATCCTGCGAACGCTGGTTTAATATGCAGTTTAAGACATTTCCGCTGACATTAAAGGTCATCGAGTATGCGCAGGGGTAAAGGTTCATTTCGTTAAGGTCTTGGTGGTTATAGATATTGGTCATAATACGGCGTGAGGTGGGGTTGTTTTTAAGGTCAAACAAAACTCTGTCCACCTGGTCAAACTCGCCCTCGCGGTATTGGTGCTTGACACCCAACTGATATCCGTATGCCTTGCCAATAGAGCCGCTCTCGTCTGCCCACTCGTCCCAGATATGACTGTTAAGGTCATTGATGTTGTTTGATTTCTTCTGCCAAATCCACAACAGCTCGTCAAGTGCGCTCTTAAAGTAAGTGCGCCTGATTGTCAAAATGGGGAACTCCTCACGTAAATCGTAACGATTGACAATTCCGAACTTTTTTACCGTATGTGCGGGAGTGCCGTCCTCCCAACGAGGACGTACGTCATAGTCGGTATCCCAGACACCGTTTTCGATAATATCGGTCATATTTTCTATAAAAATCTTATCAGCTCTGCTCATTGTAGGAAAACTCCTCTTGTAATATTTTAACTAATTATACCATAAGTTTTTTACAAATACAACATATTTTTGGGAGGTAGATTTAATTGAATTATATATGGTCGGCGATGGTGGTGCTTTCCTTGGTTTCAGGTGCTGTCACAGGCAGAGTTGATGCGGTTATGACAGCAGGATTAGAGGGTGCAGGTGCTGCTTTTGAGACAGTTTTAGGCTTTGCGGGGATTATGTGCTTCTGGTCGGGTATACTTGCACTTTTAGAAAAGGGAGGTCTTGCAAATATTATATCAAAGACACTTTCACCCGTGCTTTCAAAGCTTTTCGGCAAAAGTGCAGCCATGCCTCACATAGCAATGAATGTAACTGCAAATCTTTTGGGAATGGGCAATGCAGCCACACCGTCAGGTATAAGGGCGATGCAGGAGCTTGATAAGGAAAATGGTGCTACAAAACCAAGCCGTGCGATGAGTATTTTTGCGGTTATGAACACAGCATCACTGCAGATAGTCCCTGCAACAGTTGCGGCTATGCGTGCTAATGCAGGTGCAGCAAGGCCGTTTGATATAATAACTACTGTGTGGATAACCTCTGCCGTTTCACTCGTTGCGGCGGTGGTGGCGGCTTTTGTGCTATCAAAAAAGCAATGAGTGAGCTGATAATTCCAACTATAATACTTGCCGCTGTTGCAACCTGTCTTGCAGGAAAAGTGGCGGTATATAACACATTTTTAGACGGAGTCGAAAGCGGACTTAAAACGCTTGTTAAAATTCTGCCTGCAATGGTAGCTGTTATGTCGGCGGCGGCGATGCTTAGAGAATCGGGAATAACAGCTTATTTTGCAACGCTCATAAAGAATGTAATACCCTTTGAAATTCCTGAGGAGATAATTACTCTCTCGATACTTCGTCCTGTCTCAGGCGGCGGCTCGATAGGACTTCTTGCCCAAATTCTTAAAACACACGGAGCTGACAGCGAAATCGGCAGAATTGCCTCAGTTATTGCAGCATCGTCTGAAACAACGCTTTATGTGATTATGGTATACTTTGGTGCAACGAGGGTAAAATATACCGGACGAGTTCTAATAAGTGCTCTTTTTGGTGATTTTATATGTGTTTTGACTGCTATATGGGTGTGTAAGATAATTTTTTAACAAAAATTGACTAAATTGAGAAAATATACTTGAAAAAAACAATGATTTAGTATAAAATGATAAGGTACGGACATTTTGTTCGAAAGATAAAATTTGTAAAAATAAGGGGTGTCGAAAATGTTGAACAAAAAAAGTGTAGAGGATATTGAGGTTAGAGGTAAAAAGGTCCTCGTAAGATGTGATTTTAATGTTCCTTTGGCAGATGGAAAAATCACCGACGAAACAAGAATTGACGGTGCATTGCCGACAATCAAGTATTTGATTGATGCTGGTGCAAAGGTTATCCTTTGCTCACATATGGGTAAGCCTAAGGGCGAGCCGAAGCCGGAGCTTTCGTTGGCACCGGTTGCAAAGGCACTTTCAGCAAAGCTTGGCAAGGATGTTGTATTTGCTGCTGATGATAACGTAGTCGGCGAGAATGCAAAAAAGGCAGTTGCCGAAATGAATGACGGCGATGTTGTGCTTCTTGAGAACACACGTTATCGTGCAGAGGAAACAAAGAACATTGCTGATTTTTCAAAAGAGCTTGCATCTTTGGCAGATGTGTTTGTTAATGACGCTTTCGGTACAGCTCACAGAGCACATTGCTCTAACGTAGGTGTTACAGAGTATCTTGATACAGCAGCTTGCGGATACCTTATCCAGAAGGAAATTGAGTTCCTCGGTAATGCTGTAAATAACCCCGTTAGACCGCTTGTAGCAGTTTTGGGCGGATCTAAAGTTTCGTCTAAGATTTCTGTTATCAATAACCTCTTGGAAAAGGTTGATACACTTATCATCGGTGGCGGTATGGCATACACCTTTATGAAGGCTCTCGGCAAGAATGTCGGAGACTCTCTCCTTGAGGCTGATTACATCGACTACGCTAAGGAAATGATGGAAAAGGCAGAGAAGAAGGGCGTTAAGCTTCTTATCCCTGTTGACACAGTTGTTGCTAAGGAATTTAATAACGACGCAGAGTCTAAGGTTGCTGAAAACGGAATTGATGACGGCTGGATGGGACTTGACGTCGGACCTAAGACTGTTGAGCTTTTCTCAAATGCTCTAAAGGATGCTAAGACAGTTGTATGGAACGGACCTATGGGTGTGTTTGAGATGCCGAACTTTGCAAAGGGTACAAATGCTATTGCTAAGGTTCTTGCTGACATCGACGCTACTACCATTATCGGCGGCGGCGACAGCGTTGCTGCTGTAAATCAGGCAGGCCTTGGCGACAAGATGAGCCACATCTCAACAGGCGGCGGCGCGTCTATGGAATTCCTTGAGGGTAAGGACTTGCCGGGTATCGTTGCATTAAACGACAAATAATTTAAGAACGGCTAAATTTCCGCATCTTACCGCTATTTGCAGCTCGGAGTACCAACTGTACGCCGTCGCTAGTGATAACGGCAATATGCAAAAATTTTCCTCGTTCTTGTATAGGTTTTAGCAATCTTGTTTTATATAAACGAATGAAAGGAAATATGAAAAATGGGTAAGTATATAATTGCAGGTAACTGGAAGATGAACAAGCTTCCGTCGGAAACATATGATTTTGTAAAAGAGGTTGCAGCTAAAAACGCTGCGGCAAGCTGTGAGGTTGTATGCTGCACACCGTACGTTTGTCTTTCAAAGGCTGTTGAGGCTGCAAAGGGTACAAACGTAAAAATCGGTGCAGAAAATCTTCACTTTGAAGATAAGGGTGCATTCACAGGTGAGGTGTCAGCAGATATGCTTAAAGACCTCGGTGTAGAGTATGTTATTATAGGACACTCAGAGCGCAGACAGTATTTTGCTGAAACTGACGAAACTGTTAACCTTAAGACAAAGAAAGCTCTCGAGAAGGCTTTAATCCCCATTGTGTGTGTTGGTGAAAGTCTTGACGAGCGTGAAGCGGGAATTACAATGGATTTGATTGCAATTCAGGTTAAGAAAGCTTTTGCAGGTATCAGCGCTGATGATGCTAAAAAGGTAGTAGTTGCATATGAGCCTATCTGGGCAATCGGTACAGGAAAAACGGCAACAGCTGAGCAGGCAGAGGAAGTATGTGCGGGAATCCGTGCAATTTTGGCTGACCTTTATGACGATGCAACAGCAAAGGATGTTACAATCCAGTACGGCGGAAGTATGAACGCAGCAAATGCGGCAGAGCTTCTTGCTAAACCGAACATTGATGGCGGTCTTATCGGCGGTGCGTCGCTTAAGGCTGACGATTTTGCGGTAATTGTTGCTGCTGCTAAATAATTTTCGCACGAAAGGAATGGCTTTTTACTATGTCAAAAAAACCTGTTGCACTTTTGATAATGGACGGCTACGGCTTAACCGAGCAGGTTAAAGGTAATGCAATAAAGGCGGCAAAAACTCCGCGTCTTGACAGCTTTTTTGCCGATTATCCGAACACTGTTTTGTACGCAAGCGGTCTTGCGGTAGGACTTCCCGATGGACAGATGGGAAACTCCGAGGTGGGACACACCAATATTGGCGCAGGCAGAGTTGTTTATCAGATGCTTGTCAAGATTTCCAAAGATATTGAAGACGGCGTATTTTACTCTAACAAGGCACTTATGGGTGCGATGGAGAATTGTAAAAAGAACAATAGCGCACTTCACCTTTTCGGACTCTTGTCCGACGGCGGTGTTCATTCTCATATCGACCATCTTGTTGGTATTGTCGATATGGCAAGAAAGAATGACGTCGAAAAAGTCTATGTTCACGCATTCTTAGACGGCAGAGATGTTTCGCCCACATCGGGTGCAGGATTTATGCGTACTCTGGAGGGTGAACTTGAGAGAATAGGTGTAGGTAAGGTAGCATCTGTTATGGGCAGATACTACGCCATGGACCGTGATTTTGCATGGGACAGAGTAGAAAAGGCATATAACGCAATGGTAATGGGTGAGGCAAACTCAGCTGCTGATGCTGTAGATGCTATTGAAAAGTCCTACGAGGACGGCGTAACAGATGAGTTTGTTGTTCCTACAGTAATTGACGGCGGTGCTCAAATTGGCGAAAATGACAGCATTGTATGTTTTAATTTCCGTCCCGACCGTGCAAGACAGATTACACGTACATTTGTTGACCCTGCGTTCGATGGTTTTGAACGTAAAAAGGGATATTTTAAGAACTATTTTGTATGTATGGCCCAGTACGATGCTCTTATGCCGAATGTGACGGTGGCATATCCGCCCGAGGAATTAACAATGACATTTGGCGAATATGTAAGCAAAAAGGGACTTTCACAGCTTAGAATTGCAGAAACACAAAAATACGCACACGTTACTTTCTTCTTTAACGGCGGTGAAGAGAAGCAGTTTGACGGCGAGGAAAGAATACTTATTCAGTCGCCCGATGTGCCTACCTTCGACTTAAAGCCTGAAATGAGTGCGTATGAGGTTACAGATGCAGTGCTTGAGGCAATTGACGAGGACAAGTTCGATGTTATCATACTCAATTTTGCCAACTGTGATATGGTCGGTCATACAGGTATATTTGAGGCTGCGGTCAAAGCGGTTGAGGCTGTTGACGAGTGCGTAGGTAAAGTTGTTGACAAAATACTTTCCAAAAACGGTAAAGTGCTGATTACAGCCGACCATGGAAATGCTGATTGTCTGTCTGACCCCGATACAGGAGATGTATTTACTGCGCATACAACTAACCCTGTTCCTCTTATCGTAATAGGTGAGGGAAATGTGAAGTTAGCTCACGGCAAGCTTGGTGACCTTGCACCGACAATGCTTGATATGATGGGGCTTGATAAGCCGGAAGAAATGACCGGAGATAGCTTAATTCAAAAATAATAAAGATAAAGAAGCCTGATTATGAATTGTTTTCATAATCAGGCTTCCTTTGCTAAAGGGAGGATTTTCCTGCAGAATTAGTTGTTTTTCTCGTTTGTGTTGCTGTTGCTATTCTTCTGCTGCTGCTTTGACGAAGAATTCTGCTGATTCTGCTGATTCTGCTGTTGGTTCTGCTGCTTGTTCTGCTTTTCGTTTTGATAGTTACGATTATCCATAGTCTTGCCCAAACCTTTCTGCCCGCCAGAAATATACATTTTGCAACCTTTTGGCGGACAAAAAAGTTGCAAAAACAGTGTCGGATATCCGACATAAAATATTCTCTCCGAAAGTGCTTAAAATATGCGAAAAAGCTTGAAAATTACTAAAAAAAATGATATAATAAAAGAAATAGATTTTTGGAGAAAAATATGCGTAATAAAATTTGGTGCTATAAAAACCGCGGCACCGATTTGGACGAGCTTAAGGCGTTTTCGGACAAGTATAATCTGCCGCCGGTTATATCTACAATACTGTTTAACCGTGGCATAAAAGACGGCGATGCTGCAAGGACTTTTTTGCAAAAGCCGCTCGGTGGTGTGCATAATCCACTTGACCTTCCCGATATGAGCGTTGCTGCAAAAAGGATTTCAGACGCAATTAAAAACGGCGAGAAGATTGTTGTCTACGGCGACTATGATGTTGACGGCATTACAGCTGTTGTGCTTTTGTATACCTACCTAAAGAGCGAGGGCGCTGATGTTGAATATTACATTCCTGACAGGGTTAGTGAGGGATACGGCATAAATATTATGGCGATTAACCGTATAGCCCGTTCGGGTGCAAAGCTTATGATAACGGTGGACTGCGGAATTACCGCTGTAGGCGAGGTAGAATTTGCCAGAACGCAAAAGCTTGATGTCATTATAACCGATCACCACACCTGTAAAGACGAATTACCGCGCGCTGTTGCGGTTGTTAATCCTAAAAGAGCTGACAGTAATTATCCGTTTGATGCTCTTGCAGGCGTCGGCGTGGCATTCAAAACGGCACTTGCTGTTGCAATGGAGCTTGGCAAAAACACAAGAGAAGTTTTTATGCGCTATGCCGAGCTTGCTGCGATAGGAACTATTGCAGATGTTGTGTCGGTTACCGACGAGAACAGAATAATAATCGAGCACGGCTTAGAGATAATGAAAAAGGGCGGAAATCTTGGGGTAAAGGCACTTTTAGAGGTTTCCGGAGCAATAAAAAGACCGATTGATGCTGCAACAGTAGCATTCAGCATTTCGCCGAGGATAAATGCTGCGGGTCGTATAGGTAACGCAGATACTGCAATTAGGCTTCTTTTGGCTAAAACCGAGGAGGAAGCGATGGAAATTGCTACAGAGCTTGACAGTGCAAACAGAAGTCGTCAGGAAACTGAACTTGCAATATATGACGAGGCGATGGATAAGCTGATGAAGGATGCAACCTTTGACAAAAAGCAGGTGATTGTGCTTTGGGGCGAGGGTTGGCATCACGGCGTAATAGGAATTGTTGCATCCCGTATATGTGAAAGATTTTATAAGCCCTGCATACTGATATCATTTGAAAACGGCGTAGGTAAGGGCAGCGGCCGTTCAATTCCCGGATTTAATTTGTTTGATGCGCTTTCTAATACAGAGGAGCATCTTACTAATTTTGGCGGTCATAGCGCTGCGGCAGGTCTTGGAATAAATCTTGATTCTATTGACGCATTTACCGCTGCTATCAACAAATATGCCGAGGGGGTTCTCTCTCACGAGGATATGATTCCCAAAATAGACATTGACTGCAGACTAAAGCCCGAAACGGTATCGGTCGGCTTTGCTAAAGCATTAAAGCACTTAGAGCCGTTTGGCACAGATAACGAAAGACCTGTCTTTTCTCTTTTGGGAGTAAGGATTGTATCGATAGACACGGTTGGTGCAGATAAAAAGCACCTGAAGATGAGGGTTGACGCAGATGGTATAGGTATTTCTGCTATAGGCTTTGGAATGTCTGAATATGCGGCATTTTTCAAAGCAGGTGATATGGTAGATGTCGCCTTTTGTGCGGATATAAACACATATCAAGGCACAGAAAGTGTACAGCTTCTCCTAAAAGATATAAAAAAGCACAGTACTAATAATATGTAAGACTAAGGAGGTGAATATATGAGTAGCGCTAAGATGCTTGCATACCCCGATAAATTATCTGCTATTGCGGAAAATGATAACGAAATAGCAATACAAAAAATAATCGAAATGATAAACAAATATGCACCAAACTCAAATACCGATATGGTGTATATTGCATACCGCTTTGCTGAGGCGGCACACAGGGGTCAGAAGAGGAAATCGGGCGCACCATATGTTGACCATCCTGTTCAGATTGCTTATATTGCAGCAGAGCTTGAAATGGACGTGGTGGGTATTTCCGCCGCACTGCTGCACGATGTTATAGAGGACACACCTTTTACCTTTGACGATTTGAAATCCTTTTTCGGTCAGGGTGTTGCCGAGCTGGTAGACGGTGTTACCAAGCTTCGCAAGCTGCAGTATAACACACGTGAAGAGCAGCAGGTCGAAAACTTAAGAAAAATGTTCCTTGCTATGGCGAAGGATATAAGAGTGGTTATCATAAAGCTAATCGACCGCCTGCATAATATGCGTACGCTTAAGTTTATGAAGCCTGACCGCCAGCTTGCAATTTCAAAAGAAACTCTCGATGTATATGCGCCTCTTGCTCACAGGCTCGGTATGTCCAAGATCAAGTCCGAGCTGGAGGATTTGAGCCTTAAATACCTTGACCCCATTGCTTATGAGGAAATACGTGAGAGTATAAAGCAAAAGAAAGATGAACGTGAGGCTTTTGTCGGTGATATTATAGGCACGCTAAAAGAAAAGGTTTCCGAGCTTGGCTTGGAGGCCGAGGTTACAGGCAGAGCAAAGCACTTTTACTCAATATTCAGAAAGATGTATGCTCAAAACAAGACTATAGACGAGCTTTATGACCTTTTTGCTGTTAGAATTATCGTAGACAGCATACAGGAATGCTATGCGGTGCTAGGAATGGTCCACGAGATGTACACGCCTATTCCTATGAGGTTTAAGGACTATGTTGCCATGCCTAAGCCGAATATGTATCAATCGTTGCATACAACGGTTATCGGGCCTAACGGCACACCCTTTGAAATACAGATAAGAACACACGAGATGCACAAGGTCGCAGAGGAAGGTATTGCTGCGCATTGGAAGTATAAAGAGGGTAAGTCGGGTACGAGTGAGATGGACGGCAAGCTCGAATGGGTACGTAAGCTTCTGGAAACTCAGGTGGATATCATTGACACCGACGATTTTATGAATACTCTTAAAATCGACCTCTTTTCCGACGAGGTATTCGCCTTTACACCAAACGGTAAGGTAATATCACTTCCGAGTAAGAGTACGGTTATCGATTTTGCGTTTGCAATCCATTCACAGATTGGCTGCAAGATGAGCGGTGCTAAGATAAACGGCAGAATTGTTCCCAATAACACCGAGCTTCAAAATGGCGATATTGTAGAAATTCTCACATCTTCGTCTGTTAAAGGACCGAGCAGAGACTGGCTTAAGATAGTCAAAACACCTCAGGCGAAAAACAAGATTAACCAATGGCTCAAGAAGGAATGCCGTGATGAGAATATCATACAGGGCAAGGAGCTTATAGAACGTGAGCTGAGGAGAATGAATTTGACCCATTCGCAACTATTCAGGCCTGAATGGGTGTCTCCGATGTGCAAGAAATATAACTTCAACAGTCTTGATGACCTTTATGCAAGCGTCGGATACGGCGGTCTTACTGCGCAAAAGGTAGTGCTTAGGCTGAGGGATTTATACAATCAGGAGAAAAAGCAGGAAATAGATGACCAGACCGCAATTCATACTGACGATAAAAAAATCCGTAAGGTACATTCGCACGGTATTGAGGTTTTGGGAATAGACAACTGCTTAGTAAGGCTCTCAAGATGCTGCAACCCCGTGCCTGGTGATGATATAGTAGGATTTATTACCAAAGGCAGAGGCGTTTCAGTCCACAGAAGCGATTGCCCGAATATGCAACCGTCAGCACTCTCCGAGGAGGATAAGGGCAGATTTATCGGTGTAAGATGGGCTGAAGACGATGTGTCGCAGTATATTGCGACCATTCAAGTTGATGCAGATGACCGACCGGGTATGATGATGGCTGTTTCCGGTGCACTTTCCGAAATGAAGATAAATTGTGTAACCATTAACGCAAAAGCTACCAAAAAGGGTTATGCTACTATGAATTTCGGCATTGAGATAAGAGATGCAGGAATACTTACTAAGGCGATTAACAAAATCAGGACAATACCGGGAGTGTTATCTGTAAGCCGACTTAAGAATATATGAGGTAATGAGTAATGAGTGAAGAAAGAGTAACAATAACAACCGAATATATTAAGCTTGACCAGCTTTTGAAATTTGCAGGAGTTGCAATGACGGGCGCCGATGCAAAGGATATGATTTTGTCCGAGATGGTAGAGGTTGACGGCGAGGTCTGCACAATGCGAGGCAAAAAGATGCGTCCGGGAGATTTTTGTACAGTATATTTTGAAGACGAAACCGTTGTCATAAAGGTGGAGTAGCTTATGGAGGTCAAAAGACTTACGCTTAAAAATTTCCGCAACTACAGCGAGGAAACAATAGAATTTTCACCACGTACAAACCTTATCTACGGCAACAATGCCGAGGGTAAGACTAATATCTTAGAGGCGGTATATCTTGCTGCAACAGGAAGAAGTCATCGTGCTAAAACTGATGCACAGATGGTAAAATTCGACGAGGAATATGCCAGAGTTGCTCTCGAATTTGCTGACAAGAACAGAGATTACAAAATCGTAATAGGACTCTTGCCGGGTAACAGAAAAAGCGTAAGGATAAACGACGTACCGATAAATAAGCTCTCGGTATTGGTTAATTATCTAAACGTAGTGATGTTTTCACCGGAGGATTTGGAGCTTATAAAGGGCTCGCCCCGTATGAGAAGACAGTTTATGGATACGTCAATAAGCTCTCTTTCGCCCAGATACCTTTCCGAGCTTGTAACCTACCATAAGGTGCTGTCGCAGAAGAATAATCTTCTAAGAACTGCAAGGCTCGGTAATAAGAAAGCGGCTGACAATATTGACGTATGGAATATACAGCTTGCAGCGGCAGGCGTCAGGATAATGAAGGAGCGAAAAAGCTTTTTAGAAGGTCTTTCGAAGGCGGCTATGCCAATACATCGTGATATTGCCCAAAGTGAGCTTAGGATAGAATACAGCCCGAGCTTTGAGACGGAGATACTAGAGTCGCCAAATCCTGAGATGAGCTATCTTGCACGTCTTGAGGAGGTTAAGCAAAGAGAGATAGAAAACGGCAGTGCGCTCTATGGTATACAGCGTGACGAGATACGTTTTTTTATCGATGATAACGAGGCTAAAATATACGCAAGTCAAGGTCAACAGCGTACGATAGTGCTTTGTATGAAGCTTGCACTTACCGAATATATCAAGCGTCGCCGTGACGAATATCCTGTTTTGCTCTTTGATGATATAATGAGCGAGCTTGACGAAAAACACAGGCTTTACCTTGCAGAGCGTATCAGGGACAAACAGGTACTTCTTACCTGCACCGACCGTGAGGAGAGCAAGGCGGCAAGAATAATAAAGATAGAAAACGGCAAAGCCGTGATAGAATAAAGGGGGCTTCACATATGTATCTGCATCTTGGCGGAGACAAGGCGGTTGATATGAAGGATATCGTGGCACTTTTGGATATGGATAACACCACAATAACCGCAAGGGGACGAAAATTCCTTAACGAAGCAGGCAAGCGTGGCGAGATTTTAGATGTGTCAGAAGACCTCCCGAGGTCATATATAGTAACCGAGTCGGGCGGCAGGAGTAAGGTTTATATCTCATCGCTTTCGCCCCAGACTTTAATAAAACGTGCAACAGGAAGAAAATAAAATAAGTAGGAGAGAGAAAATGAGTATTGAAAAAATCGAAACCAAGTACGACGAAAATCAAATACAGGTTTTGGAAGGCTTAGACGCTGTAAGAAAGCGTCCGGGTATGTACATCGGCTCGACATCATCAGCCGGACTGCATCACCTCGTATACGAGATTGTGGACAACTCAATCGACGAGGCGTTGGCAGGCTTTTGTGATGAAATTAAGGTCGAAATCAACCCCGATAACTCGGTAACAGTAACCGATAACGGACGTGGTATCCCCGTTGGTATACATCCGCAACAGGGTATTCCGACTGTTGAGGTAGTACTTACAATACTTCACGCCGGCGGTAAATTCGGCGGCGGCGGATATAAGGTTTCGGGCGGTCTGCATGGTGTTGGCTCGTCGGTTGTTAATGCTCTTTCCGAACGTCTTGAGGTAGAGGTTTCTGACGGTGAGCATATTCATTACCAAAGCTATGAACGTGGTAAGCCGACTTGTAAGCTTAAGGTGATTGGTGACACCAAAAAGACAGGTACAAAAATCACATTCCTCCCGGACCCCGAGATTTTCGAGGTGCTCGAGTTCGATTACGAGGTACTTCTTAAAAGACTTCGTGAACAGGCGTTTCTAAATCAAGGAGTTAAAATTATATTCATCGATCACCGAGCAGAAGAGCCGACAGAAAATGTGCTCTACGCAGAGGGCGGTATCCGTGAGTTTGTAACCTTCCTTAATAAGAACAAGGACCCGATGCACGAGGATATTATCTATTTTTCAGCCTCCAGAAAGGATATGGAGGTTGAGGTTGCTATGCAGTATACCGACGCATACAGCGAGACCATTTTGAGCTTTGCCAATAATATCCACACAATTGACGGCGGTATGCACGAAACGGGATTTAAGTCGGGACTTACAAGAGTTATCAATGACTATGCCAGAAAATATAATCTCTTAAAGGAAAAGGATGATAACCTCTCCGGCGAAGATACAAGAGAGGGCCTGACAGTAGATATCAGTGTTAAGGTGGCTGAGGCACAGTATGAGGGACAGACTAAGACAAAGCTCGGTAACCCCGAGGCTAGAGCGCTTGTAGAGGGTGCTTTGGGCGACAAGCTGTCAGCATTTTTGGAGGAAAATCCGAAGATTGCAAAGACCATTGTCGAAAAGACAATCAGCGCATCACGTGCAAGAGAAGCTGCCAGAAGAGCAAGA
>JAZRPK010000066.1:0-13002 GCA_045649145.1 Clostridia bacterium
ATATAACGCTCCGGCTCGGTAATCATAAGATGCACGTCAAAGAAAAGCTCCGACTGCTTTCTCAGCTTTTCGTACGCAACTGTACCAAAGCTGATATTAGGCACAAATATTCCGTCCATTACATCTATGTGCAACCAATCAGCTCCTGCTTTTTCGCACATTGCCACGTCCTCGCCAAGCTTTGTAAAGTCCGCCGACAGTATCGACGGTGCTAACTTAAAATTCTTCATTAGTCCTTTTCCCATTCCTTAATTTGTTTTAACTGTTCGTAAAGCTCCTTGTAGCTTTCGTACCTTGATTGCGACGCCTTACCGTCGGCAATAAGCTTTTTTACAGCACAGTCCGGCTCATTTATATGGGAGCAGCCCTTAAATCTGCACTCACCTTCCGCACTGGAAAACTCAGGATAATAATAAGCAAGCTCGGATGCTTTAATATCACATATATCGGAAAGTGCCAGCGAGCTAAAGCCTGGTGTGTCCAATATAAATGTATCCTTGTCGATTTCAAACAGCTCCACGTGCCTTGTAGTATGCTTACCTCGGTTAATTCGTGAAATCTCGCCAGTTTCGGCATTTTCACCGCTTAAAAGATTTAATATACTCGATTTGCCGACTCCGGAAAGTCCCGCAAACGCAGATATCTTGCCCTTTACAACCTCTTTAAGCTCCTTTGCACCCACAAGCTCTGTCGCAGATGCGACAATCACGCTGTAACCTGCCATTCGGTAAATTTTTTCTATCTCGACGGCATCAGCGAGGTCGGTCTTGTTTATACAGATAACGCTCGTAATCCCCGATGCCTCAGCAGCTACAGTAAGCTTGTCCGTCAGCAAAAGGTCAGGAGAAGGATTTGCTGCAGAAATCACTATTATAAGATTGTCAATATTAGCAACGCTCGGACGAATGAGATAGGACCTTCTTTCGTATATTTTTTCAACACTTGAGTTCTCAATCTCAACCTCATCCCCGACCGTCGGCTTGATGCCGTTTTTGCGGAATATTCCGCGAGCACGGCACTCGCATACCGAGCCGTCGGCGGTCTTTACATAGTAAAAACCGCCAATTCCCTTAATAATTATTCCTCTCAAACTTCTTATCCTTTCATAATCGGATTAAAACTCGATTACACGTTCTATCATCAGTACACCGTCTATATATACCTGAACGGTTGCATCATTTCTTGCCTCAACAGGAATATCCACCGTAACCTCTGACTTTTTGTGCTGCTTTTCGTAGATTGGTCTGCCGTTTGCTACTACCTTAATGGTCACAGTTTCGGGAGAATTTTCAGGTATCTGGATTGAAAGATATTTCTTGGTCGGTGGCTCTGTGGCAGGTGTCGGTGTAGGCGGCGGTGTAGGTGTCGAAACCTCCTCAGGCTCAATTCCTACTACAACCTTAACCTCTTCATCCGCTTTAATCATTTCACCCTTTTTAGGATTTTGGGATATAATCTTTCCCACCTCGTTTTCAGTTTCTCTTTCTGTTATACTGATTTTGAGTCCAGCTGCAGTTATAAGCTTTCTCGCTGTTTCGAGCGTTTCGCCAACAAGGTCAGGTACCTCCACATCCTCCGCTTTACCCGCAGATACGTGCAGCAAGATACTGCTTCCCTCCGATACCTTAACACCCTTAGACGGTGATTGCCTGATTACGTAGCCTTCTTCCACATCATCGCTCGGCTCATCAAGTCTTTCCGCCTTAAGATTAAGCTCCTCAAGTTCCGCCACCGCTTCTTCATACGTCTTATCAACCAGCGACGGTACAGGGATATCGGCCTCGCTGTCGCCCGAGCTTATCGTGACTTTAATCTTCTTTTTAGGATTCATATACTGATTTATACCAGGCTCCTGAAGCATAATCTTACCCTCCTCATACTCGTCAGAGGGTTCATATTCAACATTTTCCTCATCTACCGAGAGACCGAATTGAGCAGCGTAGGTAACTGCCTCCTCCAATGTCATATTTAACAGCTCGGGCACTTCTACCTGCTTGGTGCCCCCGCTCATAACCAGATTTACAACAGTTCCAAGCAATACCGCAATCGCTATTGCAAGTGCTATAACCGAGATTTTCTTACTGGTACTGTTCTTTTTCTTTTTAGCATTACGTCTGCCTGTATAATGTGCAGAGCTGCCAATAGCGGCCGCAAGCGGATTGCCGTCCAATACTGTTTTTATGTCTGTTACAATGTCAAGTGCTGTCTGGTATCTTGCGTGTTGCTCCTTTGATATTGCACGCATTGTAATTTCGCCTACATCTGTTGGAATGTCGGGGTTTAGTATTCGGCAGGAGGTAGGCGTTTCGTTTAGCTTCATCATCGCAATTGAAACAGGATTTTCGCCGTCAAACGGCACTCTACCTGTCAGCATTTCATACATTACCACTCCAAGCGAATAGATGTCGCTTCTGCAGTCAACGTAGCCTCCACGAGCCTGCTCTGGTGAAATATATCTTACAGAGCCCATCGTTTCCTTGCCCGTAACCATAGTATCGCTTGTAACCGCTCTTGCAATTCCAAAGTCTGCAACCTTAACTGTATGGTCTTTGGTAATAAGGATATTGTGGGGCTTAATATCTCTGTGTACAATATTATTCTCGTGCGCACACTGAAGTGCCAGTCCTATCTGCATAGCAAACTCGCAGGCTTCCTTCCAGTCAAGCACACCTCTTCTGCTGATATACTCTTTTAATGTGATGCCGTCTACAAGCTCCATAACAATATAGTTAAGGCCGTTTTCCTCGCCGACGTCATATATGCCTACAATATTGTGATGAGATAGTTTTGCCGTAGAACGTGATTCGCTCAAAAAGCGTTTTAAGCTCTCCTCGTCCTTGCTGAGAGATTCCTTTAATACTTTTATTGCAACAAATCGGTTAAGCAATCTGCATCTTGCCTTATAAACAGCTGCCATTCCGCCTATACCTATTACCTCAACTATCTCATATCTTCCGTCAAGAACCTTACCGATAAGATGTTCTCCGTTCATTATATAAACCCCTTTCCTTATACCTCAAAAACCACACAGGTTATATTATCCGCTCCGCCCTTTTGGTTTGCAAGCCTCACGAGGCTTTGTGCCGCAAGGTCGAAATCGTCGTTTTCCGTTACTATATCGGCTATCTGCTCATCCGAAACAAGATTGGTAAGTCCGTCACTTGCGATTACTATTATTTCGCCGTTATAATCGTTTATCAGAATATCTGTCTTCACGAACGCCTCCGCTCCGAGCGCTCTTGTTATGTAGTTCCTCTGCGGGTGGTTTTTAGCGTTTTCGGGGCTTATTTCGCCAAGCTCTATAAGCTCCTCCACGTACGAATGGTCACGGGTAAGTTGTCGGATATCGCCGTCCTTTACAGCATAAACACGACTGTCACCGACATTCGCCGTAATCAGCTTTCCTCTATATACAAATGCTGCAGCCGCCGTCGTTCCCATCCCTGAAGTGTTTTGGGATACTCTGCTTTTCCTGAAAATTTCTTCATTTGTTTCAAGAAAGACACGACGCACAAGTTCCGAAAATTCTACATAGTCCATATTAGGATAAAATCCGTCCATTATTCCCGATTTTATCAACTCCGCTGCCATCTTTGAGGCAACCTCTCCTGCATTATGACCGCCCATTCCGTCGGCGACCATTCCTCCTACTAAGAGTTCATTTCGGTAGATAAAATAGCTGTCCTCGTTAAGCTTTCTGTATCTTCCGATATCGGTCTTGGCTCCTATCCTCACTTTCCATCACCTCGCATTTTTAGTATATTTATTCTCCGTCTAATAACTTCTTTCTAAGCTGACCACAGGATGCACTTATATCACTGCCAAGCTCACGTCTTACGGTGGCATTTATTCCAAGCAGCGTAAGCGTATTCTGAAACTTTTCAATCTGTGCTTTTGTACCCTTTTCAAAGCCACGCTCCTTGACCTTATTTACAGGTATTAAATTAACGTGGCAAAGCATACCTTTTAGTAAAGCCGCAAGCTCCTTCGCGTTTTCCACCGAATCATTCACGTCCGAAATCAGTGAATATTCAAAGCTTATTCTTCTGGTTGTTATGTTGATATAATCTTTGCAAGCTTTTATAAGCTCAGCTATATTATACCTTTTGTTAATCGGCATTATTGTATCTCTAATCTCATCATTTGGTGCGTGTAGCGAAACGGACAAGGTAATCGGCAGCTTTTCTTCTGCCAAATCGTAAATCCTGTCAACCACTCCGCAGGTTGAGAGTGATATATGTCTGTACCCGATATTAAGTCCGTCCTTGTGATTTACGTTATTAAGAAACTTCAAAACATTGTCATAATTATCCAGAGGCTCGCCTATACCCATCATAACGATGTTGCTTATCCGCTCACCTATATCCTTTTGTGCAAAAATGACCTGATTTAATATCTCTGCCGCTGTCAGCGAGCGATAAAGTCCGCCAATAGTTGACGCACAAAACGCACAACCCATACGGCATCCTACCTGCGAGGAAATACATATCGAAATGCCGTGCTTGTAATACATAACAACGCTTTCGATGCAGTTTCCATCGGGCAGCTCAAAGAGGTATTTAGTTGTTTTGTCTATCTTTGAAACATACTTTTCACGTATTTTGAGCGTGGAAACATACGCTATCTCCGATAGCTTTTCCCTCGTCTTTTTGGATATATCTGTCATTTCGTCAAAGCTTGTTACGCCCTTATGTAACCACGAAAAAATCTGCTTTGCCCTGAATTTAGGCTCACCTGCATCTTTTATGAGCTCACATAGCTCTTCAAATGACAAATCCTTCAAATCAATCATCATAAACACCTTCTAAGCTTCGCAACGAAAAATCCGTCGCAATCAGTTTTATCGGGCAGTACTGTCATAATACCGCTTCTATCCTCGGCAAAGCCATCGGGTAAAAGCTCCGAAAAGCTTACCAATTCAAAGCCTTCGTTTTCCTCTAAGAATTTTTCTATAACTCTCTCGTTTTCATCACGATAGAGCGTACAGGTTGAATAGACCAGCTCGCCGCCTTTTTTTAAGTACTTCGCTCCGTTTTTAAGTATCGAAAGCTGAATATCCGAAAGAGAGGTAAAATCCGTTTTATACTTAAGCTCAGGCTTTCTCCTTGCAATTCCTATTCCAGAGCACGGCACGTCTGCAAGCACCTTATCGGCAATTTCTGCATAGTCTTCGTTAAATAGAGTTGCATCGCCAACCGAAGCATCTATTATGCTTATTCCGAGTCTTTTTGCATTTTTCAAAACAAGGTCTACTCTGTGCGAATGTATGTCAAAGGCATAGATTTTGCCCTCATTATTCATCATTTCGGCAAGGTAAGTGGTTTTTCCGCCGGGTGCGGCACAAAGGTCTATCACCGTGTCGCCGCTTTTCGGCGCAAGAACTCTGCACGCAACCATAGGTGCTGCGTCCTGCACAGTAAAGAGTCCCATATCATATTCCCTGCTTGATGCGGTATCAAGCTGCTTTACGTACAAGCCGTCATCGCAATATGGACATAGCTCTGCGTTTAGCTGTTCTTTAAGGACATCTCGAGTTGTTTTAAGCGTATTTACTCTTATAGTCATTTTAGGCTCTTTATTAAGAGCTGACATAATTATAGCCGCTCTGTCACCGTAATCGCTTATCAGCTTTTTTGCATTTTCTACGGCAAAGGACTCTTTAACTGCCAAATCGTCAGGCAGGCAAAATTTAGTTTTTGCCGCCTTGCGAAGTATGCCGTTTACATATCCCGCTGACGCACTGTGACCGTAACGTCTTGCCAGACGCACACTTTCGTTAACAGCGGCACTGTCAGGGATTTTGTCCATATATTTAAGCTGATAAAGTCCCATTCTGAGTATCAAGAGAATATACTTGGAAATCTTTTTAAGTTTAATCTTTGAAAGCTCTGAAATCATATAATCAAGAGTCATCTTCTTTGACGTCACGCCATAAACAATTGCAGACGAAAGCGCACGGTCACGGCTGTCAAGACCCGAGCCTGAGAGTACATTTTTAAGCGCAATATTAGAATATGCTCCGTTATATTCAATTTCGTAAAGTGCCGTAAGTGCGGCTTCACGTGAACTTTTCATTTAATCTCTCCGTCTGTTTGCTATAATCAGAAGTCTTAAGAGCTGAAGTGCCGAAGCAGCTACTGCCGCAACATATGTTAAACCTGCGGCTCTTAAGACCTTTTTAGCTCCCTTTAGCTCTGTTTCGTCAAGCATACCGCTCGTGTTAAGAATTCTAATAGCTCTGCCCGATGCATTAAATTCTACAGGCAAAGTAACTACCTGAAAGACCAATGAAGCCGAAAAGAGCACTATTCCCGCCAATGTCAAGCCTGCCATATCGAGCAGCAACCCAATCAAGAACAGCGGCATCGAAAGGGATGTGCTTAAATTCACAGCCGGTACTATTGCGTTTCTCACCTTAATCGGTGCATAGCCTGTAGCGTGCTGAACAGCGTGTCCTGCCTCGTGTGCCGCAACTCCGATAGCAGCTACCGAGCTGTCATTATATGTGGCGTCCGAGAGGCGTATCACATTTGCTTTCGGGTCAAAATGGTCATTTAGGTTACCCGATATATGCTCTACTCTCACATTGTAAAGTCCGTTACTGTCAAGTATTTTTCGTGCAGCATCAGCGCCTGTCATCGAGCGTCTGCTTTGTACTTTTTTGTATTTTGAAAATGTAGCATTGACTCCGAATGATGCAAACAAAGACAGCGCAAATGCAATCAGCACAAGTACATATGTTGGGTCATAATAATAAAAAAATGGCATAATCATTCTCCTTAACTTAAAACAACGCCTGTTTCAATACTGTTGCCCCTAATATAATCGGATACCGCCATTGTCTTTTTACCGGGGAAACGGACTTCTTTTATCAGCACTGCACCATCCCCAGCTCTTACAAGAATACCGTCAGCTGAAACCTCAAGTATCTCACCGATTTCACCCTTATCACAGCAAACAGCAGTTGCTTTTACCACCTTTACAGCCTCGTCCTTATAATAAGTATAAGCAAGCGGATAAGGATTCATTCCTCTTACGAGATTGCATATTTTTCCGGCACTGTTATTCCAGTTAATATGCGCTTCTTCCTTGGTTATCATATGAGCATAAACCGGCTCACCAACCTGCTTTACAGGTTTGATATTGTCAATATCATTGAGCACCTCGCATAAAACCTCGCCACCAGCAACAGTCATACGTTCAAACAGCTCGCCGGCTGTTTCCTCATCACCGATTTTTAATATTTTTTCTAAAAGAATATCTCCCGTATCAAGTCCCTCGTCCATAAGCATAACGCTTGCAGCCGTTTCCTTTTCACCGTCGATTACTGCTCTTTGAATAGGTGCTGCACCACGGTATTTGGGAAGCTTCGATGCGTGCATATTGATGCAGCCGTATTTGGGGTATTCTATCACATATTTCGGCAATATTCTGCCATATGCAACAACCACTATTATATCAGGCTTAAGCTCGTCAAGCACAGGTTCAAGTTCACCATTTTTAAGCGATTCGGGCTGAAATACGGGGATATCATATTTTTGTGCAGTAGTTTTGACCTCTGTCGGCACTACCTTGTGTCCTCTGCCCTTTGGTTTGTCTGTCCTTGTGACTGCGCCGACAATCTCAAAGCCTTCGCCAATCAGCTTTTCAAGGCAGCCTGCTGCAATATCGGGTGTACCCATAAACAGTATTCTCAACTAAAATCAGCTCCTACTCCAAAAACTCTGTAACACGCTCTAAGAAAAGCTTGCCGTCTAAATGCTCTATTTCGTGGCACAATGCCCTCGCAAGCAAATCCTCGCCTGTAACAGTTATCTTCTCGCCATTACGGTCAAGGGCTTCGACGGTAACCTTTTGAGGCCTTTCAACCTCGCCGTAAACACCCGGAACGCTAAGGCAACCCTCCGAGCCGTTTTGTGTACCCTCCTCGGAAACAAGGACGGGATTTATAAGCTCAATTTTGCCCTCGCCTATATCAATTACAACGGCACGTTTTAATATTCCGACCTGAGGCGCAGCAAGACCTACTCCGTCGCTATCAATCATTGTATCGTACATATCATCAAGGAGAATCCACAGTCTTTCGTCAAAGACTTTTACCTCCTTGCAGGTCTTTTCCAGAATTTCATCACCTTTTTTTCTGATTTCACGAAGCGCCATCGGTTTGTCTGCCCCTTTCTAAAATATGGTATTCGGATTTTTGTCTGTTACTATGCTGACCGTTTCATAGTTCTTGTTCTTTCTGCACACCTCGGTCGCTTTTGAAAGATATGCAGTTATATTTTCGCCGCGCTTTAGTTTAATTATAAGCTGCCAGCGGTATTTGTTCTGTATTTTGGCAACTGCCGCTCTTATCGGACCGATAATGCGGATTTTGCCTTTAAGCTTTTCTTCTTCGGCTATCTCTCTTGCAAAGCGTTTTGCACATTCGGACACTACTTGCTCATTCGGGCCCGAAAAGCCGACGCTTACTATATCGCAAAATGGCGGGTAGTTCATAGCACGTCTTACCTTTATTTCACCATCGAAAAACTCCTTGTAATTATGCTTTGATGCAAGCACAACCGCAGGATGCTCGGGCGAATAGGTCTGGATAATCGCTCTCCCTTTTTTGCCTGCTCTTCCCGCTCTCCCTGTTACCTGCTCCAAAAGGTCAAATGTCCTTTCCGAAGCACGAAAATCATCTGCAAAAAGCGATGTGTCGGCTGATATTACTCCCACCAACGTCACATTCGGGAAATCAAGTCCTTTTGCAACCATCTGTGTACCAATCAGGATATCCGCCTTGGTGCGTTCAAATTCGGACAAAATACGCTCGTGTCCGCCCTTACCGCTTGTTGTATCGTTATCCATACGCATAACAGCAGCATCGGGGAAAAGCTTCGAAATTTCCTCCTCCACCTTTTGCGTACCGCCGCCAAAATAGCGGATATACGGGCTTTCGCACGAGGGACATTTGGTGTAATTTTTTATGGTGTGACCGCAATAGTGACATCTTAAAGTATCACTAAATTTGTGGTATGTAAGGGATATACTGCAGTTAGGACACTGGGCGGTAAACCCGCAGCTGCGGCAGGACACAAAGGTCGAAAAGCCACGGCGGTTAAGAAAGAGTATTGTCTGCTCACCCCGTTTAATATTATCGGCTATTTCTTCACGAAGGAGATTTGATAGTATAGAACGATTACCCTTTGAAAGCTCCTCCCTCATATCTACAATCGAAACAGAGGGCAAATCTCTTTCATTTATTCGTTTATCTATTGTCAAAAGCTCCTTGTTGCCTGCGAGTGCGTCATAATAGCTTTCTACCTTCGGCGTTGCAGATGCGAGGAGCAAAAGCGCATTATGCTGCTTTGCACGAAAACGTGCAACCTCGTGTGTGTTGTATCTCGGCTGCATCTCCGATTTGTAGCTTTGCTCGTGCTCCTCGTCAATTATTATCATTCCAATATCGTCAAACGGAGCGAAAACCGCCGACCTTGCACCAATTACAATGTCTGCCTTACCATCACGCATTCTGCACCATTCGTCATAACGCTCGCCAAGGGAGAGTCCGCTGTGGAAAACGGCAATCCTATCGCCAAAACGTGCCGAAAATCTCGACACCATCTGAGGTGTCAGCGCAATTTCAGGAACAAGCATAACGGCTTTTTTGCCATTATTTATGCAGCTTTCTATTGCGTGCAGAAAGACTTCTGTTTTTCCCGAGCCTGTTACGCCATGGAGCAAAAACTCATAAAAGCCTTTTTGCAGCATTTCGTCTATTCGGGAAAAGGCTGTCTGCTGCTCTTTAGTCAGTATTTTTTTCTCATCACGCTCTTGGTGCTTTACAGGGTTTCTCATAACCTGCATATCACGGCAGGCAATATATCCCTTTTTCTCCAAAGCTCTGATTGCGCCGTATGAGCCGTCAGAAAAACGAACTAAATCAGCAAGCGAAATCCAAGGTGCAGTTGAGAGAATATCAAGCATTTTCGCCTGAACGGGCGCGCGGTTTTGCAAAGACTTAATTATCGTGGCGATTTCCTCACTGTCAACAATCGCATATGCAACACGCACCACGGCATTTTTAACATCACGTCTGTCACGATAGGTACGCTTTAATATACCTTTTTTGCAAAGGTCATTTACCTTAGCAGAAACGTCGGTATCAAAGCGGGACAAAAGCTCGGTTATCTCCATCGCACCGCCGTTGGCAGAAAGCGTTTTAGAAATCTCGTCATCGGCTTGTAGATTTGTCTCTATCCATTCGTCAGGCTTATTGATACTGCCCCTCGGGACAATGGTTTTTATAACGTCAATATATGTGCAAACAAGGCTGTCACGCATCCACTCTATAAGCGGAAGCATCTTTTCGTCAAATGCACGGTCATAGACATCTATAACTGACTTTAGATTTTTGGCATTGGATTTCGTCTTAACTGCGAAAACATACGCCTCTACCTCACGGTTTTTTGCACCGAAAGGAACCTTTAATCTGCTTCCTATCTCAATTCTGCTCTCGTGTTCCTCGCCTACAAAATAGTCATAAAGCTTATCGGGCGCACGAGTCCCGTGATTGACTATTACCTTGACAACCATTACTCAGTGTCGGCGTCAGCGGTGTCTTCCTTAACTTTGGTGTAGCCTATCTTTCCTGCAGCAATCTCTGCTACTGCAACGGAAACAGCCTTTTTAGAGTCAGCCTCAACAAGACCCTCGCCGCTTTCGCCAATCATTCTTGCACGCTTAGCTGCCATTGTAACAAGTATATATCTGCAGCCGTCGTCTACGCATTTTTCAAGTGTACTTATTCCCGGTTTGATTATCATTTTCTTACTTCCTTTCTTTCGCTTCTTCAAGAAGTGAATAAACCTTATTTCTCTTATTAACTACGCTTGCCATTATTGCTGATATTTCATCAACACAGTCGGACAATGCGTCATTTTCGACAATATAATTATACTTTTCTGCCTGCTCCAGCTCCCAAACAGCTGCGGCAAGCCTTTCAAAAATTTCTTCTTCGCTTTCTCTGCCCCTATCAAGGAGTCTGCCCTTTAAGACCTCAACCGACGGCGGAATTACGAAGATAAGTACCGCCTCGGGCATTTTTTCCTTTACCGCAAGCGCTCCCTGAGGCTCAATTTCGAGAATTACGTTTCTGCCCTCGGATAGCATTTTCTCAACGGCTGCCTTTGGTGTTCCGTAATAGTTGCCGTTATAGCACGCCCATTCGAGCATCTCGCCTGCGGCAATCATTTTTTCAAAGCCTGCTTTGTCGGTAAAGTGGTATGTTTCGCCGTCAATTTCACCTGCACGTCTATCACGTGTCGTAGCAGACACAGACAAAAAGACATCGCCACGAGCTATAAGCTCCTTACAAACCGTGCCCTTACCTGTTCCCGACGGGCCTGAGATAATAAATAATGCACCCTTATTCATAATCTTCCAAAAGCTCCTCCGTTTCCTCAAATCTGTGTGAAACCGTTTCAGGCTGGAGGGCGCTCAGAATTATATGTCCGGAATCGGTTACCAGTACCGCTCGTGTACGTCTGCCGTATGTAGCGTTAATCATCATACCCTTATCCTCAGCCTCACGGATTATTCTCTTAATAGGCGCAGATTCGGGGCTTACAACAGCAATAACCCTCCCTGATGCGACCATATTACCAAAACCAATGTTTATAAGCTTCATTTTGTTATCAGCTCCTTTTTAGATATTGCCAACGGATGCACTCTTATTCAATATTTTGTACCTGTTCTCTTAGTTTTTCCGTTTCGCCCTTTAGCTCAACTACGAAACGTGAAATCTCAATATCATTTGCCTTTGAGCCAGTTGTGTTGATTTCACGGTTAATCTCCTGAATGAGAAAGTCAAGGCGTCTGCCTGCAGGCTCATCAGCAGATATTATTTTATAAAACTCGTCAAAATGGCTTGAAAGACGGACTGTTTCCTCATTTACGGCAACCTTATCTGCAAAGATGGCAACCTCGGTAAGAACTCTTGCCTCGTCAACCTCTCTGCCGTCTAAAACCTCTTTAATCTTTGCATATAGCTTGTTCTTGTATTCATTGACTGTTTCCGGCGAGCGTGCCTCAATTTTGGCAGCAACGCTCCTCATATACTCAATTCTTGCAGTAAGGTCTGCCTCGATCCGCTCTCCCTCACGTGCACGCATTTTAGAAAATTCCTCCAATGCATTTTTAACAACGCCCGACACTGCCTCCCACAGCTTGTCCTCATCCTCTTCGAGGCGTTCTGCACGGAAGATGTCAGGAAAACGTGCAACATTCATTACAGAAATATCGTCACGCAAGGACATTTCGTCCCTTAACTGACCGAGTGCCTTTATATATTCCTTAGCAAGCTCGGTATTTAAGTATATCTTTCTGTCCGATGTCTCGCAGTATTCTATGCCGACATAAATATCAACCTTACCTCTGGATATTTTCTCGCTTGCAAGCTTTTTAACCTTGTCCTCAAGGAATCCTAAGTTTCTCGGTACTTTAATTGAGTAGTCGCTGTATCTGTGATTAACCGATTTTATTTCGCAAAATATCTTTTTTCCGTCGATTACAGCCTCACTTCTGCCGTAACCTGTCATACTTTTTATCACACAGTTCACCCACCTTATCATTATTCAAATTATTATATCACACTTTCTTAAAAATTAACATACTTTTTTGAAAAAAAGTTTATTTTTTTTAGCACAAAAAAAGACAGTCATAATGATATGCGAGAAGACCGATTGGGGTATAGAGAAACAGCACGAAAATATAATTTTGTAAAGCAATAAGAAACGGCAGCTACATCAATGATACATAGGTGGGAACTCATATTTTTTAGAAGAAGGAGCCCGAAGGGCCGATGAAAGAAAGACGAGACAGAGCGCGTAAGACGAGCAGAACACGAAAAGGGTACCCGCCAAACTTGACAAAAAAGTTGAAGAAATATATTGATTACTACAACAACGAAAGATTTTCTATGAAGCTAAAAGAAATGAGTCCAGCGCAATACCGAAC